>JAHFDS010000053.1 GCA_023248855.1 Myxococcales bacterium
CGAGAAGGTTCGATTCCTTCCGCACCCACCCGAAACGATTCATCTTTCAGACCATCTCCAGAAATTCACTCCCGCCCTGTACCAAATGCGTACCAAGGGGCGCCTGGCTGCCGCCCACGGCGGCGACGCGCTCGGCGCGGTAGTCGTCCAGGCTGACCACGTCGCTGGCCTTCGGCTCGAAGGACATCCGCTCCAGCTCGCCGCGCATGAAGTCCGGGGCGAGGTGGGCGTACCGCTGGGTCACGCTGACCGAGCTGTGCCCGAGCAGCTTCTGAAGGGTCAGGATGTTCCCGCCCGACATCATGAAGTGGCTGGCGAACGTGTGCCGGAGGTCGTGGAACCGAACGCGGTGGCAGCCGGCCAGCTCGCGGTGGGCGGCGAAGTCGTAGTCGGAGTCCTTGACCCGCATGTGCGGCGTGTACGTCGCCGCGGTGCCGTCCTTGCGCCTGCGCTTGCCCGGCGGCGTCGGCAGCACGAGGCCCTCGGCGGTGGGCGGGCAGAGCTCGCGCCACTGCCGGAGCAAGGTCGCGAGGCGCGGGTTGATCGGGACGTGCCGCAGCTTGCCGCTCTTGGGGACGAGCGTGTAGCTGCGCTTGACCGTGAGCTGCCCGCGATCGAGGTCGAGGTCGCGCCAGCGGAGCCCGTACAGCTCGCCCATGCGCAAGCCCGCGTAGACGGCGATCGCGTAGACCGTTCGCTCGCTCCTCGGGATCTGCTCGCGCCCGAGTAGCCGCTCGACCTCGTCCTTCGAGAGGAAGTCGAAGTCCTGATCCCGGCCGGCCAGGCTCGGCTTGTCCACGCGACCCACGGGGTTCGGGCAGTCGATCAGGTCGCGCTGCCGCGCCCAGTTGTAGATGCGCGAGATGCACATCAGCCAGTGCTTGACGGTCTGCGGCTTGAGCCCCTCCGCGGCATCGGTGGAGCCGCCCTTCCCCGCCCTGCGCCTCACCTTGCCCTCGCGCAAGCCCCAGTCGCGGAGCGCCTCGAGATCGGCCGGCCGCACCTTATCCGCTGGCTTGCTGCCGAGCGCCGGGATGATGTGGCGCTCCAGCATGTACTTCGCGGTGGACCGGTAGGTCTCGATGTCCTTGACCCGCGGCGTGCTGTACTGGGCCACGAACAGGTCAGCGAGCTGCTTGAGCGTCGGCACGCGGACCGGCTCGACGAGCGGCTCGATGCCGACCTGACCGCGGCGGATGCGCGCCTCGACCTCCTCGATCCAGCGACGGGCCTGCGCCTTTGTCGGCTGCTTCGTGGGCACGCTGCGCCAGTTGCCGCCCTCGTCCTTGTACTTCGCCCAGTAGTTCGGCAGCTCGCGCGTGCCGCGGTTGTAGACGCTGGCCATCAGCGGCCCCCCTTCTTCTTGGCCCGGCCGCGCGGCAGCGTGGCGCCCTTGAGCACACCGAGCTCGCCCAGGTGCTTCACGAGCAGCAGGTTCACGAACGAGTTCACCGAGCGCGAGTCCCGGTCGGCCGCCGCGTCCAGTGCTTCACGCACCGCCCGCGGCATCCTCAGCGTCAGCGTCAGGTATTCAGCAGCCATGCACGCATTATGATCATCAACGAGTGCAGTGGCAACCCCTGGGGCACCTGCCGTCCAGTCTGCTCGGGCCTGAGAGTAGGGCGCGAGGGCTACTTGAGCCCCCGCCCGGGGGGAGCGGGGTATCATCGCGACCGTGATCGTGCGTGGGTGGGTGGGTGGTGCTGGTGGTCCTCGTCGTCGGGTGCGCCGCGCCGCAGCCGTACAGGCAGGGCGAGCCGTATCGGCTGCCATGACGCGACGTCCAGTCCAAGGCTGGGTGCTGGGATGCGCTTGCACAGTCGCCGCATGCGCCAGCGTCAGCCCCGTGGCTCTGCCGAACGGCGCACCCGGCCTCTCAGTCCGATGCGACCAGATCGAGACCTGCTACGAGCGAGCGCTGGAGGCGTGTGGGGGACCCTACCGCGTGATCGACAGGGTGGGCTCACATGCTGCAATGTCACCGCCGCAGCAGCGCGGCATCAGCATCACGGTCGGGGGCGGGGGATCGATCAGCCTGATCGTGCAGTGCGCGGCGATCGTTGATCACGCTGCCACCGTTGGTCAGCCCGAACCGGGGCCGGTAGCGCCCCGCGTGGAGGACAGCGTTGATGCGTGCGCGCGGGGGGACGTGCATGCCTGTGATGCAGTTTGCGATCTTGGCAACGAGAGCTACTGCAAGGCGGCAACAGGGCTTCGCCGATTGAGCGCGCAGGCCGATCGAAGGCGAGCCGACGCCGCCCTCGGCAACGTGGCAACTCCACCCTGTCGCGTCCTTGGAGACCAGAAGCCCGACGACTGCGTAACTCTGGGCCAGATGTTTCGCAACGGCAGGGGTGTCGCGCAGTCCGACCGGGTCGCTGTGGCGCTCTTCGAGAAGGCATGCACTGCGGGCCAGCCCATCGCGTGCTCTCTATTGGGCGGCATGTACCAATACGGCACTGGCGTCTCTCGCGACGAGGCGCGCGCGTCCAAGCTATTTCAGAGTGCATGCGAGGCCGGTGATGCACTCGCTTGTTTCAGCCTCGGATTGAACCAAGAAACTGGAAGAGGTGTTTCACCGGACGACTGGCTAGCCTCCGAGAGTTACCGCAAGGCTTGCGAGAAGGGCATGCTATCGGCTTGCGTTCGGCTGGGCCAGATGTTCGAGAAGGGGCGAGGCGTGACTGATAATCCGCAGCTCGCCATGAGCCTCTACCAGAAAGCCTGCGGCGGTGGCGAGGCACAGGGGTGCACGCATCTTGCCTGGCTCTACGACCAAGGGAAGGTCGTGCCACGCGACATCCGAAGAGCGTATGAACTCTACAACTTCTCTTGCGGAGCTGGAGTCGCGCGGGCGTGTTCCGGAATCGGCGCGATGTATCTCTCCGGCCGGGACATGCGCCAGGACTATCGATTGGCTGAGCAGTTTTTCGCCAAGGCCTGTGAGGTCGAACGCGCGGGCTCAGCCGATGACGGCGTTGAATGCAAGGCTCTCAACAATCTGCGCGCGATAATGCGAAACGTGCCACGTCCGTGACGGCAAGAACGAGGGCGGCCCGCGCGGGGGCCGCCTCTCTCCGTGCCCGCCAAGCCGTGTCGTACCGCGCCCAACCAAACGTAGCCTTGACCTGAACATGATAGCCGACCGAACGCGGACGACCACTGTCTTCCGGGCGTCCACGTGCGACCCTCGGATCGAGGGGCACGAGGATCGCCTGAAACGATGGCCACATGAAGCCGCGAAGTAAGGCCACGATCACGCTGGTTGTCACCGGCCGCAGCCATCAGGTCACGGCGCGGCTACCGCTGGACCTGTACGAGCGCCTCCTGGCCTACCAGGAGCGGCGGCAGACGGACCTACCGGCCCTTGCCTACGCCTTGACCGATGCCATGCGAGAGCTGCTCCTCGACGCCCTGGAGCGCGCGGAGAAGGGGCGCAAGCGATGACCGACGACCTCGCCCGCCGCCGCCTGCTCGCACGCCTCGACGCCCACGCCGCCGAGCACCCCGAGCTGGTTGACCACGAGCGGGCCGACGCCGGGGAATGGCTGGCCGTCCTCGCGGCGGCACCAGAGTTGAGCACCTCACCTCCAGACTTGTCAGAGTTGCTCACCCCCTCCAGGTGCTCAACTCTGCAAAGTCTGGAAGAAACAGCAGGAAAACGGGCAGGTTCTTGGCCAGACTCTCCAGAGTTGAGCACTCCCGGCAGTGAGCAACTCTGCAAGTCTGGGCCGGTCCCCACCCTTCTCGGACCAGATAGCGTGTGCAAGCCGACCAGTCCCAGCAGCCCCGCGGCCGGGGTTGCCGCAGCCCCCTCGACGGGCGAGGAGTAGCCCATGCCGCGCAAGAGCAGGTTGACGCCCAAGCAGGCCACCGCCCTCAAGGGTCTGGCGAAGGGTATGACCGGCGCGGAGGTTGGTGTCGAGCTGCTCGGCCACAAGAACGCGCGGACGGGCAGCGCAGTCGTGTCGCGCATGCTCGCGAGCTCCACCGTGCGGGAGGAGCTCGCGGACGCCTTCGATCGGGCCGGGCTGTCGCCCGACGCGGTGGCGCGCGCCGTCATGGCAAGCCTCGACGCGACGCGCGAGTACTTCACCGCGGAGGGCGTCTCCACCGGTGGCCCCGACCACCACGTGCGCCTGCGTGCGGCCGAGCTGGCGGCCCGCCTGTGGGGCGCGTTCCCCTCGACCGAGCGGGCCGAGCGGGAGGGCTCGCAGGTCAACGTAGCGGTAGCGATCCTGCCGGCCGTGCAGCCGCGGGATCCGGACGCGCCCGTATACATCCTCCCGCCCAAGGCCTCGCGCAAGGTCGTGGACGAGGACTGACCGCGCCGCGAAAGAGTCGGTCTGAGGCGATGCCCGGACACGGGCGACGACGATTGAGGCCGCTTTGGGGCCCTACAGCAGCTTGCGAAGTTCGTCCTCGTCGAGTCCAAAGGCGCGGCAGACCCCGCGGATGTACGTGTCCGTGATCTCCGTCTTCGGCCCGTTGTGCGCAGGGATTGGGTAGACGGTCCCTCCGCGCACGGCCCGGTAGTGGGATCCGCTCCGCGGCTTCTCGACGTTGACGCCCATGTTCCGCAGTGCGCGGGTCAGGTCGGCCAGTCTGGCGGGCATCGGCTATGGGTGTGCATCGCGGGTCTTGGAGGCCCACAGAGCAGGCACCTCGAAAGGATGCGGAGCGGCCTTCCGGCGGGGCTTGGTCTCGACTCGCAGGACGAGCTGTCCGGCGAGTGCTATCGCGCCGGCCGAGCCCTTGGCAAGCGACGTCGGCTCGCTATTTCTCAGGATGGCCCACAGCTCATCCCAGAACTCGTCTGGTGCGCGACGACGCGAGGGCAGCTGCTTGGTGGTGAGGTCGGCCTTGAGCGTCATCACGATCGCTTCCGCGACCATCTCGATCGCGTGCCGAGGGTTGCGCCCTTGCGAGACCACGTCGATCTCGAGGCAATGGGCCGCCCAGTCACCCTTCGGTTGCTCGGGCCGGTGCAGCACGACCCAGAGGTTCAGTAGATCAGACATCTCAGGGGATCGTGGCAGCCGTCTCCGCCGTGGTCAAGCAAGCGAGACAGCACCAGGCGGCGCGGCCGGCCTACCGCGACCGCCAAGACCGGGTCGTTCCTTCGACGACAGTTGCCCAGCGCGACTCCGTAGTTGCGCTTGCACAGCCTTCACGCTGACACCGTGCCGCCGCAGCCCGGCGAGTTGCACGGGAAGGGCCCGCGGGACGCGGTGGGGTACTCGCTGCCACACACGTCGCAGAGCATCAGACCGCGCGTGGGTGGTGCGCCCGGAGGCGCGGCGATCACAGCCACGCCCGTCACGCGGCCGCGCTCGGCCACCAGGCGATCCACGTCCTCCCGGCGGAACAAGCGCGACCCGCGGCGCGTGACGGCGACCGGGGGCAGCCTGCCCTCATCGGCGAGCTGGCGAACACGCTGCGTGCTGACGCCGAGGAGCTCGGCCGCGTCGCCGGGTTCAAGGAGCACCTCGGGTTGAGGTTGTTGCAAGCCCAATATGCCAGGGTGTGCCGCGACCTTCACGACGGCTCTCCGGTCAGGCAGCCGGCGCACGTGACCACGCCGTCCGTGGCCACGACGAAGCACCCGGGGCCGTTCCAGCCACACCCGCTGCACGGCGCAGCGGCCTCAATCTCGGCGCCCGCGCGCCACGCGGCGATCGCTGCCACCTCGGAGCGCACGAGCTCGTCCAGCGCCGCCCGTCCGACCCCGTAGTCCGTGGCCACGTCGCGCCAGCGCTCCCCCGCCCGCCGAGCCTCCGCGGCCTGTGGAATGCCGAGCGCGTCCACCGCGGCCGAGATGCGCCGACGCGAGGCGAGCACGTCCAGCGCACGCCGGGCGCGCACCAGGCGAAGCAGCTCGTCCCTGTGCGCGCGCATGGCGTCGAGGAGCGCCACGTCGAGCGCGCCGGGAGGGGCGTCGTAGGTCAGCCGGTCGCCTGCGGGCGCGAGCGTGACGCCGCGGGAGGCGAGCGCCGAAAGAAGACCGCCCGCCGTCACAGCTCCCCTCCGAGCAGAGGATCAGCGGGCGAGCCCACAGCGTTGGCCACTTTTCCGGGGTGGCCAACTGGGGTCGGAGGCAGCTCCCACTGCCAGGGTTCCTGGTAGCCGCCCGGCCGCCGCACCACGCCGAGTTCGTCGGCCGCCCTGCGCAGCGTGCTGGCGGCGATGCCCGCAGCCGTGGCCGCTGCCTCGACCTCACGCCCCGAACGTGGCCCGCCGGCCAGTTCGTGACGCAGAACCTGTGCCGCATCGCGGCGCCGCTCCCCCTGCCGGGGAGGCTCGATCGCGAGCAGCTCGTCAGCCCCCAGCCCGCCCTCGCCGGCCTGCCACTTGATCACGGGCACGCCGTCGGGCGCGACCACCCTGTAGCCGAGGGTCGGCGCACGCGGGCCGAGATTCGATTTGATCGGGGCGAGGTGGCAGAGTCCTTCGTCCTTGCTGTCCTTCGCCACCAAGAGCACGGACCGCGCCGCACCAGCGATGCCAATGGAGCCACCGCCGCGGTAGAGGGCGGATGCCCCGGCAGTCTTGTTCAAGTGCCTGACGATCAGGACCGCCGCATGGGTGGACGCCGCCATGCGCCCGAGCGCGGCCATTGCCCGTCGGACGTGCTGATCCTTGTGGGCATCGATCTCGCTCGGCAAGAAGGCCATGAGAGGGTCGAAAACCACGAGCGCGGCGTGCTTCTCGGTGACGAGGCGCCCGAGTTCGGCAACGTCGCCAGGGATCGCTGGCGCATGCTCTGCATCTACGTGCAGCACGTGCACCCGCAACAGGTCAGCGTCGGCCGCTTCCAGGCGGGCCCGGACCGTGTCGCCCGCATCGTCCTCGGCCGAGAACATGATGACGCTGGCCGGTTCCCGCGTGGCTGTGGCTGTGTCGCCGCAGAGAGGCTTCCCACGGGTCACGGCCGCGGCGAGCACGCAGGAGAGCAGCGATTTTCCGAGCCCCGGATCGCCGTCGAGGAGCGTGACCTTGCCGAAGGGCACCCGCCCTCGCCACAGCCACGTCACCTCCTCGCGCTCGATGTCTGCGATGCACTGGAGCCGGATCCTGCCCTCCTTCGCCGCGGACCGCGGAGGCGCCTCGCCAACGAGGTGGAAGCCGGCCGGCACTCTGCCGGCGATGGCATCCGCCGCCTTGTGCCGTAAGTCCTTCATGGGCCAGGGGGGCTTGCAGCGCGGGTTGTACTCGTCAACGAGCAGCTCTAAGATCTCACCCTCGGAAAGGCCAAACCCTTCATGTGCAGCGCGGCGCGGAGGGTCTGATCGTGCCCGCCACGGCCAGATACCGCGCCGGGGATGGCCGCGAGGTAGGTGGACGCGCGAGCAAGCGCGTCTGTCGCACGCTCGATCGGCGCGCGAACGATCAGGCCGCCCGGCTTGGCCGACGCCTCGGGTTCGACCGCGAGCTCGCCGCCGCGGATGACCTCGTAGGGCCGGATCAGGTGGCGCGATGGCGGGGCGACCACATAGCCGCTATCGCCGCGCACGTCGATGCCCTTGCCGAGCTTGCCCGCGCTGTTCGGCACGGCGCCGCCAGGATGCGCGAAGTAGAGATGCCTCCCTCGGCCGGTCTGCACGATGCGCGTCTCTGGCATCGGCGGCAGCGTGGCGAGCGATGCCTCGCCGTCCGGGCCGTCGATGTCGATCACGACCAGCCCGGAAATCGCCCCGGTGGCGATGGCGACGTTTGCGTTCGGGTACCGCCTTCCACCATGCGGCGATGGCATCCCTGTCGATCGTCGCATCCTTGAGTCCGTTCGGGACCAGGCGCGACAGCGGGTGCTTGCCGATCGAGCTGCAGTCGGGCTTGCCGCAGTCGCACTTGCCGGCCGTGATGCCCCAGAGCGGCAGCACATGCCACCCCAGCTTGGCGTACTCCAGTGCGGCCTCAAGCATCATGGCATGCCCGCCCTGCCGGCGCGGCCCCCCGGGACAGGCTCGGCCGCGTTCACAAGCGCGTCCACGATCTCGCGCTCGGTCATCAGGAGGCCGAGGGCCGCGGCCATTGCCACGATGCCCGGCGCGGCCTTCCTGGCCTCCTTCGCGCTCACGTCCCACGTCTCCCCGATCGTCGTCAAGAGCACGATCAGGGCCGCCCGCAGGATCTCACCGGCGGCGGCCTGCTCGCCTTCGGGCAGCCCAGCGAGCTCGCCAAGCACGGCCCTGATTTCGAGTGGCAGCGGATGGCCGCCATCACCGACGATCGGGGTATCGAGTGTCGAGGCCATGTCAGTACTCCGCCCCGACGATCGTCAGCCAGAGCAGCAGGGCGCGCCCGAGGTCGGCCCGATCGGCGTCGGTCATCCAGGTCTTCGACCAGAGCTGCCGCAGCCAGGAGAACCCCTCTCGGAAGTCCGGACCCTTGGGCAAGTAGAAGTCGTAGTCCGTGCCCACGTGTTCGAGCGCGATTCGGGCCTCCTCCTTGTACTGCCCCTCGAGCACGCGCCAGTTGCCGAAGGTCCGCAGCACGTGGCAGGCGGGTTCCTGCACTCGGTCGTCGATGTCGCTCACTCTGCGCCTCCGCCGATCCGGAAGCGCAGGCGGCGACCGAGCCGCACGACCTCGACGCCAGCAGCCCGCAGCCGACGCGAACCGCCGCGTGTTGCCGCCCGCCGCAGGGCGCCAGGCGACATGCCGAGCCGAGCCGCCGCAAGCTCGGCCGGCAGCAGGTCCGCTCCCCGCCGCCCAACCTCGGCCCTCAGCTCGGCGAGCTCGGCCCGAAGCGGCGCTACGGCCTGATCGATTGCGGTGTGAATCGCTGATCCGATGTCCTGCATGTGTTCCTCCTGCAGGACGACCGGGCTGTCTGTCCGTGTCGCAATCCGGGCGAAATGAAGGCATTTTGTTTCCCAGCGCACGTACGCCGAGAAACGCGCCAAGTGCGCACACCAACGCTACTTTTCTGGAAGCAGCGAGACGTGACCCTTCGGCCGACTGGCGCGAACCCCCATGATCTTGTCGTCGTGCTGGCTCGCCGTGACGACGGCGAGCGCATCCAGGCGTGCCTTCGCGGCTGCTTCCTCCCGGCGTCGTGTGCCGGCAGCCTGTCGCTGGCGCCACTTCTCCGCCCGGTGGGCGGCATCGGGGTCCGCTGCCCCGCGCGCCCGGTCGGCGCAGGTCGGGGAGCACGCCTCGCCGTGTTTTTCGACGGCGTGACCGCAGTCAGGTCCCGCGCACAATGGCGCGCTGCGCGCCCGCGCTTCCTTCACGGCCGCCAAGAGGCTCCGATAGGCCTCGACGCCTGGCACGTCACCAGCGGACGTCGCTGGGTCGGGCGTAGGTGTCCAGCGAGCCAGTCCGTCGCTCCCCTCGCGCTTGATCAGCGGCGTCTCCCAGGCGTCGAAGAACGCCAACAGCGCAGCTCTAGCCCGTCGCCTGTCTACGTCACTGGGCCGCCTGCCCGGGCCCTTCCTGCGCGCGGGCCTCCGGAGCCATACCTCCACCACCCGAGCACGTTCTCGGTCAAGGTAGCCGCGCAATGCCAGCCGACGGCTCGCAGGCAGCGGGTCAGCCAGGTCCATTAGAATGTCGCGCTGCCGCGACAGCGCAATCTTGAGCCGTCGCAGCAACGAGACCGAGGTGCCCGGCCGTCCCTGTCGTCGTATGCGGCGGCCCGGGGCGAGGTCGCCTACAACGATCTGGTACTCGCGGACGAGCCGCCGCAGCTCGTCTCGCAGCGCAGCCAAGCACGTCAGACCCGCGTCCCCAGTACGGAGGAGCTTGCCGCGCTGCCCTTTGGTCAGGGGACGAAGCACTCCGTACACTCCGAGCACCTTCAGCGCGCTCATCAGGATCGGCGGGAAGGCCATCGTCAGCGTCCTTCACATGGCGCAGCTTGCAGCGCTTGCACAACGGACCCGTGGCCGGGCGCTGGCCCACTGCCGAGGCAGGCCGCCAGGGCTCCGCAGGCTTCGGCCCCACCGGTCGCCGCGCTCCTGGAACCACTCGCACGACACGCAGCCCCGCTCGCTCCGGCATGGCGCCTCCTGTACCAAAAGGTGTAGCACCCGTTGGCTTCCAGGCGCTCTTGGCACAGGACAGAATCGATCGGCTACTCGCCCTCACCGTCGGAGTGTCCATCGCCGCGCGACACATGCGGACAGGCGGATGGGTCTCTTAATCCGGAGGTTGAAGGTTCGATTCCTTCCGCACCCACCCGACTTGCCTCAGGTTCGCAGGGATGCGACGCAACGCATGCCGCGAGCCGGGTCGACGGCATCCCCGCCGTCCGCGCTGCGGCAGCGCCAGAGACAGCACATCATCGCTGGGCTCTCGTTGAAGCCCCCGCCGCGGATCACGTGCAGACCTCGATCAACGCTCGAGGTCCACTCCGAGACGTTGCCCGCCAGGTCGAGCGGACCGAAGGGGCTCTTACCCGCCGCAAACGATCCCACGTCGCAAAGCCCGCGGCTGCCGTTCCGGAATCGACCTGGCTCGCCCATCCAGCAAAGCTGATCGGTTGGCTCGGCATTGCCCCACGGGTAGATCCGGCCATCGCCTCCACAGGCCGCACGCACCCACTGCTCCTCCGTGGGAAGCCGCTTGCCGACCCACCCGCAGTACGCGCTCGCACCGTTCCAGTCGACGCAGCTGACGGGCCGCCGCCCACCGCCCACGGGCGGATCGCAGGCTGCCGACTGGGGCGGGCACACGCCCGCACCAACACACGAAGCGTAGGCGGTGACGGTCACCTCCGTCAGATCCATGCAGAAGCCAGCGACCTCCACGTTACGTGAGCCAGCCTGGCCCAGCTCGACGACTCCCGCCGGGATCTCCGCCATGCCCGCCGGGCAGCGAACGATCGGCTGGGATGCGAGCCCGGGCGCCGGCCTGCGGGGCTCTCCACAGCCCGTGAGCGCGACGGCTGCGAGGACGAGCGCTCGCGAGATGCTCATTGCGTCATCATAGAGCCGGCCGCTTCGTCCCGCCCCTGCGGTAACATGCGGCGCATGCGAATCCATCTTGCGTGCTGGGTAGCGTGCCTGGGGCTCGGGATCGCGGTGGCGCCGCGGGGCGCCCGGGCCGGCGACCTCAAGATCACGATCGTCTCGGCGCAGATCGACGCCAAGAAGCTCAAGGGCGCGGGCGATCGAAGCGCCATGCCGTTCTCCGACCTGGCGTGCCTGTCGCTGCCGGGGCTGCGGCACATCTCGGACACCTGCGGCATCCGCCTCGCTGCCGACGGCGTGACGCGCCTGCCAAACGCGCCGCTGCCCGAGAAGGCACCGGTCGACCCGATGGTTCGCCTCGAGCTCGGCGATCGCGTGGTGCGCACCTATCCGATCCCGTCCACGCTATCGCCAAGGTGGGGCTACAGCGTCGTGGTCGACGAGCACCTGTTCGACGAGGACGATTCGGCGGCGTTCCTCCTCTACGACTACGAGGGCCCGGGTCAGGAGAAGCAACTCGGCCAGGGCCTCGTGAAGTTCAAGGAGATGCGAAAGCCCGGCAAGCGCACGGTCAAGGTCGGCCCGTCGGTCTTGACGTATGAGGTCGAGAAATGCGGCGCCGACAAGCCACGCACGTACAAGTACAACGTGCCGGCCAACCAGCAGATCGCGGACCTCGCGCGCACCGCACGCACCACCGACTCGCCGGGTGGCGAGTACGTGGCGGTGCCGGTCAACGAGGGCGAGGTGGTCGAGGTGCACGCCAGCGGCCGGGTGGCGCCGAACGCGAAGAAGTACCCCGATCGCACCGCGGGACCGAACGGCGTCCCGACGATCTCGGCCAAGGTGCAATACAACCAGCCGGGCTTCCGTGACGGGCACAACCACGCGGCGCTGATCGGCCAGCTCGGCATGAAGGCGATGGTGATCGGTGAGCACAAGAAGTTCACCGCAGAGACGGCGGGGTTCCTCATCCTCGCGATCAACGACCTCAAGACGGCCGACAATGGCGGCGCGTTCCAGGTCGAGGTGATGGTGACGACGCCGAAGTCGGTCGACGAGCGCAAGATGAAGAAGAAGGGCGGCAGCGAGGACGCGGGCCCGGCGGGTCTCGACCCCCGCGTCATCCAGCAGGTGGTGGACAGCCACGGCGCCGAGCTCGATCAGTGCGTGATGAGCGCCGCGAACCCGAACGGCGAGATCGTCCTGCAATTCACGATCAGCGGCGATGGCACACCGCTCGTGGCGGTGGAGAAGGCGTCGCCGAACCTCAAGCAGGCGAGCGAGTGCATGAAGAAGAAAGCGGCTGCGTGGAAGTTTCCACCGCCGCGCGGCGTGGTGAGCGCGCGCTACCCGCTGTCGTTCAGCGCTGGGTGATTGACTCCCGAAGTTGACTGATCATCCGTTCAGCTACATCATGGCGGGATGCTATCGCCCGTCTCGAACCCGCCGAACCCCTGGCTCGACACCGCGGTGGAATGGATCGGCGAGCCCCCGCCCGCACGCTTGAAAGTCTTCGTGGATGCGACGCGGGAGATCCTCTCGCGCAACGACAGCCCGGACCTGCCGTTTTCTTGGAGCGTGAACCCCTACCGCGGCTGTCTTCACGGCTGCGCCTACTGTTACGCGCGCCCGACGCACGAATACCTCGGCTTCGGCGCCGGCACGGACTTCGAGCGCAACATCGTCATCAAGCCCGAAGCCCCGTCGCTCCTGGCCAGAGCCTTTTCGCGCAAGAGCTGGCGCGGCGAGCACATCGTGCTGTCCGGGAACACGGACTGCTATCAAGCCCTCGAGGCCAGCTATCGCCTCACCCGAGGCTGCCTCGAGGTGTGCCTCGCGCATCGAAACCCCGTCGCGATCATCACGAAGTCACCGCTCGTGGAGCGCGACCTCGACCTGCTCACGGCACTCGATCGGGTGGCCCGCGTGCGCGTCACCCTGAGCGTGCCGTTCGCGGACGACGCGCATGCGCGCGCGCTCGAGCCCTACGTGCCCCCTCCCGGCCGCCGCATCGAGACCATTCGCAGGCTCGCCGAGGCGGGCATCGCCGTGGGCGTCAACGTCGCGCCGATCATCCCAGGCCTTTCCGACGAGGAGATGCCGCGTGTCCTCGAGCGGGCCCGCGCGGCCGGCGCCCGCTGGGCCGGCTTCACGATGCTGCGGCTGCCGGGTCCCGTGGAGCTGGTGTTCGAGGAGCGTCTCCGCACCAAGCTGCCCGACCGCGCCGACCGTGTGCTCGGCCGTGTCGAGGAGACCCGAGGGGGCCGCCGTTACGACCCGCGATTCGGCCACCGCATGCGTGGCGAAGGTCCCTACGCGGAGGCAATCGCCGCATTGTTCTCTGCCAGCTGCGCACGGCTCGGCTTCGAAGAAGGCATGGGCCGCGCCGATCCGATCGACGGTCGGCCCCTGGTCGATCCCGCGGTCCCCAGCACTCCGGCGGGCGCTCAGCTCGAGCTGTTCGGGCGCTGACCGCGAACCAGCCGGATCAGCGCGACCTCGGGCGGTACCCCGAGCCGCATGGGCGGTCCCCAGTAGCCGGTCCCCGGGTGCACATAGATCCACGTGCGAGAAGCATGGAGGTGCAAGCCCCGCACGTAGGGCTGCTGCAGGTAGACGAGGTAGGTGAAAGGCCAGATCTGCCCGCCGTGGGTATGCCCTGACAGCTGCAGATCGATCCCCGCGGCAGCAGCCTGGAAGATCGAGCGCGGTTGATGCGCGAGCAGCACGGCAGGGCGCGAGGTTTCGCGGCCGGCCATCGCGGTGGTCAGATCGTGCCTCGGACCCGTCGCGAAGAAGTCCTCGACACCGATGAGATCGAGCCGGCCCGCCCCGACGGCGATCTCGGCACGCTGATTGCGCAGCACGCGAATGCCGAGCGTGCCGAGGTGCGCGCACCAGTCGTCCGCGCCCGAGTAGTACTCGTGGTTGCCGGTCACGAAGAACGTTCCGAAGCGGCTCCGCAGCTGGGCGAGGGGCGCCACGGCCTCGCGCAGGCGCGCGACGCTCCCGTCCACGAGATCCCCCGTGATGGCGACCAGATCCGGCGAGAGGGCGTTGACCGTGTCCACGATGCGACGCACGAACGCCGTGCCGATGGTCGGCCCGACGTGTACGTCGCTCACCTGCGCGATGCACAGTCCCTCGAGCTCGGCGGGCAGCCCGACGATTGGAACCTCGAGGCGCCGAACCGTGGGAGCGGACAGCGCCGTGTCCACCGACGCTGCCGAGATCCCGCCGGAGCCGAGGGCCGCGACGCCCGCGAGGGCGCGCGAGAAGAACAATCGACGCTCGGGATCGGGCGCTGGAAGCGGCCGTCCCACCCAGCGGCGACCGAGGCGGTGCAGGGCCCAGCCGAGGCGGATCGCGTCGAGCGCGAGCAGCACGAGCACGGCCACGAACAGGGTGCCGAACCACAAGAGCGCGGCGATCGCCCAGGGCTTTCCGGTCCCGGGTGGCATGCGCCCGGGCGCGAAGAAACCACTCACTGTGGCGAACGGCAGCGCCACGAGCAGCCACTTGCCGATCTTCCGCCAGCGCTCCGGCGGCTTCGGATCCCGCACCAGGCGCACGTACACGTAGCGATGTGCCACCGCCAGGTACGCGAGCATGATGCAGAAGAACAGCGCGAAGCGAAAGACCACGACGCTCAGCTCCGCCCGCGCTTGCGGCCGACCTTGGCGCCACGCTTGGTCCCCGAGGCCGCCGGTCCTGGGGATGCCGTGCGCCCTCCCTTCTTGCCGCGCTTGGCCTTCGGACCAACCTCGCGCGCGGGCGTGCCCGAGGAGCAGCCCTCCGCGGCCTTCCGAAGCGGCGAGGACTCGATCGTTCCTTCGGGCCCGTCCCGGTACACGAAAAGCGTGCTGCCGGCCAGCTTGAGCACCAGCGCGCGCGGCTCGATCGCACAGAAGTGGGGCTCGCAGGCGCCCTCCCTGCGCGGCGCCGTCTCTCGGGCCCCAAGCACCAACGCATCCTCTTGCGCGATCTCTGCCTTGAAGTCCACCTGGACCATCGAGCGAACGGTCGCAGGCCCACGGACGCTCCTGCGCCCGACGGCGGTCCGGGCCTCGCGCTCGAGCGTGTAGGTCACCGCGGTGACATCGCCCTGACGGGAGACCAGGACTTCTTCGCAGCGGCGCATCCCGGACAGCGCACCCTCCGCGCGCGGCCCGCCGGCCTCTCCTTTCGTGCGCAGCACCCAGCGCCCGGTGAAGGCCTCGATCCCGCCGCCGGCGCGCTTGAGCCAGTAGGCGTCCCCCAAAGCATCGAAGAGCCGTAGCCGTGGACGTCCCTGCTCCGCCGAGAAGAACAGCTGGATCGGTCCGGCCAGGCCCGACCCACCGACCTCCGCCCGGTACAGGTGCGATCGGGCGTCGACCTCTTCCAGCTTGGTCACCTGCAGCGGTCTGACCTTGCCTTCCCACCGCACGGCGGCGGCCGTGAAGTCCCAGGTCAGAGGCCGATCGGCGAGGTGCGCGCACGCGCTGGGCGGAAGGAGGCGATGAGCGCCCTCCCTGGCGCACTGCTGCAGGCGCTCCTGGAGCACGCGGTCCTGGTAGGTCTCGAGCCTGCCGGGAAAAACCGCCAGCGCGGATGCGCCCCGGCCACGCATCGAGCCGGCCACCACGCGCACCCGCGCCAGGTCGAGTGGCGCCACGTAGTCGTATGGCCGGATCCTTGGTCGTTCGGCCAACGGTTGCATCAGGTACTCCACCTCGAGGCGGGCCAGGAATCGCTGGACGTCCTCGGCACCGAGGCCTCGCGCCGCCCCGGCCGACTGCACCGACCCGAGCAGCTGGCGCAGCGCGGCGACATTGACCGCCCCAGGGCTGCCCTGATATGCGCCTTCCTTCGCGAGGCCGATCCCCACGACCTCACCCTTGGCATCGAGCGACGGGCCACCCGAGGCGCCCGGCTCGATCTCGGGCGCCAGCAGGATTGCATCCATCGCACCCGGCTTCTGCCGATCGTACGAAGGTAGCTTGTCGAGGCGCGTGATGTTGCCCGGCTTGCCGACCAGCGTGGCCCGGCCGGATGATGCCGCCCCCGCGAAGCCGTAGGTCGTCACGGGCTGGCCGGCCTGCGCACTTGCCGCCAGCGGCAGGGTCTCCACACGCGTTCTCGGCACGTCACGCAGGCGCAGCACCGCGAGATCCGCATCGGGATCCGCCGCCACGACCTCCACGTCGGGAAACGCCTCCACGTAGGCGTGGCTGGCGTCGACGGCGACGCTGCGCCGCACGGTCACCGCGGCGCCGCTCTCGATCACGTGAAAGGCAGTCGCGACGTACGCCCCGTCATCGGGACCCTCCACGAAGAATCCCGCCCCGGTCGTCCCATCGGCGAGCAGCAGCTGCACGGTCGCGCGCGCCGCGCGCGCCGCGGGCGTCCGGCCACGCAGCAGGAACAACGCCGTGACGCCGACCGCCACCAGCCCCGCCACCGCAAGTGCGGCCTTCCAGGAGACCCCCACGACCAGCTCACGCCCGGGCGGCGGTGCCTCACGCTGGAAACCGAGCGGCTGGGCGAGCGGCGGCACCGAGCGCTCCTGCGGAACCTCCTCGGGCTGCAAGGTCACCGCGGCCCCGAACGCCGATGGCTCAGGAGAGTCGGCGCGCCCGGCCCAGGGGGCCGCGAGCGGTGCGCTGGCGGCCTCGATCATGGGATCGAGGCCACCGCTCACCAGGTCGGAACGGGCGAGAGGCGCGGCCGCCGGAGGCAAGAGCATCGTGCTGACGATCGCGCTCGGCGCGGGGACGGAGGGGCTCACCGGGGCCGGCGTGCCGATCAGCGTCCGACCGAGCCTTGACGCCACCGCGCTTGCTGGCTGCGGTCGCGACGAAACGAATGACGGACTGCGCGGCGCACCGGCGAGAGGCGCCGCGGTGGGCAACGACGGCACGCCCGGCACACGCGCGGGCTCAGGCCCAGCGACCGCAGGAGGCGGCGGCAAAGGCGGGGCGGTGGCGGTGATCGTCCCAGGCGGCGGTGGCGGGGGCGGCACGGGGCGCCCCACCGTGACCTTCGGCAGGTTGCCTTGCACCAAGCTCGCCGGGGAAGCCCACGGCGTCGCGGCAGGCAGGCTGCGCTCGGTCTTCGGCTCGTCGGCGTCTGAGATGATGGTGGGCTCGTCGAGGGGCTCGCCGCAATGCGCGCAACACGCCCCGTCGGCGGGCCTGGCCAGGCTCGCGCGCCTACCACAGCGCGCGCACACCACGCTCATGCCGACTCACGCTTCGCGCTCACGCGCTCCCATCATACGATGCGTCCGGCCAAGGCGACCACCCGCACGCCGCGGACGCCGCCGGCGGAGGGTCCATGAAGCGCACCGTGCCTGGAGTGATCGCTCTGATGCTCGTCCTGTCCTGCGCCGGCGCGCAGGCCGAGGCCCCGGCCCCCGGCCAGCCAGCCCCGGCCATCCATCTCAAGACCGACAAGGGGGCAGATTTCCGCCTGGCCGATCGAAAGGGCACCTGGACCGTCCTTTACTTCTATCCGAAGGACGACACGCCCGGCTGCACGAAGCAAGCCTGCGCGTTCCGCGACTCGATCGACGTCATTCGCAAGCTGGGAGGCGATGTGTTCGGCCTCTCGCAGGACTCCGTCGCCAGCCACCGCAAGTTCATCGAGAAGCACCGTCTGTCGTTCACCCTGCTCGCGGACGACCAGGGCGCCGCGGCCAAGGCCTACGGTGCCGATGGCGTGATGGGCTTCTCCAAGCGCTGGACGTTCCTCGTCGATCCCGAGCTGAGGGTGCGATGGGTCCAGAAGAACGTGGACCCTTCGCTCAACGCGAAGGAAGTAGCCGACGAGATCCGTCGCCTCAAGGCCGCCCGCTAGGGCTGCCCGTCAATCTCTCCATGTTTGGTCAATCGACCAAGATCACGGTTGACAGGCAGATCATGGCATGCGACAAGTTGGTCGCATGACCAAGGTGGCCCCCGCGAGGCGCGATGAGGATGAGCCGGTCCTCACGGCCGCCGCGCAGCTGTTTCGCGCGAAGGGCTACGCCGCAACGAGCCTGCGCGAGGTCGCTCGCGCGGCCGGCATGCTGCCCGGAAGCCTGCACTACCGCTACGCCAGCAAGGAGTCGCTCCTCGTCGCGCTCATGGAGCGCGGCGTCGGACGGCTCATCGAGGGCATCCGCGCCGCGCTCGATGCGGTGCGGGACCCGGTGGATCGGATCCGCATCGGCCTTCGGACCCATGCTCGCCTGGTGTGCGGTGGCGACGGCTCGATCTATGTGCTGCTCTACGATTGGCGCGCCCTCGGCGACACCGCGCGCGTCGCGATCGAGCGGGAGATCGCGCGCTACGAGGCCTTCTGGGATGGCCTCCTGTACGAGGCCCTGGGCACGGGGCGCGTGCGCCCGGGTGTCGATCCACGCATCCTGCGCTCGCTCGGCTTCGGCGCGATGAACTGGCTGCCGCAGTGGTACGACGCGGCGAGCTGCCCCCCGCCCGAGGCCATCGCGGACGCGTTCTTCGCGGCCCTGGCATTCGGCGTGCTCGAGAGCACGAGCCGCCCCTATGACGAAGAGCAGGTCTTCCGCGCGCTCAACGCGGCGACCGACTCCCTGGAGGCCCGCCCGCGGGTCCGGAAAGGCTGACCATGCAGCTCGTGAACGCCATCGGGAACCTGCTCCAGTCCGGCCCGCTCCTACGCGACGCCACGGCCAGCGGCAACCTCCGCGTCCTCCGATCCTTGCTCGGACCAGCCTATCGCGGCCTCGTCGAGCAGCGAGCCAAGCAGGCCGAGCGCACGACCATGCCGACCGGCTATGCGGTCCAGTTCGACTGGGGTTACAAGCGCACCTTCCCCGAGATGACCAAGCTCTACGAGGCAGCCAAGGTCTCTCAGTGGAACGCGACGCAGGATCTCGACTGGTCGATCCCGGTCGATCCGCAGAACCCCGCGACCCCCATGCTGCCCGACTCGTTCCTTCCGGTGAGCCAGATGCCCACCTGGGGCAAGCTCACGGAGCGCGAGCGCAACGTGCAGCGTCACGCGCTCCTGTCGTGGATGCTCTCCCAGTTCCTGCACGGCGAGCAAGGCGCCCTGTTTGCTTCCGCCCAGGTCACCGAGGCTGTGCCGTGGCTCGACGCCAAGCTCTATGGTGCCACGCAGGTCGTCGACGAGGGCCGCCACGTCGAGGTCTTTCACACCTACCTCACCCGGAAGCTCGAGAAGCTCTACCAGATCAATGACAACCTCTACGTGATCATCGATGCGCTCATGACCGACTCGCGGTGGGACATCAAGTTCCTCGGCATGCAGATCATGATCGAGGGCGTCGCCCTCGGAGCGTTCGGCACGATCCGTCGCCTGACCGGTGAACCGCTCCTCAAGAAGCTGCTGCAGTACGTGATCACAGACGAGGCGCGTCACGTGCATTACGGTGTGGTGGCCCTGCGTCAGTACTACGTGGACGAGGGGATGGCGACGCGCGAGCACGAGGACTGGGCGTTCGAGGTCTCGCTGCTCATGCGGAACCGCTTCCTGGCGCATGAGTTCTACGATGAGTACTACGGGCACCTGATGTCGCGGGCGGCCTGGGACAGGCTCGTCCTGGGCAGTCAGCTGATGGAGTTCTTCCGGCAGACGATGTTCAAGCGCATCGTCCCGAACCTCAAGCGCATCGGCCTCTTGTCCGACCGCGTTCGTCCGCGCTACGAGGAGCTCGGGCTTCTCCAGTTCGAGCACGGCAAGGCGGCCCCCGACCTCACCGCGCAGGATCTGCTCGAGGATCGCTAGCCAGGCTACCCGAGCTCACGGATCCGCACACCGAGACGCCCCTCCACGTCCACGATCTCGCCGCGGGCGATGCGCCGAGCGCCCACGTGGAGGTCCACGGGTCCCGCGATCGGCCGGTCGAGCTCGAGCACGCTACCAGGCTGGAGGGCCGCCAGCTCCCGCACCGGAACCACGGCGCGCCCGAGCTGCACCGTGATCTCCACCTCTACATGATCCAGTACCTCGATCGCCATGGGTTCCCTTTCGAAGGCTGTCTGGAGGCGTACGCGCTCTCCCTCGAGCTGGGCCGCTGCATGAAAGGGCCCCGCCGAGATGCGCGTCTGCGCGTCGAAGAACACCACCACGTCGCCTGCCCTGAGGATCTCGACGCGTCTCGCGGGTAGCCGCGCCCGCCCTCCCGTCACGCCAAGGTGCGCGACGACATCGGGCAGCGCCAGCCCCCTGGTTGGAGGAAGTCGTTGCAGGAGGCGCTCGGCGGCGACCACGCGGACCTGTCCTTGGCCGCCCGGCCACGCGGCCCGCAGGGTCAGCACGACCGACCAGGGATCCTCGATCGGGGGCAGCGCGCCGAGGGCGAGCGCGACGCCCGCGCAGCGCGCGACATGAGCGACCAGGAACGAGAGCACGCCCTGCTCGCCTCCTGCGAGGGGACGCGGCAACCCGACCTCGTGGCGGTACCCGAGGACCCGACCCACGAGGCCGAGAGCCAGGACCCGGTCGATCGCGACCCGAACCGGCACGTCGTCGACGTGGGCGGGCACCACGTGGGCGTCTCCGAGGCGCGTAGCGACCTCCGCGGCGGGCCAGACCGCGAGCGCGCCGACCTCGAGAGCCAGCGTCCCACCGATGAGCCGATCGAGCTCGATTCGGGCGCTGAAGGTCTCCACGTGCGCCGCCATCGCCCGACGAGCCGCCACCTCGGCCCGACTCAGCCGCGGCACGAGATCCCAGCGAAACGGACGCACCTTCACGGCGGCGATGATAGCGCTTCGGGCTGGTCCGACTGGTTGCGCTCCTGGGCCCGTGCTCTGCGAATGGTTGCCTCGATCGAAGACGAAAAATTGCGCCGGGTAGGCATATGAAAGACAATATCCTACATGTCGGACATTAAGCGGCCCTGCCCATGAGCTGCCCACGTGACAGGCGGGGCGCGCGGCGTGCGCATCTCGAGGTTTTTCTCAATGAATACATTGACGATAGATCCTTCCGCAGGGTCACGTCCAACCTGAGCGAGGAGGGCCTGTACTTCGAGGGAACCCCCGTTCGCCGCCGCAAGGAAGCCGCGGTCCAGCTGGAAATCGAGCTGCCCGGAACGGAGAGCATCTGGGCCAAGGGAGAGATCACGCACCAGATCTACGACGACTACCACCACGGAGCGGGGGTCCGACTGGTCGGGCTGCCGCGACTCCACGCCATCGCCCTGCGCCACTACGTCGCCGAGAAGCGTGATGGGCAGGTTCGCTCCATTCTCGAGCACGTTCGCAGGAACCGCGACCACTAGCGCTGCCCGCCAGTGCCGCCCTTGTGGAATCAGGCCGAGCCCCTACGCTTGGGGGATGCGCGCACTCGCGCTGCTCGCGACGACGCTTCTTTCGCTGCCAGCCCTTGCGGCGCCCCGGGATGACTGGGCGGTTCGTCGCGCGCCGCGGTCCGCCGCGGGTGGTGGCGCCGAGGTTTTCCTCGAGGCGCACCCCGAGGATGCCGCCGCGGCCTCCAGGTTGGCTCGGGGCCGCGCCCCAACCGCTCTCCTCGAGCGATTTCGAGAAAAGACCACGTACGGCGGAAGAGTCGCCTATGCCGCCCTCCTGCTTCGCTTGCAGGGACGGGCAGACGAGGCGCGTGCGAGCCTCGTCGCTGCGCAGAAGACCGATCCAGGCCGACACGAAGCTTTCGCCGTGCTGGCCGACGTCGAGCGTCGGGCTGGGCATGTGGCCGCCGCGCTGGCAGCCGCCGAGGCGGCGCTCGAGCGGGTGCCCCACGAGCGCCGGGCCAGCGCGCTCGAGCACGCCGTGTCCCTCGCGGCCGAGGCCAAGGACGCCATCCGGGCGGAGCGATGGGCCTTCGAGGCGGCCAAGCTGGGCGATGCGCGCCTGCGCGAGCGACTGGTGGACGTCCTGTCCGGCGCCGAGCTCGACGGGCCCGCCCTGCAGCTGCTCGAGCAAGTCGCGGCCCAGGCTCGAACCTCGGATCGCGCAGCGTTGCTGCGGCGGCGGGGGGAGATCGCCGAACGCCTCGGCCGCCTAGAGCTCGCGGACGAGTCCTATCGGCAGGCGCTGACGAAGCTGAGCTCGGGAGATCCGCAGCGACGCGACATCTGGGAACGCCGCATGGCCGTCGCGCGACAGCGCGACCGACTCGGAGCACTACTGGACGACCTGCGCGCGGCCGACTCGATCACCCTCCACGTTCGCGCTCGCCTGCTCGACGAGCTCGGGCGAACCGAGGACGCCGCCGGCGCCTACCGCAGCGCACTCCGCCGCGATCCCGCTGCGATCGACGCACGGAAGCGACTTGTTGCGTTGCTCGAGCGCGCTGGACGCGACGGTGAAGCGCTGGAGGAGCGCGAGCGTCTTGCACGAGCGGCCCCCGGAGATGCGCGCCCGACGCTGGAGATCGTCGAACGTCTGATACAGCTCGGCCGCAGCAAGGATGCCGTCGCCCGAACGCAGAAGTTGGTGCGCACATTCGGACACGATGCGGGCGCGCTGACGGCAGCGACTCAGATCTATCTGAGGGCGGGACAGGTCGAGGAAGCTGGGCGCGTCGCCGAGCGACTGGTCAAGCTCGAGCCCCACGAGGCCGATCACCTCGTCGTTCTGGGCGATATCTGGCAGCAGCGAGGGGATCTCCAGAGAGCTCGGCAAACCTGGGCTCGAATCTGCGACATCTGCATCTCTGGCGGGAACACAGCAGGCAAGACTTGCGCGCGCGAGCGAGCCCTCCACCGGGCAGCCGAGGTGCTCCTCGACCGCGAGCAGACCGCCGAAGCGCTGGCCATCCTCGACCGGGCGCTCCGTCTTGCCCCCAAGGACGCCGCCATCCTGCGTACCCTGGCGCTGGCGCTCGAGCGTCAGCGCAACGTGCGGGGAGCCCTGTCGATCTGGGACAGGATCCGCAGCCTTGGGCCCTCGGATGGCGCCGCACGCGGCATGCTCGGCGAGGCACGCGCGCGCATCGTCGCGCTCGAGCAGCGAAACTACACGCTCCCGAGCCGGATCCGCAGCGAGCTCGCGCGGATGCACGGCCCCCCAGCCGATCTCGACGCTGGCTGGCTGGCGGTCGAGGGGCTGCTCAAGCAGCGCGATCTGGCGGGGGCCGAGGCGACCCTGGCGGAGCTTGCGCGGCTCTGGCCAGATCAGTCCGATGCCCTGGCCCGGCTGGCCACCCTGCAGCGACGCGCGGGACGCCTCGACGAGGCCATCGCGACCCTCGAGAGGCTCGCCGCGCGTTCACCCGCGCGTGCCAGATCTGCGCGCGCCGACATCGCCGCCATCGAGCTCGAGCGCTACCGCGACGAGCGAGCGCTCGACGTGCTCGGGCGCGCGGCGAAGGAGTCGCCCGACGACGTGGAAACCCAGCTCGCGGTGGCTCGCCTGGCGGAGGGCCGTGACGATGCACCCGCTGCGATCCAGGCCCTGCGGAGCGTGCTGCGTGCCGAGCCCCAGCGCTTCGATGCCGCGTTGCGACTTGCGCGATTGCTGGCGCGCGATGGGGGCGACGCGATGGCGGAGGCGCAGCGGATCACGCTGGACGTCCTGCGCCGTGCGCGCGATGAGGACGTGCTGGTCGACGCCGTGCATCTCGCGACGGATCTCGGCGAGACCCGCGGCCAGCTCCGCGATGTGGAGAGGGAGATCGCGGGGCTCGTCGCCGGTGGAGAGCGCCCCGCCCTGCGTCGAGCCTACGTGGATTTGCTCAGGCGTGTGGTCGCAACGCTGGCAGCAGCCGTGCGCGGCGGTCAGGCCTCGAGGTCCGACCTCGCGCGCCTCGGCGAGCGCGCGCTGCCGCCCCTGCTCGATCTCCTGGCGTCGAAGGACCCCGTCGATCGGGAGGCCGCCGCGGTCACCCTCGGCGACCTGGGCAACCGAGTCGCGGTGCCGGCCCTGATCCGGGCCGCCATCCGGGTAGAGCGGCCACCCCCGCCCCCGCCACAGCCCACGCCGCTCCGACCCCAGCGTGGTGGCAGGCCAGCCCGCCCCGTCAAGGGCGGCAGCGGCAAGGTGGCGAAGAGTAGCAAGCGCAGCCAGGGGCTCGCGCTCCTCAAGCTGCTCGGCGAGCTCGACTCGAGCGCCACGATGGGCGCCCTGGTCGGCGCCGGGCCCTCCTCGACCCTTGGACGCGCTCGTCCCACGTCCCCTGGCGGAACCGGCGGCAAGGCGTCCCAGCTCACGCCACCGCCAGCGGTCACGTTCGGCATCATCGGCAGCCTCAGCACCGCGGCGCCCGCCTCGCGCCCTGACACGCCCGCCGAGCGAGCCGCCAGGCGAGCCGCCCTGCTGGCCATCGGCGAGCTCGGAGGTCCCTCCGACCCGAAGCCACTCATCGGTCTGCTGGAACGAGGTCAACCAGAACGCATCGCGGCGCTCTGGGCGATCAGCGCGAGCCCGCTGCCCGCGGCGACGGATCTCTTGCGCCAGGCCCTCGCGAGCCCCGAGAGCGACCTGCAGTCGGTGGCCTGCCTCGGGCTCGCACGCCGAAGGGACGCGGCCGCCCGGGCTGTGCTCGCCGATCCCTACCGCCGCAGCGAGCTGCGGGCATTCTGTGCGATCGGCGCCGGGCAGTCGCGCGATCGTGGGGCCCTCTCCGCGCTGGTTCCGCTGGTGGGCGATCCCCCGCCGCTGGGGCCCGCGGCCGTGACTGCGCTGGGAGAGCTCGCGCGATCGGCCCTGCCAGCAGACGAGCGAACGGCTGCGATCGGAGCCCTCGCGCGACTGGCGGTCGAGACCCCCCTGTCCGCAGTGCGCACGCTTTCGCTCTCGGCCCTGGGCGCCGCCGATCACCCTGGTCCGGCGCGCTCCGTCCCGCCGATCTTCTCGCCGTATCAGCTGCAGACGTCGTCCTGGCTGCGCGCGCTCTCGACGCCCCTTGGGCCGGAGGCCAGCGCGCTTGCGCGCGGGCTCGGCCCCCACCTCGCGCACGGCCTCGGCGTGGCCCTGGGCCGGCCCGCCCTGGCCGAGCGGGCGTGCCATGATCTCGAGACGCTGGTCCCCCTCGACGAGCGCAGCGCGCTCCTGCGCATCCTGGCCTCCCAGCTCGCCACCTCCCCCCGTCCGGCCGCGAGCCTGCCGCTGCTCGCCCGGGTCGATCCCGAGCGAGCCCGCGATCTCCTCGAGCGCAGCCTCACACGGGCCCCCTCCGGTGAGCGCCAGCGGGCGCTGCTCGAGGCGATCCCGAAGATGGCGCGCGCCATCGCACCCGCCCCAGGCATCGAGAAGGCGCTCGTCAGCGCCGCCCAGAGCCCCTCCTGGCTCGATCGAGCGGTGGCCATCCGTGCGCTTGCCGCGCTGTCGCCCGGCCACCCCCGTCTCGCCCAGGCAGCGCGGGATCCGAATGGCCTCGTGCGCTCCGCCGTTGCCGCGGCCCACGCAGCGTCGTGGTAGCATCCCGCCCATGATCCAGTGCGCGACCTGTGGCGCCGAGTGCCCGGCGGATCACAAGTTCTGCGGCCGCTGCGGTGCGAAGATCGAGGCCCCGGTTGCGGAGACCGCGCCGGCTGCTGTCGACGCGGCCGGCAAGACCCTGTTCTTCAGCCCGGGCCAGAAGCCAGGGCAAGCCAAGCTCGTGCTCATTCGCGGCGACGGCATGGATGGCGTCTCGTACATGCTCGGCGGCACCGACCATGTGATCGGTCGAACCGAGGGCGCCATTCTCTTCCCCGAGGACATGTTCCTCTCGCCCAAGCACGCCAACTTCGCCTACGACGAAGGCAAGCTCCGCCTGATCGACGAGGGTAGCGCCAACGGCATCTACGTACGCATCCGGCGGCCCATGCGGGCCGACTCCGGCGGCATGTTCCTCGTCGGCGAGCAGATCCTTCAGGTCGAGGCGAGCGCGCCCGACCTCGGGCCGCAGCCAGATGCCGAAGGCACGTATTTCTACGCGAGCCCCCGCCGTCCGAGCCGCATTCGGCTGATCCAGCGGCTCCGCGGCGGCGATGTCGGCATGGTGTTCCGCGCGCGTGGCGACTCTTTGACCATCGGTCGCGAAGGCAACGACGTGAACTTCCCCGACGATCCGTTCATCTCCGGACGCCACGCTCAGATCGAGGTCGCCGAGAACGGCTTCGTGGTGACCGACCTCGGCTCGAAGAACGGGACTTTCGTCCGCATCCAGGACAACTACCCGCTCGAGCACGGCGACTACGTCTTCTGCGGCCAACAGCTCCTGCGGGTGGAGATCACCTAGGTCACCGACGCTACTGCCGGTCGAGGCAGATCATCTCCTTGTGCGCGTTCGGCGTCAGCCCGCAATAGCGCTGGTAGGCCGCATCCATCCGAGCGGTGCTTCGCGCATCCCCCTTGAGGCCGTAGGCGCGCCCGAGCTCGCGCCAGACCTGTGTCGAGTGGCCTGGCAGGCGACTCGCTTCCTCCAGCTTCGCGATGGCCTCGTCCACCCGTCCCCGCTCGCGATCCTTGGCAGCATCCGTGAGCAGGGCCTGCCAGCTCGGAGTGACCGGCGCGGGGAGCTCTCCGGCCGGCTTCTCCCGTGCCACGGGCTCGGCGAGCTGGTTGCGTGGCTCTCGCTCTCGTCGCCGGGGCGAGTCGCGGGTGGCAGGGGCCACTGCACCGACCGGGACGGGCGGCGAGGAGCTCTCGCCACCGGGCGGCGCAGGGTCGGAGGAGGGACTCGGGGCGGGCGTTTCCGCCGGCGCCAGCCGGACGACCCTGGTCACGACACTGATCGGCGCGCTGGCGGTGCGCCAGCGGAGGGCGACGATTCCCGCGGCGCCGAGCGAGCCCGCCACGGCCAGGAGCACGCCAATCCGCCAGGCCGGGCGCTCGGGCGCCACGCGGGCCACGCGCGCGGTCGTCTGCTCGCCGGGCTCGAGCAGGTCCACGAGCGCTCGCCTGAGCTCGTCCGCACTCTGGAAGCGGGCCTCGCGGCGCTTCTCCAGCGCACGCAGGATGATTGCCTCCAACCGGGCGTCCACCGGCGCAATCTCGGAGGGAGGCGTCGGCTCCTCGGTGATCTGCTTGGTCACGACACCGATCGCGGTCTCCGCCGAGAACGGCAGGCGTCGGGTCGCCAGCTTGTAGAGCATCACGCCGGCCGCGTAGACGTCAGAACGCCCGTCGAGGACCTCCCCACGTGCCTGCTCGGGAGACATGTACTCTGGCGTTCCGCACACCACGCCGAGCTCGGTCAGCGCGCTCGCCGTGCGCTCACCGTCGAGCAGCTTGGCGATGCCGAAGTCGCACACCTTCACGTAGTCGGCATCGTCGTCGGTGCAGAGCAGCATCACGTTCTCTGGCTTCAGGTCGCGATGGACGATGCCGCGCCGATGTGCGGCACCCAGCACGCCGAGCACCTGCGTCATCACGTGGACGATGCGCCCGATCCCGAGCGGCCACTCCTCGTCGACCACACGCGCGAGCTCGCGCCCTTCGAGCAGCTCCATCGCGATGTAGAGGTCCCCCTCGGGCGTCTCCCCGAAGTCCACCACCCGCACCGAGTTCGGGTGCTCGAGCACGCTCGCCGCCCTCGCCTCGCGGTGAAACCGCCGGACCACCTGGGGATCCCGCCTCAGATGCTCGCGCAGCACCTTGATGGCCACGAGCTTGCCAAGCGACAGCTGTGTCGCGGCATACACAGTGCCCATCGCGCCGCCGCCCAGACGCCGCTCGATCCGAAACGCGCCCTGGAGGACGCGACCGATCATCGGGTCAACGGTCGGCACCGTGACCCGCTCGGTGCTCGGTGCGCGGTCGTCCCCTGCCGACGACATCGCCCGATCGTACGCCGCCCGCTGGACCTGCACAAACGGCAGCGTTCTCGGGGAGAACGCCGAAGCCCCCAGTTTCGTTGACCCTTCTCCGCCTTCCGTGCTAACCACCCTCTGTGATCGTCTGCACCCGGTGTGGGCGCGAGAACCTGGACCACTACAAGTTCTGCCTCGGCTGCGGCGCGGAGCTGAGCCGAGGTCGGAGCGTAGCGGTTCAAGGTGTGGGCATGCCGGCGCCGGTGGGTGGCCTGCAGCCCGAGCCGCGCGTGGAACAGTCCCTGCTCTCGGCCGTCCAGAGCGCGCTCGGTGGCGCGGAGCACGCTCCGACCCCGGTCTCGGTCGAAGCCCTCGAAAACGGCCAGGACGGCGCTGCCTTCGCGGCCACGCCTGCGCCGGAGAATGCGGTGGGCGCGCCACCGTGCCCTTCGTGCGGATCGCCGGTTCCCCGGGACTTCGTCTTCTGCGGCCAGTGCGGCCACCGGATGAAGGGATTGAACCCGCCCGCCGCCGCGCCACAGGCGGCGATGTCGCACGCCACCGCTTCCGCGCGGGGTCAGCTGGTCCTCATCCGACCGGACGGCACCGAGGGCGGATCCATCCCGATTCACGAGGGCGAGACGCTGATCGGCCGGACGGCCGGCCCGTTGTTCGAGCAGGACGTCTATCTGTCGCCCCGACACGCGACGCTCACCCTCGGAGAGGACTATCTCATCGTCGCAGACCTCGGCAGCCTGAACGGGGTCTTCGTGCGGATGAGCGAGGAAGAAGAGATCGAGTCCAAGGAGATGTTCCGGATCGGCCAGGAGCTCCTCAGGTTCGACGCGATCGAGGCGCCGACGCCTGTTCAGGACGGCACGGACCTCATGGGCAGCCCGAATCCCGGCTTCTGGGGTCGCCTGTCCGTCGTCGTCGGCCGCGATCAGCTCGGCTCCGCCTTCCCATTGTTCGGCGACTCCGTCGTGCTCGGCCGAGAGCGCGGCGACATCCTGTTCCCGGAAGATGGCTACGTCAGCGGAACCCACGCCCGGCTGTCCCAGCGGGCTGGCAAGTTCTACCTGGCTGACCTCGGCTCCTCGAACGGCACCTTCATCCGGATTCGCAGCGATCGCGCGGTCAAGACCGGCGCATTCGTCCTGATGGGACAGCAGCTGTTCCGCGTCACCTTTCGCAACGCGACGTAGCGTCGCGCGTCTCCGAACCTACTTCTTGTTCGGTGCGACGGGTGCTGCAGGGGCCACGGGGGCTGGCGCCTTGGCGCCCTTGTTGCCAGTGGGGTTCGAGAGAAACAGCTCGCGAGCGCGATCCGTCGCGGGCTCCACGAAGGTGAAGCCCTTCGGAATGGTGAAGGCCTTGCCGTCGTCGAACTGAACCAGGATGTCGACGGCGCCGCGCTCCTGGCCGGGCGTCGTGAGCGCGATCGCGGTCTCGGACTGGATGGTCACGTTGGTCGCGTCCATCTTGCCGAACTTCACGGTGCACGAAGTCTTCCCGGGCACGAAGCCGGCGCCCCGCAGCACGACCGTCTCATTGCCGAGCGTGGTGCCCTGCGCCGGCTCCATGGCCAGGACCCGTAGCTCGGTGCTCTTGGAGCACGCTCCCAGAACGACCAGCACTGCGATGACGCTCGCTCGCACCATGTGCTTCATGCCGGGACCGTAGCGGAACAGCAGCCTTCTGTCAGCATCGGCACTAGGGCCTGTCCCTGAAGTCCACCACCACGCCCATGCGATCTCCTACGTTCCTGATTTCCCTCACCCCCGACCCCTCTCCCGTGGGGAGAGGGGCGTCGGAAAGTC
>JAHFDS010000401.1 GCA_023248855.1 Myxococcales bacterium
ATAACCAAGCGCGCGTGAACACGTGCATCGAAAAGGACACCTTCGGCCCGATCGAGGTTCCCGCCGACCGTCTCTGGGGCGCCCAGACCCAGCGGTCGCTGGCGAACTTCAAGATCTCCGGCGAGCGCATGCCGCCGCCACTCATCCGCGCCCTGGCGCAGGTCAAGCGCGCCGCGGCCCAGGTCAACGTCGATCTCAAGGTGCTGGCCGAGGACAAGGCCCGCGCGATCATGACGGCGGCCGACGAGGTCATCGCCGGCCAGCACGATGGGGAGTTCCCGCTCGTGGTCTGGCAGACCGGCTCGGGCACGCAGACGAACATGAACATGAACGAGGTGCTGGCGAACCGCGCCTCGGAGCTGCTCGGCGGGGAGCGCGGCGAGGGCCGAAAGGTGCACCCGAACGACGACGTCAACAAGGGCCAGTCGTCGAACGACGTCTACCCGACGGCGATGCACGTCGCCGCCGTCGACGAGGTGCGCCGGAGGGTGCTCCCGGCGCTGTCGACCCTGCGTGGCACGCTCGACGGCAAGGCCCGCGCCTACGCCGACATCGTCAAGATCGGCCGTACGCACCTGCAGGACGCCACCCCGCTCACGCTCGGCCAGGAGATCTCGGGCTGGGTGGCGCAGCTCGATCAGGGCATGCGCTCGGTCGAGCGCGCGCTCGAGTACGTGCACGAGCTGGCCCTCGGTGGCACGGCCGTGGGCACGGGCCTCAATGCCCACCCCGAGTTCGCGGCCCGCGTGGCCGCCGAGCTCGCGAAGCAGACCGGTCATTCCTTCGTGACGGCGCCCAACAAGTTCGCGGCGCTGGCCTCGCACGATCCGCTCGTGTTCGCGCACGGCGCGCTCAAGACCATCGCCTGCGCGCTCATGAAGATCGCCAACGACGTGCGCTGGCTCGCCTCGGGTCCGCGCTGCGGCATCGGCGAGCTCACGATCCCGGAGAACGAGCCGGGCTCGTCGATCATGCCGGGCAAGGTCAACCCGACCCAGAGCGAGGCCGTGACGATGCTCGCCTGCCAGGTGCTCGGCAATGACGTGGCGCTCAATTGCGGGGGCGCGATGGGCAACTTCGAGCTCAACGTCTTCAAGCCCCTCATCATCCACAACTTCCTGCACAGCTGTCGCCTCATTGCGGACGGGGCCCTGTCGTTCGAGGAGCATTGCGCGCGCGGCATCGAGCCCGACTCGGCGCGCATCAAGGATCTCGTCGAGCGCTCGCTCATGCTGGTGACCGCGCTCAACCCGCACATCGGCTACGATAACGCCGCCAAGATCGCCAAGTACGCGCACAAGCAAGGCATGTCCCTGCGCGAGGCGGCGCTCGCGCTCAGCCTCGTCAAGGCAGAGGACTTCGACCGCTTCGTCCGCCCCGAGCAGATGGTGGGCAAGAAGTGGGCGCTCGGCGGCTCGCTCGCTACAGCCGGCGGTGCGCCAGGCAGGGCATCTCGCGGCGCACCTTGTCCTGGTAGTCCGCGTCGATCTCGGCGACCACCACGCCGGGGCGATCACTGGCGTCGGCGATCACGTTGCCCCAGGGATCGATCACGAGGGCGTGGCCGTAGGTCGCGCGCTTTTCGTTGTGCTTTCCGAACTGCGCGGCGGCGATGACGTAGACTTGATTCTCGATGGCGCGCGCGCGTAGGAGCACGTGCCAGTGGTCCTTGCCGGTGTGCGCCGTGAAGGCCGCGGGCACGACCACGAGGCGCGCACCCCGAGCAGCGAGCGTCCGGTAGAGCTCGGGGAAGCGCAGGTCGTAGCAGATGGACAGGCCCACCGGGCCGACCGGGGTCTCGACGACGACGGGCTCCGAGCCGGGCGCCACGGTCGCGCTCTCGCGGAACTCCGCGCCCCCGGGGATCGCGACGTCGAACAGGTGGATCTTCCGGTAGATCGCGCGGACCGTGCCCTCGGGGTCGAGCACGACCGCGGCGTTGTAGAGGTGGCCCGGATTGCTCGCGATCTGCTCGGGCATCCCGCCGAGAATCATCCACGCGCCGGTCTCGCGCGCGGTCTCTTGCATCGCCGCGACGATCGGCCCGGCGGGTCCGCGCGTGCCGACGAGCGGCAATGCCTCGGCAAAGTCGAACTTGCGCCGCTCTTCCGCTCCGCTCGCCAGGAGCGCAAAGTTCTCCGGGAGCACGACCAATTGCGCACCACGGCGCGTCGCGTCACGCGTCATTTGACGCACGTCGTCGAGATTGCGGTCGACTTCCTCTCTGGAGGTCATCTGGAGGGCTGCCACCAATGCCGACATGCGGCGACTATGGCACGCTCCGGGAGCCGGTCCCAAAGCGATTGACTGGCCTACCGAACCGATATACTAAGCGTGGGCTGTTTCTTGCGAATTCGGCTTGCCGGGCATTTCCCTCGTGGTATCGGCCTGCTGTGGCCTCGGCTGGGGATCCCCGCGCAGGTCGAGCCGTCGGAGCAGCAGGGGCAGCTGAGGAGTAGCATCGAGTGAAGAAGCCAGTCCCATTCGGCAAGTACTGGCTCCTCGAGCGAGTCAATGTCGGCGGCATGGCCGAGGTCTTCAAGGCCAAGGCCTTCGGCGTCGAGGGCTTCGAGCGGATCGTCGCGGTCAAGCGCATCCTCCCCAACATCGCGGAGGACAAGGACTTCATCGACATGTTCATCGATGAGGCCAAGCTCGCGGTCCAGCTCAATCACGCCAACATCGCGCAGATCTTCGACCTCGGGAAGGTCGACGACAGCTACTTCATCGCGCTCGAGTTCATCCTCGGCAAGGACCTGCGGGCGATCTTCGATCGTTGCCGCGGCGCCGGGGATCCGATGCCGATCTCGATGGCCTGCTTCGTCACCATGAAGGTGTGCGAGGGCCTCGACTACGCGCACAACAAGAAGGACACGGCCGGCCGCGAGATTGGCCTCGTGCACCGCGACGTCTCGCCGCAGAACATCCTCTGTTCGTACGAGGGCGAGATCAAGATCATCGATTTCGGCATCGCGAAGGCGGCCGGCAAGGACGCCAAGACGCAGGCCGGGATCCTGAAAGGCAAGTTCGGGTACATGTCGCCCGAACAGGTGCGCGGGCTGCCGATCGACCGGCGCAGCGACCTCTTCTCCGTCGGCATCGTGCTCTACGAGCTGCTCACCGGAGAGCGCCTCTTCGCCGGGGAGAGCGACTTCTCGACCCTCGAGAAGGTGCGCAACGTCGAGATCCTGCCGCCCTCCACGTACAACCGGAAGGTCCCGGAGGAGCTCGAGCGCATCGTCCTCAAGATCCTGTCGAAGGACCCGGAGGACCGCTACCAGAGCGGCGCCGAGCTACACGACGACCTGCAGGCCTTCATCTACACGGCGGGGGAGTTCTACTCGCGCAAGGATCTCGCCTCCTGGATGAAGCGGACGTTCTCCGCGGAGATCGAGGAGGAGACGCGCAAGCTCGAGCAGTACAAGCAATTCCAGCCGGAATTGAAGGGCGCCGAGACGCCGCCGCCGCGCCTTTCGGCGCCCGGGCAGGCCGCGCTCAAGAAGACGATGCCACCGCCGCCTCCGCCGGCTGCGCTCGGCGGACCGCCGCGCGCGCCCACGATCCAGGGCATGCCGATCGCCCAGGCCATGGACATGCCGGTGCCGGGTGCCGCTCGTCCCGCGCCGCCGGAGCCACGACCGGCCACGCCGCTTCGCAACGGCAACGGCGCGGCCGCGCGTGGTGGGCACCACGACGACGAGGGCTGGGAAGAGGAGCTGGCGACCCAGGTCTACGACCGGGACGATCCGGACACGCCGTTCGGGGACCAGCGCTTCGACACCGGTTCGACCGACGGAGACGGGGACGAGCACGAGGACAAGCCGACGAGCTCGCTCGACCTGTACACCGAGAACGATCCCGAATCGGGGCTGCGGCGCGTGGTCAAGGGCCCGCTGCCGGCGACCGAGGGGCCCCTGCCGGGCATGCGGCGCGAGCCGATGCACGACGATTCCGGCAGCTTCGGGCCCGCCATCTCGCGCGGCACGAGGCCCCCGAGCGGCGGCGGGCCGGCGCCGGCGTTCGGCGCTCGCGTGGCGGGGGCCGAGCGCAACCAGTCGCAGAAGACGATGTGGGCGATCGTCGGCGGCGCGGCGGTGGCCGCGCTGGCGGTCGCGGGCTACGTGGTGTTCGCCAGTGGTGCCAAGCTCGGCAAGATCGCGGTGACCGCGGTCCCGACCGACGTCACCGTCACGGTCGACGAGGAAAAGGTCTCGGACGACACGCCGCATACGATCGAGCGCAAGCCCGGCACGTACAAGATCAGCCTGGCGCGCGAGGGCTATCGCACCTTCACCAAGGAGGTCGAGCTCAAGGCGGGCGAGCGACTGTCGCTGCACGGCGACCTCGAGCAAGCGTCGAGCGACACGGGCTTCGTGCTCGAGTCGGAGCCCGGCGGGCAGAAGGCGTATCTCGATGGCGACTACCTCGGCGTGACGCCGCTGCGCGCGACCAAGGTGGCGATCGGCCGACACGAGCTGGTGATCCGCGGCGAGGCGGGCAAGCTCGCCGAGTGGAAGCAGGAGATCACGGTCGAAAAGGGCAAGATCCCGACGCTCCGGGCGAGCCTGTCGCCGGAGCGCGTGACCCTGCGCGTGCAGAGCGACATGCCAGGCAAGGCCTACGTCGAGGTGGACGGCCGGCGCGACTTCATCGGCGACACCCCGGCCGCCAGGCCCATCGACGGATCGAAAAAGTACCGCGTGATCGTGCAGCGTGCGGGTTACCGCGAGTTCGGCGAGGACGTGCGCATCGAGGGACGGAGCGAGGTCGTCGTGGCCGCGCATCTCGAGAAGGAAGGGCGACGGGAGCGCGAGGCCGGGATGCGCGAGCCGCGCGAGCCCAAGGCTCCCAGGGAGCGGGTGATCAAGGAGAAGGAGCGTCCGACGCGCGAGCGCGTGGCCGCAGTCCCGCGGGAGCCGGAGCGGGCGCAAAGGCCCGAGCCACGGCCGACCAAGCCCGAGCCACGGGCGCCCAAGGAGGAGGATCGGCCGTCCTCCGGCGGGCAGGGTTTCCTGACGATCGGCTCGCGACCCTCGGCCAAGATCATCCTCGATGGGCGGGACACGCAGCTGTGGACGCCGCAGCGCCGGATGACCGTGTCGTCGGGCAAGCACAAGATCCAGCTCGTCAACCCCGAGCAGAACATCAACAAGACGCTGAACGTCACGATCGTCGCCGGGGACGAGAAGAAGGTCATCGAGCGCTTCGAGGCCTCCGGCGGCTCAGAGCCGGCTGGCGGCGGCTGACGAGCACGGGGGTCAGCGGAGGGAGTGGTTGTGCTTGTCGACCTCGACGCGGGCGCGCTCGGGCTTCATGAACGCCTCCACGTAGGGCGTGCGGTCGACCTCGTCGAGCTTGGTGTTGAGCTCCTTGCCCCGGGCGTACCAGCGGAAGGGCGTGTCGAGCGTGATCGAGACGCCGATGATGGTCAGGAACGAGCCAATGACGTACTTCTGGATCTGCTCGGACTCGGCGTCGGAGCTCGTCTTCGGGTTGATGTCGCTGCCTCTCTTGAGGTAGACGATGCCGACCACCGCGGCCGCGATGCCGGCAGCCTCGACCAGGCCGTAGCCGACGTGCGCGAGCACGCGCTCCCCGCGCACCTCGTCGCGCGCGTCCTTGAGTGACCGCTGCAGGTCCTCGGCGCCGCTGCGCTCGATGAGCTCGCGCGCGGGGACGTCACGCGCGCCGTCCTCGCGGACGATCAGCCAGCGCCGCTGCACGGTGGTCGTGGTGGAGCCGCCGCCGACGCTGGTGCCGACCGAGGCGCCCATCGAGCTGCCGGCGCCGATGGCGGTGCCGAAGCCGAGGCCGAGCCCCACGCCGCCCGAGTGCTCGGTGGAGGAGACGAAGGCTCCGCGGTCCTCGAGCGTCCACGTCCCCTTCGGCCCCGCCGTGACGACCGGGACGCGCTCCGCACCGCGCTGGATGGACACCACGTCGGCAAACGGGATCTTGATCGAGCGGCCGCTGGCGATGCGGACCAGGTAGCCGTCCGGCAGCGTGTCGACCAGCTCTCCCTCGACGCGCCCGGATTGCAGCTGGATGAACACGTGGGCGCCCTGATGGCGCAGCTCGGCGTGGGCCGGCATGGCAGACAGCAGCCACGAGCCGAGCACCGCGGACGCAATCGCTCGCACGGATGGATCCTAGCGTAATCCGACGCCAGGACGAGGACCAAGGCCGGGTCCAGGACCCGGATCACACCGATCTCGCGCCGTAGGCCGGACGACCTGGCAAAGATTTCCGAAAGCCGCGGTCAGGCGATGAGGCAGGGCAGGCCGTCCGTGCGCAGCTCCGTCGTGTCCATGGCGGCGGATTTCATGATCGAGGCCAGGACCAGCGTGGGCGAGATCGTCACGCCACCCCCGGCGGTGAGCGCGGCGCCGGTCATCGGGTCCACCGGCATGGGGTTCATGCCGAGATCACTCGACGCGCCGATGACCTTGTTGTGCGGCACGCCCGCGCCGATGAGCAGGGAGCTCGAGCACAGAGAGTGGTCGCGTCCGCCGCGGCTGTTGATGAGCGCCGTGCGGCCGAACTCGGAGAAGCAGACGATGGTCGTGCGATCGAGCAGCGAGCCGCCCATCGGGTGCGGCTCGGCGCCGAGGTCGGTGACGAGCTGCGCGAGCGCGGTGAACGCGGCCAAGAGGGTGTTCGGGTGATCGTCCTCCCAGCTCGAGTCGTGCGTGTCGAGGCCCTCGGCGAGCGCGATCGAGACCGACTGCGCGATGCCGTACTTGAGCGCCTGGAACGCCATCGCAGCCTGCGCCCCTGACGAGATGAGGTTGTTCGTGATCGCGTAACGGGTGCGCAAGGCCATCATCTCGGGGTCCATCGTGTTCGTGAAGCGGAAGCGCTGGTCGTAGCCGCCCGACACGAGCTGGCGCGCGCCCTTCTGCGTCTCGAGGATGAGCGAGAGCATGCCCTTCTGGTCGTGCAGCGCCGGATCACACGCGGCGAAACCTGCGCGGTACTCGTCGAGGCGGCGGCGCGCGGCGTCGCGCGGGGCCTGACCGCCGTCGGTGAGCGCGAGCTGCAGGTCGGTGACGCTGCTGATCGAAAGGCCCGTCGCGAACGGCGGCAGGCCCTCGTTGTAGCTCTCGACTCGGGCGACCAGATTCGGCACGGGCGCGTGCGCGCCCTGCTGCGCGACGACGCGCGTCGGCATCGAGGAGCCGGTGGCGGTCAGGCCCCGCGGCGTCTTGCCGGTGATGAAGTAGCGGCGG
>JAHFDS010000402.1 GCA_023248855.1 Myxococcales bacterium
ACGAAGATCGGCTCGAGCCGCGCGAGGGCGGCGCGGGCGTGATCGGTCAGCGCGCCCCCCGGCGTGCGCCACTTCTCCGAGAGCGACCGGTAGTTGCCGAGCCCCTCGTGAAAGCAGGTCCAGAGGGCACGTTCGAGCGGCGTGTCGCGCGGGACACGATGCATCTTCTCCCACGCGCGGCTCAGCAGGTGCGTGTACTCGTGCGAGAGGATGCGCTGGATCCGTTCGTCGTTCCCGGGCGCGGTCGCTTCTCCGTAGGCGTGTACCCAGGCGCCGAGGTCGACGGCGATCGTGTGATCACCGGACGTGAAGCCATCGTCCCCGCCACGATTCCCGAACAGCAGCGAGACGCGAGCCGGCGCCACGACACCGTCGAAGGGCACGTGCAGCGCAGGTGCGCGCGCGGCCCAGCGCGGCAGGTTCTCGCGGAAGCGCTCGAGCCAGGCCAGCTCCGCCGGCGACAGGGGGCGGCGCTCCTGCTTGATCCGGGCGAGCGCATCCTTCGTGACGCGGTCCTCGATCGCCGCGAGCCACGCCGGGCCGAGCTCGCCCTGCGCATCGACGGCCACCTGGACGTCCGCGCGAATCGCCGTCGAGAGCACGAGCAGCACGCCCGCGATCACGCTCCACCTCCCGGGCCGAGCTCGAGCGCCGCACGGACCGCCTGTTCGACCCAGGTGAGCGCCTGCGCCCAGCTCCTTCGGGTCCCGCGCTCATGGACGACAGGGTCCTCCACGGCCCACGCGAGGAAGGACATCGCGACCATCGCGTGGTGGAGCCGGACGCGTGACAGCGATACCGGGCGGCCACCGTGACGTTCGTAGGCCGCGATCGTGGCCAGGAGGATCGGTTCGCCGTAGGAGGGCGTGTACCTGAAGTCCGCGTGGTAGTCGGCCAGGGTCGCCTCCTCGAAGTCGAAGACGCCGGCCAGCGCGTGGGTCCGCGAATCGAAGGCGAAGTTGTGGCTCCCGAAGTCGCCGTGTACGAGCACCAGGTCGGCGTCATCCGCTGCGATCGCGTCGTAATGCTCGAGCGCCTCGAGCATCTGCGTCTCGAGCACCGCCGGAGTCGTGCCAGGCAGCCGAGCTCTCATGCGCGAGAGCGGCACCGGCCAGAGCGGCCCCCGTGCGAGCAGCCCCGAGACCTCGGCTACAGGGATCGCATGGAGCTCCGCGAGCGCCCGCCCCATCGCCTCGGCCAGCGAGCGCCCACGCGTGGGATCTGCCAGCGCCTCGTCGTGCAGGGCCCGCCCGGTCAGCCCGCGCACCTTTTCGCGCACGTCCACCGCCGCGCCAGCAGTCTGCTCGAGGGGCCTCGGCACCGCGAACGAGACGCGGCTGGCGATCCTGCGAAGCAGCTCCCGCTCACGGCAGAGCCGAACCGCGTCCTCCTCCGTCTCCGCCACGAACGCGATGCGCTCCTCGGGCAGCTCGAGGAACCATCGCCAGTCGCGGCGCTCGAGGCGCACGCCATCGGCCTCGAGCGCGATCTCGGCGCCGATGGCCAGCGCCGAGGAGACGCCCTCGGGCGTCACCGGAGACAGTGGGGTGACCTCCCGCGCCCGCACGGATCTGCCTACCGCCGGCCCTTCTCCAGGGCCGCCACGAAGCCGTCCGGCGGATCTGGTGAGAGCAGCATCGAGCGCCCTGTGGCACGACCGAGCAGCACGAAGCGATCGGTCCGGGAGATGTACATCGTCAGGGCGCCCTTGCCGGTGACGAGCAGCCCGAAGCCACCCCAGAGCCCGCCGGCGCCGACGCGCAGCCCGTAGCGGAACTCGCGCCGGAAGTCCGCGCGGGTGATGACACGGGCCTCGGTGATGTCCGAGAGCGGCACCTCGAGCCGTCGCATTGGCCACTCGAGGACGAGCGAGTCGCTCGTGAGCACGAACCGCGTCGGCCGGAACCAGAGCCACACCGACACGTAGATGAGGACGACGAGCCCCGCGACGCCGAACATCGGCGGAAATCGCACCCCGGCCACGACGAGCGCGACCGGCACCGCGTACACGATGTACGTCATCACGCGCAGGTCCGTGGTCATCGGCGCGAGCGGGAACTCCTGCTGGTCTGCGCTCATCCCCAGCGATTCTATGCCGCGCGCGAGCGGTCGGCCCGTCGCGCACGGGTATGCTTGCCGCTGCCACCTCGGAAGGAGCCCCGATGCCGCTCGCCCTGTTGCTCCTCCTCGCGGATCCACGGCTCCTGCCGGCAGACGCCACGTTCGCCGATCTCGTCAAGGCAGCGCCGGCGATGGCGGCGCAAGCGCCGGCCGCGTCCCGCTGCGTCTTCCGCCGCACGTCGGGTGTCCTCCGGCTCGAGGCCGCCCTCGACGCAGGGGCGCGCTCCGCGCCGCCGGCGGACCTCGACGCCCAGCTCGCAGGCCCGCTCGACCTGGCGCTGCTGACGCGTTTCGGCCCGGTCGGCTCCGAACGGGCGGGCCTGGTCCTGCAGCCGCTCGGCCCGACCACGCGGGCGCTCGGCGAGGGACTCGTGCCCGTCTTCTTCCTCACCGACCAGGGCCTCTCGTTCTCGGTGATCGCCCGCGCCGGCACGTTCTCGGGCGGCGGCGCGCGCGCCCAGCGGCTCGGCGCGGCGGAGAAGCAGCGCGTGGTCCGCGAGGTGCTGCCGCGGGCGCACGGCGTCGTCGTGACGGCCGAGGCGGGCGTGCGCGTCCGCGATCTCGTGAGCGCGCTCGAGCTCCTCTCGGGCTACTCCGGCGAGGTCGTCCTCGCGACCCCCGCGCCGCCCGACGCCGAGCGCCCGCCACCCCCGGAGGCGCGCCGCGGGCGTGATGACGACCAGGCTCCGGACCTGTGCCGCTACGGGATCTCGGACATCCCGAAGGGCGAGACCCACGGCGAGCTGCCCATGACCGCCGCGAACGTAGCGGTCGACCGGATGCAGAAGGCCGCGCAGGAAGCGTGCGCAGGCTCGCTCGGCCCGGACGGTGGCGGCGTGCTCGAGGTCTCCATGCGCCTCGGCAAGGGCGGCGAAGTGCGCGAGGCCTGCGTGCGCAAGGACCCCGCAAAGAACGCGGAGGTACGCGCCTGTGTCCTGCGCGTCGTCAAGAAGACCCGGTTCCCGAAGCTCAAGCGAGGCACCTTCGTCAACTTCGGCACCGAGGTCCGCCTGGCGCCGAAGGCGCTCGTGCAGCGAGCCTTCTGCGACTGAGGCCTCGGCTCGCGGCGCCTGACGTCAGCTCGCCTGCTTGAGCACGAGCTCGAGGCCGTCGTCCACCTCGCGCACCTCGGTCGTGCGCGGGTTGAGGCGGAAGCCCTGCACCCAGCCGGTCTCGTCGAACGAGAGCTCGGTCGCGCCGAGCAGCACCTCGAAGGACTCGACGCCAGCCTGAGCCAGGCGCCACGACTCGCCGATGAGCGAGGCCATGTGCTGCATCGCGCCCATGTCGATCGCGAGCTCCTCCTCGGACAGTCGCTCCATGCGCCGTAGCCACTCCTCACCGCCCTTTCGGATCCACTTGCTGAACGGTGCGCTCTTGCCCACGAGCATCCGTCGCACGGCGGTGCGGGCGAAGTCGGGCAGGCCCTCGGCATCGGGCTTCGCGTCGACGCCCACCGGGAGCCCGCATGGCAGCACGCGGGTGACCTGCACGGCGCGGACGGCCACGTCCCAGGGCACGCCCATCCGCGTGAGCGACCGCCAGGCACGCCCGAGGGCCAGCGTCATGCCGAAGGCCATGTAGCAAAGGCCGCCCTGGTCCTTGTCGCTGAGCTCCTTGCACCAGGCCATGAGGGTCGGAGGGTTCTCGTTGCAGCTGCTGGTCGTCATGTTCGTCGTCATGAGGACCACCCTGCGGACCGGACGGACATGAACCGGCCGCCGCCACCCATAACCGCCTGATTCCTCAGCACTATCGAGTCGGGTGACGCGCGCATTGGGCCAGCCGCTAGGCAGCCGAGCAGGGCCAAGGAGCGGCACGATGGCCACGTTCAACATCTCCGACGTCATCCTGGTCCAGGAGGCATCGTCTTCGGATCTGGGTGTCTCGTACGAGCGCGAGGTCCTGTCCGAGGAGACGCGCGGCGAGCGCGAGGAGACGCTCTTCAAGACGCTGCGCGTCTTCGAGAACAAGCCCGAGGCGCTGCGCGCCAAGGCCACCTACGAGCAGGCCCGCGCACGGCTGCGGAAGCTGTGCTCGAAGACCGTCATCGGCCTGGTCTGTCCGGTCGAGCGCGAGGCGGAGCTCGCCGAGGCGATCGCGGAGATCGACCGGATGATCGCGGACGCCAACGCCGAGCTCCGCACCTGCCACATCGAGTACACGGTCGTGCCCGTCCGCATCGAGCACGACAACGCGCGTGCCCACGAGACGCTGCGCCACGAGATCCAGCGCCACGCCGAGCGGCTCATCGACGCGACCCGCGCCGCGGACGCCGAGGGCATGCGGCGCGCGCTCAAGCTGGGCAAGGGGCTCGAGGAGCTCGTGGCCGACGAGGCCCTGCGCGCCGACCTCGAGGGCCTGAACGACGCGGCCCGCACCGCGGCGCGCGTCATCACGCGCAGCCTCAAGGAGCACGAGGGCGACCTCGAGGCCGCCCGCACCTCCGCCACAGTGCGCGAGGCCGCCGAGGCCGTGGCCCGTCGCTTCCCCTGGGCGGACGCCTTCGGCGTCGGGCCCGCGCTGCCCACCGAGGAGGCCGCAGCATGACGATCCTCGTCCCCGTCCTCATCGCCGCCACCACCGTGATCGGGACGGCGTTCCTGGTCCTCGGCGCCGGCCACCTCGTGCACTGGCTGGCGCACCGTCCCGCGGGCGGCCCGCTCTACCGGGCGCACATGGCGCACCACGAGGCGATCTACCCGCCCGAGGCGTTCCTGTCGGACGCGTACATCGATCCGCCTGCGCAGCAGAGCTCCACGCTCGTGTTCCTGCCGTTTCTGGCCGCGCTCGCGCTCGGCGCGTTCGCTCTCCTGCCCCGCTGGGCGGCCCTGGTCGCCACCGGTGAGCTGATCGCCATTGGCTGGCTGAGCAGCTACCTGCACGACGGCTTCCACGTGCGCGGGTTCTGGCTCGAGCGCTTCGCGTGGTTCCAGCGGCTGCGCCGGCGGCACGTCCAGCACCACGAGGACATGCAGACGAACCTCGGCATCTTCTCGTGGACCTGGGACCGCCTGCTCGGCACCTTCCGCGATCCCGATCGCGAGCAGCACAGTACCGAGCCCCCGCACTGGGCCCCGGACGCAGCCCCTGGGCGTGAGTTCCTGGTCGCGCTCGCCGTGGCGCCGCCCGGTCCGACAGCAGCGGGCCGCATCGAGCTCAGCGCGGTCCTGGCCAGCGACGCGGAGGCGGCCGTGAGCGCGTGCGCCGCCGGCACCCCGAGCGTGATCGCGCGACACGTGGCGCCGCTCGAGGGCGAGGTGCTCGCGCTCTGGAACGAGCTCGGCCGCGCTGCCTTCGGCTTCGGACACTAGGAGGCTCCGTGTACACGCACAGGGACGTCGAGACGAAGCGCAAGCCGGCCGCACCTCCCATCGACCCGACGGCGCGTCGCGAGACCGACTGGGGCTGGCGGCAAGCCGTCGTGCTCGGCGACGACTACGAGGTCTGGCTCGAGCACCTCGGCGCCCACGCCAAGCTGGGCATCCAGAAGGCCGACGCCGGCCAGCTCACGCTCGTGATCCTGGCGGGCGTCCTCTGGTCGCGCGCCGGCGGCAAGGTCGCGCGTCTGCGTCCCGGCCAGCACTTCGCGAGCACGCCCGGCCGACCCTTCGAGCTCGCGACCGGAGCCGAGGGCGCCACGGTCCTGCGCATCCAGCCTCCTGGCCTCGACGCGCGCATCGAGCGCATCGCCGGCACGGCGAACCAGCTCCCGACCGGCACCCGCCGGATTGCGATCCCGCCGGCGCCTCCCGCGTGGCGCGTGCAGGGCAGCTTCGAGGAGCGCTCGGTCCGCGCGAACGCAGCCCAGGGTCTCGCCCGGGTGGTCCCGCCGCCCGGCCAGCCCCGCACCGCCGCGGAGGTCGCCTTCACGGCGACGCAGCACGGCACCAACCTCGCGCCCGTGGTGCCGGAGCCGTAGGTGAGCGCCCCGCGCCTGCATGCCGACATGGATCCGCTGCGCCGGCGCCTCGGCATCACGCCGCTGCGCGCCCCCACCACACCCCCGCCGGTGCCCGCACCGACCGCACCGGCGCACCCGCCTCCTCCGCCCGGCCCTGCCGAGGACGAGGATGACAAGGCTCCGAAGCACGCCCAGCCACCCACCTCGCGCGCGCCCCGGCATGGTGTGACCGAGGCAGCCGGCGACGCCGCCGCGAGCGCGGTCCGCACGCTCCCGCAGAGCCCGACCGCGGCCGCCTTTGGTGCTGCGCAGCAGCTCGTGGGCTCGGGCCGCGCGGCCGTTCGTTCGGCGAGCCGCATCCCGTCGCGCTCTCCGCTCGATCGAGGAGATCGCTGATGCCGCTCCTCGAGCGCCTCTCGAGCTGGCTCTCGGGTCGCGCCGACATCGACGGCGCGCTCGAGCTCGCCGGGCGCCAGGCGCTCGAGAAGGGCTGGCAGACGGCGGTGCCGGTCGGCGCGCCCGCGCACCCGCCGCGCAGCCTCCAGCTCGACCCGTTCGCCCTGGTCGCGGCGATGGGCTACAAGGACCGCAAGTTCAGCCTCAGCTACGACGTCCTCAAGCGCATCTCGCGGCAGCTCACGGTCATCGCCGCGATTCTGCAGCGCCGCATCAACCAGGTCGCCGCGTTCTCGGCCCCGTTCCGAGTGACCAAATCGCTCGGCTTCGAGATCAAGCACAAGGACCCCGAGCACCAGACCACGCGCTCTGAGAAGCTGCTCATCCAGTCGCTCGAGCGTTTCATCGCGAGCTGCGGCAAGCCCGAGGCCATCCGCGAGGTCACGACCGCGCCGTGGGACGATTTCGACGTCTTCCTGCGCAAGTTCGTCCGCGACTCGCTGACGTTCGACCAGGCCGCGTTCGAGATCGTGCCCGACCGCTCCGGCCGCCCCTGCGCGTTCATGGCCGTCGACGCCTCGACCATCCGCCTCGCCGTCACCGAGGAGGACCTCTCCCAGATCGGCAGCGGCGCCCAGGCGACCGCGCTCGAGACCGCACGCCTCGCGCAGACGAGCCCGCTCCTGGGCCCCTACGGCCGCGCCCGCCGCATCCCGCCGCCCGACCACGTCGACTACGTGCAGGTCTTCCAGGGCCAGATCGTGAACACGTACGCCAAGGAGGAGCTCGCGT
>JAHFDS010000403.1 GCA_023248855.1 Myxococcales bacterium
GCCACCCGTGCCTGCGCCGCTCGACCCAGCGCCCCCGGTTCCCGCTCCACCACCGCCTGCTCCACCGGCTGCGGTCCCGCCCGATCCTCCGACACCGGCATTGCCGCCTGCCCCGGAACCTCCGGAGCCGGCTCGGCCGGCGCCGCCCGCACCGGCGCCGCCCGCTCCACCGCCGCCGGTGGGGTCGCTCCCGCAGCCGTCCTGGAGCCCAGCCATCACCAGCACACTCAGGACCACCAGTCCGTTTCGCATGCCGCAGGGTCGCACGCGCGCCCCGCCGGTGCTGTGATCTGGAAGACGTTCAGAGAGCTTGACCGTCCGGGCCCGCGCTCAAGCGCGGCCGATGGGGCATGGCGGGCCGTCGCGTCAGCCGAGCTGCTCCATCTCGCTCCAGAGGTCGGCGCCTTCGACCCAGGCCGTGAGCCACGCCTCGAGCGAGCGCTTGTGCAGCTTGTGCGCCGTGCGCGGCGAAGGCGGCGGCGCCGCCCCCTTCGGCACCCACCACGCGGGCTTGTCGGCGAGGACCTCGCCTCCGGCACTAGTGAACGTGAACGTCGTGCGGGGGTCGTCGAGCACGTGTGGCTCGCCGCCATTGCACACGTGGATCGGGGCGTCCGGGTGGCTGCAATCCGCCAGCGAGAAGATCGCGCACCCCCAATCGCACACCGGCAGCAGCTTCTGCCCGAGCAGCGCCGCCGGGAATCCTGCCTGATCGACGTGCACGCCGAGCAGCCCATACCCGGGCCCGAAGCCGTCCCCGAGCTCGAGCAGGACGCTCCGCAAGAGCGGCGGCAGCGTCCACCCAAGGCGCTTCTCGAGCGCGTCCAGATCCTCCGCCGCCGGGATCGCCCGAGGGTGCAGGGCCATGCCCATGTCATTGAAGCGCGCAGCGTCGTGCGCGCGCGCCCGCAGTCGATCCACGAGCGTCGTCATCATGCTAGTGCTCGCCGGTCACGCGGACGTCGCCGGTGATGCGATCGATCTCGAAGCGCTCGGCCCAGAGATCGTTTTCGCCCCAGACGAACTTGGTCGGCGCGCCATCCTTGGCGACCCACAGGAGCGAAGGCGTCGTCGTGGCGGCGGCATAGGCGGCGGCCTCGGTGTCGAAGTAGGCCTTGGTGTACGAGGGATCGCTGCTCTTGCTGAACCCGTAGGCCTTCGCGAGCTCGACCAGGTGCGCCTCGGTCATCACGCAGGTCGGGACCGGGTTGCACGGCGTCGTGATGCAGACGACCTGGATCATCTCGCAGCTCGTGCCGGCAGCGCAGCGCACGTTGGCGCAGGTGGACGGGCTCGAGCGCTGAACGCGCGTCCAGAAGGCGGTGACGACGACGTTCTTGGCGCCGCCGGCCCCGTAGCGGTTCGTTCCGGCGACGAGGATCTCGTCATCAGCAGCCAGCGCGGCCCGCGCGCCGCTGGCCTGCGCACCCGTGATGCCCGAAAGGCGCAGCGTCGCCGTCGACCAGTTGAGCTTGTCCTCGGTGATCGACAAGCACGGCGCACGAAAACAGACGATGCGCGTGTCGGTGAGCTTGTAGTACGTTCCCGACGGCGTGCCGGAGCCGACCGCCCAGGCCGCGTTCGCCGACAGGATCTTCCTCGTGCCGAAAGAGCCGTCGTAGGTCCTGGACGTCAGCGTGCCGCGCACGACGCTGCCGCCGACGTCGAAGTCGCTCTGGTCGAGGCCTGCGCGCGTCAGGTCGATCTCGGGGACGTAGATCTCGTCGACCGTCGAGTTGAGCTTCTTGAGCCAGTAGCCGCCGCACAGCGGGAACACGCAGCGACGGAGGTCGGGCCGGACCGTGTAGTAGAGGGCGGACGAGGTGCTGTCACCCTTGGCGTCGTCGGAGGCGCTGAGCTCGGTGCCGTCGTCGGCCACATCGCCAGCAGCGTCGCCAGGGTCGGCGCCACAGGCAGTCAGGGAGAGGATCGGGAGCGCAAGGAGAAGGGATCGCATGTCGCGCGCGGACAAGCACGCCCAGTGCCAGCATCACACCAGTCTTTCAAGGTGTTTGTAGCCACCCAAAGTGGCTACTCCAGTAGCCAGGCAGCCCTGGCCGCCGCCTGCGCCGGTTCTCCTCGCAGAATGGCAAGTCGTGCCGCCGTCGAGACGTCATTGTGACTGTGGGCCTGGAACTCACCACCCCGCACCGCGTCCACCATCGCCAGCCCGTAGGTCACGGACATGCAGACCTGCCGCCGTCTCAGCAAGGGAGCAGGAACCTCGTCGAGATGTCGTAGCCGAAATGAATAGCCCCGCAGGCGCAGCCGGAGGCGCTGCCACAGGAAGCGGCAGATCGTCCTGGCCAGGGAGCCGGCCAGCGTCCAGCCTTCGGTGCCGACGACCTCCTCGAGGAGGACGGCGTCCGGGGCCTCGTAACGCAGCTGGTCCAGGAACTGTCGAACGAGTGCGCTCTTGCCCATGCCTGACGGTCCGGTGACGCGGACGACCCGGCGCTGCCGTGTGCAGCGCACCGCCACCCAGGCCTCGCGTGATGAACCACCACGGGTCGTGTGCTTCCAGCTCGAAGAGCTGCACGATGTTGGGGTGGTGGATGTCGGCGACGATCCGGAACTCCCGCTTCAGCCAGGAGAAGCGCGACGGGTCTGCGCCGCGCACGGTCTTGAGGGCAACGCGCTCGTCGCGGACGTGGTCGTGGACCTCGTACACGAGCCCCATGCCTCCTTCACCGATGCGCCGGATCACCTCATAGCGAGGGGTTCCAGGAAACTCCTCCATGGGCAGATCGTACGCCAACAGGGGAACGGCCTCGTGTGGGGCCCTGCGCCCCCCCGGGCCCCGAGACGCCGGGATAGGCCGTCACGAGCACGGCGTGGCAGCCGGCTCGCGTCCACGCGGCGAGCGCGGGCCGACGCAGCGTCTCGATCGTTCCAGCGCCCACCCGGTCGCGTACGCGATAGCGACCATCGCGAGCGCGGGCCCCGTCGTCCCGAGCCCCGCCCTCGCCCCGAGCGCGGTCAGGAGCGCGCTCGCGCACATCGCGGTGGCCACCGCGAGCTCGTCCATCGCCGCGAGGCGTCCGAGGTAGCGCGGGTCCGCGCGGGCCTGCAGCGCGGACTGCGCGAACACCCAGTTGGCGCCGCTGCCGGTGCCCCAGCCGAGGACGATCGCGAGCAGCGCAACGGCACCGGCGCGTGGTCCCAAGACGACCAGGGTCGCGACGGCGCCGAGCGCGAGAGACGAGGCGAGGCGCTCGGCCGACGCGCGTTCCCCCCGCGCCCGGGTGCGACGCGCCGCGGCGACGGCGCCAAAGAGCGTGCCGAGCCCGCGCACCGCCTGGAGGGCCCCGAGGGAGAGGGCTGCGTCCCCGAAGGGAGCACGCTCGGGCGCGATGAGGTTCGTGACGAGCCAGCCCGCGCCACCGGCGATCGCCACCGGGGACTTTGCGAGCACGGCGCGCAGCACCACGGGGGCCGAGCGGGCGTGGTCGAGCGCTTGCCCGAGCTCCGCCAGGAGCCGCCGGGGGCGCGCGGGCGCGCGCGGCGTTTCGGGCGCCGGCAAGGGCGGCAGCCCGACAAGGAGGAGCGCCGCGCCGAAGAACGTCACCGCGTCGAGGCCGATCGCCACCGCGGGCGAGAGCGCGGCCAGCAGGCCACCAGCGGCCATCCCGGCCACGTAGCAGACGCTCCAGGTGCTGCCCACCAGCGCGTTGCCCGGGGCGAGCTCGTCGTCGTCGAGGACACCGCGCAGCGCGGCGGTCTCGGCCGGGGGGACGAGCGCCGCGAGCGTGCTGCGGACGAGGAGCGCCAGCTTGAGCGCCCCGAACGCGTGCCAGGACGCCGCGAGCGCCATCCCGAGCGTCAGCACCCCCTGACCGACCGCCGCCAGCACGAGGAGGCGACGCCGCGGCAGCCGATCGACGAGCAGGCCCGCGAGCGGGGACGCCAGCGCCCCCGGCATCGAGTGCGCGGCGAGGACGAGCGCGAGCGCCACCGGGCCGCCGTCTTGCGCGGCCGACACGACGCTCACGGCGACGAGCGTCAGCCAGTCGCCGAACAGTGAGATGGCGCCGGCCGCCCAGAGGCGCGCGAAAGCAGGCTTTTCGAGCAAGAGTCGGAGCATGGATCCACGCTACGGCACCAGCGCCGCGCGCGCCGCGTCGCGGACGGCCGATGGGCACGATTCCAACAAACGAGCAGGCGTGTCATCTTGTTGTCCACATGGACGACGCGCTCGCCGACCACCTCGCCCGCAACGTGCGCCACCTCCGGGGCGTCCGCGGCCTCACGCAGGCGCAAGTGGCCCGACTCGCCGGCATCCCTCGGGCGACCTGGTCGCACGTCGAATCGGGTACGGCGAACCCGACGCTGCACGTGCTCGGCCGCATCGCGTTCTGTCTCCAGGTGTCACTCGAGGAGCTCCTGGCGCGTCCCCGCGCCGAGGCCGAGCTGTACCGGGCCGAGCGCCTGCGCACCGTGCAGCGCGGTGCCGCCACGATCCGCAAGCTCCTGCCCGAGCCGCTGCCGGGCATGGAGATCGATCGGTTCTCGCTGCCGCCGCGTGCGCGCATGACGGGGATGCCGCACACGCCGGGCACGCGCGAGTACCTGACGTGCGAGGCCGGCGAGCTGACCCTCGTCGTCGGGGGCGAGCGCTTTTCGCTCTCGCCCGGCGACGTGGTGGCGTTCCGGGGCGATCAGCGGCACGGCTACGAGAGCGGCGCGCGGGCGGCCGTGGGCTACTCGGTGGTCGTGCTGGCGCGTCCCTGACGCTGTCCCTGACGCTGCCCGAGCCCAATGCATCAGGACGGTGCCTACTCGGGGTCGCAGACGCCTTCGCAGGTGTGCTCGATGCGACCGCCGGGCTGCAGGAAGCGATCGACCTGATCCTGACCGGCGGCCAGGCGCCGCACCGCCTCGTGGACCTCGTTGCCCTCGTCGGCCGGGGAAGCGAACGTATCGGGCAGGGGATCGATGGGGAAGAAGAAGTACTGCAGGGCGGAGCCATCGGTCGGCGCGTCGACCAGGGAAACGGCGGGGACCTGTCGCATCGAGGGCCCGAGCTGCGGGATGCCGAGCGCCCGGGTGTAGAGCTCGGCGGCCAGGTTCGGCACTTGCGCGTCTCCCCGGCCGATCTGGAACAGGATGCGGCGATCGGGGCGCGCTCCCTCGAATGGCCGCGCGAGCGCGCGCGGGGCGAAGGTGATCGGGTCGAACCGATCGAACGTCGTCTGCGAAAGAGCCGCGAGCTTCTGCAGATCGATCGGATTGGGGATGAACGAGCGCAGGACCGCGAGGAACGAGTAGAACGGCCGCGCGCGGAACATCATGAACGAGAACGCGCAGCCACCCACGCTCAGCACCGCGCGATCCACGTCGGGCGAGAGCCCGAGGTAGGTGCCGCCCAGGATCGCGCCCTGAGAGATCCCGTAGAAGTAGAGATGATCGACGTCCCAAAGGACTGGCCCGCCCGCGCGGACCGCCTCATGAAGCGGGCCCTTGGCCGCTCGCGCCATCACGATCGCATTGGCCATGCCCTGCGCGACCCGATCGGCAAACCGCAGCGTCTCCGCGGGGCGCTCGGAGATCCCGCCCAGGATCGGTGGGATGTCGACCGTGCTCATACCCCACCAGTCGGTCGCGAAGACCACGAAGCGCGAACGGTCAGCGAGCGCGGGCACGAAGGACGTCACGAGCTCGCTTCGGTCCCCAAAGAAGCCGTGGCCGAGCTGGAGCAGGCGCGCCGGCGGGCCGCCTGAGAGGACGCTCGGCGGGATGATCATCGAGAACGGCACCTCGGCTGTGCCCTCGGCCAGCGGCTTTCCGGCGAGGTCACGCCGGAGCGCGGCCGCCGGATCGACCGAGGTCACGTACAGGGGAACCCGCACCGTGCCCTCGATCTGGCGCGCGATGTGCGGCGAGGGGTTCTGCTTGATGGACCTGATGGTGACGACCGGCGCCGCCGCCTCGAGGCGTGCGCGCAGGTCCTCGCGGATCGCGAACAGATCCCCGGTGGCGTCGGCCTCGCTCCGGACCGTGAAGTCCCAGGCGAGGATGAGCTCCGCGCGCTGCAGACCCGCCCGCTCGAGGGGCGCGAACACATCGGTCTCGTAGCGCGGCGCGAGCGCGGCGAGCGCGGCAGGCAAGTTGGCTGCACGCTCGCGCAGGGCGCGAAAGCCCGCCGGCGCCGGCACCGCAGCCCCCGCGCGATCCCTGAGCCGCCGTAGCGCCACCACGTACCGCACGTCGTGCTCGAGTCGTTGCATCGGCCGGATCACCAGGGCCCGGCGCGTGTCGCTGTCGGCCTCGGGATCGAGCTCGGCGAAGTGCAGCACGCGCTCGCCGGTGTCGGCGCGCAGGAGCACCGTGGTCGCATCGCTCCCCAGCGAGCGCGTCACGTCACCCGTGTGGAAGACGAGCGAACCCGGATCGACGCCGCCGGGCAGCAGCGCCAGGATGGGTGGCAGCGGCGAAAAGCCGTCCGCCGGGTGGACGCCCAGGAAATCGAGGCCGAGCCCGTCACGCGTGGTCGGCATCGCGCGGGCGGAGATCACCACGCGTTTTCTCCCCGCGCGACCAGGATCGTCCGTCCGGAATACGTCCGAGGGATAGGGCAGCAGGCAATCGGCGTCGGCCGCCAGGGGATTGCACCCCTGGGCGATGGCGGGCACGTCGATCGTCGGCCCGGTGGGCCGCCGGGCTTCGTCTCCGCACGACCCACCCACGGCCAGCAGCCAGCACGCAAGCCCAAGGCGCCTCATGCAGCAAGCACTAGCATGCGCGGCCCTGCCAGCGTGAGCAGGACAATGGCACCGAGTGGCACATTCACCGTCGACTCGTGCCGTGATGGCCCGCACATGGTCAACCGCACTCAAGTGATTTCAATGTGATCTGAGAGCTGTTGCAGGTGGCACGAGCGGTGCTTTGACAGCGCGACAGGAGGGAACATGCGCGCGATCAAGCTTTCGGGACTGCTCGTCACGCTGGCGGTGGGATGCGGCGGGACGGTCGCGGAGAAGCGGTCCGGTGGGGACGCCGGGGATGGCCGAATGACCTCCGGGCCCAGCGGCACGACCGGCGGCTCGATCGGCGGGACCCCACGCCCGACGCCTCCCGGGGGACAGAGCGCGGGCGCCTCGGCAGGCGGCACCGCCGGGACAGGCGGCAGCTTCGGCTCCGGGGGCGCCTCGGGAGGCTGGGGCGGCACGACCGGCGGCGCTGCCGGCAACGCCGGAGCGCCGGG
>JAHFDS010000404.1 GCA_023248855.1 Myxococcales bacterium
GCTGGCGGCGCAGGCGCCGGATGCGCGGGATCGCCTGGCGCGCCTGCTGCGCGTCGCGACCCTGCGGGAGCAGAGCCTCGCCGATGCCGACGGCGCCTTCGCGGCCTACCTGCGGGCGGGGCGCGAGGCGGCCGCCGAGCTGGAGCTCGCCGGCGTGGTCTCGGCGCTCGATCGCCTGGTGGCCGTGCCGGGCGGCTCGCCCGAGCGGCCGAGAGAGCTCGTGCAGCTCTATCGAGACATCGTGGCCGACGTCCTCGACGCCGAGCTGGCGCGTCGCATGTCGCTGCAGGTGGCCGACCTCTCGCGGGAGCGCCTCGGCGACCTGCAGACGGCCCGGGACTACTACGTGCGCGTGCTCGACGCGCAGCCGGACGAGGTCCGGGCGCTCGACGCCCTCGAGGGCGTGTACCTCGCCACGGCGGCGTGGGAGCCGCTGTTCGAGCTGTACCGCCAGCGGGCCGACGCCGCCGAGGGCGAGGCGCGTCTGCGCTACTTGCTGCTCGCCTTGCCGCTGGCCGAGGAGCGCCTCGGTCGCGCGGCCGACGCCGCGGCCCTGGCCGAGCAGGCCCTGGAGCTGCAGCCCGATCACGCGGGGGCGCGCGAGGCCCTCGAGCGGCTCTACGCCAGCGAGCGGCGCTTCGAGGACCTGGCCGCGCTCCACGAGCGGCGGGCCGCGGGCGAGCTCGGTAGCCTCGGTGACGAGGCTCGTGCCGCCGTCTTGCTGGCGCTCGGACGCCTGGCGGAGGAGCAGCTCGCCTCGCCGAGGCGCGCCCTGGACGCGTTCCGGCGGGTGCTCACGCTCGATGCCTCGCGGGGTGAGGCCATCTCTGCGCTCGAGGTCTACCTCGACCGCGCGGGCGAGCGCGCGGAGGCGGCCGAGATCCTCGAGCCCGTCTACGCGGCCTCTCAGGACTGGAAGAGGCTCTACCGCGTGTACGAGATCCGCCGCGAGGCGAGCGACGACGACGCCCAGAAGCTGCGCCTGACCTATCGCATCGCGCAGCTCTGCGAGGAGCAGATCGAGGACTACGACGCCGCTTTCCGCTGGTACGGCGAGATCCTCCGGGCCGATCCGAAGGACGCACGCGCGCGCGAGCAGCTCGATCGCCTCGGCTCGATCCTCGACCGGCTGCCGGACCTGATCCGGCTGCAGCGCGAGGTGCTCGCGGACGTCCTCGAGATGTCCGAGCCGATCGTCGAGCTGGCGCGGGCGCAGCTCGCGCTGTGCGCCAAGTTTCTGGATCACGAGGGAGCCGAGTGGGCTGCGCGCCGGGTGCTCGAGGCCAGACCCGACGACCAGGCGGCGTTTGCGGCGCTCGAGCGCGCGCTGTCGGGCGCCGGAAGGTTCCGCGAGCTCGTGGAGGCGTACGACGAGGCGGCTCGACGCGCCGAGGGTGTGGCCGCGCGGCGGGACTTGCTGGCGCGCGCGGCTCGGACCTGGGAGTCACGCCTGGGCTCCCTCGACGAGGCGGTGCTGGTCTGGCGCGAGGTGGCCGACCTCGATCCCGACGATCGTGGCGCGGCCGACGCCGCGTACGCCGAGCTCGAGCGGCTGCTCGCGCAGGCCGAGCGGTGGCATGACCTGGTGGAGCACCTCGGTGGACGCATCGCCCGGCTGCCTGGGAGCCCGGAGACGCTGGCGGATCGGGTGGCGCTGTGGGTGCGCCTCGGGCAGATCCAGGCCCAGAAGCTGCACGATTCCACCGCGGCCCTCGATGCCTACGAGGAAGCCCTGCGCGAGGATTCACGGGATCCCGACACGATCGCCGCGCTCGAGCGCATGGTCGCGGTCGACGACGACGCCCAGCTCCGCGTCGCCAGAGTGCTGGCGCGCGTCTACCGCGAGGTCGAGCGGTGGGCGCCGCTCGTCCACGTGCTCGAGGTCGAGGTGCGGCGAGGGGACGATCCGGCCGGCAAGCTCGAACGGCTCGAGGAGCTGCAGCGACTCTACGAGCTGCGCCTCGGGGCTCCCGATCAGGCGTGGGCGACCGCTCGTCGGCTGCTTGCCCTCGACCCTCTGAGGTCAGGTGGGCTCGAGGACGTCGAACGCGTCGCGGACGTTGCGGGCAAGCTCGACGAGCTCGTGGGTGCGCTGGACGCCGTGGCGGACGAGGCGGGCGATCCGGAGACGGCGGTGGCGTGTCGCAGCCGCGCCGCCGTGGTGATCGAGGTGCGCCTCGGCGACCGCACGCGCGCCATCGCGATGTGGCGTCGCGTGCTCGATACGCGCGAGGACGACGTACGCGCGCTCGCGGCGCTCGAGCGCTTGTACGCGTCGGCGGAGCAGTACGGCCAGCTGGTCGAGATCCTCGAGCGCCAGGCGGTCATCGAGTCGGACCCGGCGCGGCGCAAGGCGCTCCAGGCGCGCATGGCCGACGTGCTCGAGGGCAAGCTGCAGGACCGCGATCGCGCGATCGATCACTGGCGCAAGGTCCTGGCGATCGAGGACGGAGACGGTGCCGCCCTGGAGGCGCTCGAGCGCCTGCTCTTGACGGAGCAGCGCTGGCGCGAGCTGGCGGAGGTGTTGGTCCGGCGAGCGGAGCTGGCCGGGACACCCTCCGATCGGCGCGACGTGCTGTGCGTCCTGGGCTCGGTCTACGAGGACAAGCTCGAGGACCGCTTCGAGGCCGTCTCCTCCTATCGCCAGGCGCTCGATCTCTTCCCCGAGGACGGCGACGTGCTCGATCGACTCGACAGCCTGTACACCCGCGGCGAGCAGTGGGCCGAGCTGCTCGAGATCCTCGAGCAGCGGGTGCAGCGCACGCCCGCAGGCGAGGCGCGCGATGCGCTACGCTTCCGGATCGGTGACGTCCAGGAGCATCGCCTCGGCGAGACCGCGGCGGCGGTGACCTCCTACCGGCAGGTCCTTGAGGCCAGCCCGGGTCACGAGCCCGCCCTGGCGGCGCTGCTCGGGATGCTGAGAAACGACACGCTCGATCGTGACGTGCGCGAAGCGGCGGCCCTGGCCGTCGATTCGCAGTTGCGCATGCGCGGAGCATGGGACCTCTTGGCCGAGACGCTGGCGGTGCGCGCGTCGCTGGTGGACGATGCGGTCGGCCGGCGCGAGATCCTGACCGATCTTGCGCTGGTGCACGAGGAGGGGCGCTCGAGTCGTTTGGACGCCTTCGAGGTCTGGGCGCGCGTCGTCAAGGACACGCCGACGGACGTGGCGGCACAGGCCGAGCTCGAGCGAATCGCCGAGGCGATGGCGGACGAGGCGCCGGACGCCTGGGAACGGCTCGCGGCGCTCTTCGAGACGGCGCTCGCGGGGACCTTCGACAACGACGGGGCGCGCGGCCTCGCGCTGCGGCTCGCGCTCGTCTACGAGAACCGCATCGGAGATCCGCGGCGAGCGATCGGCCGGTTGCGGACGGCGCTCGAGTACCCGGGCGAGGAGGGCATCGTGCTGTCGATGCTCGACCGCCTGCTCGAGGAGCAGGGCGCGTGGGTCGAGCTCGCGGAGGTGCTGGAGCGCGAGGCCGCCGGAGCGATGGAGCTCGCCGAGCAAGCTGGGTACCTCGAGCGCCTGGGCCTTCTGCGCGCAGATCGGCTGCAGGACGGGGAGGGCGCACTCGACGCGCTCGGGCGCGCCCTCGAGGACGACCCGGACAGGGCGGCCGCACGAGGCCGCGTCGAGGCCTTCCTCGGTGAAGAGGCACACCGGCCGAGGGCGATCGACATCCTCGAACCGCTCTACACCGCCTCCGATGATGCAGCGGGCCTGGTGCGCGTGGCGCTCGCGAGGGCCGAGGAGGCCAGCGGCCGCGAGGCCCGCGCCCGGCACCTGGCGGATGCGGCGGCGCTGGCCGACACGAAGCTCGGCGACCCAGGGCAGGCGATCGATCTCTACGTGCGCGCCGCGGCGCTCGACCCGGCGTCGGGCGAGGTGCTCGAGGCGCTCGAGGGCGTGGCGGTCGCGGCCGGGCAGGCCGGGGACGCTGCGGAGCGCCTGTACCGGCTGACGGAGCCCGGCGGCACGGAAGAGCTGCTCTCGCCCGAGGGCGTGCGCGACCTGGCGCTCAAGGCCGGCCACCTGGCGCTCTGGCGCGCGGCGGATCCGGTGTGGGCACGGCGCACGTATTCCCGGGCGCTCGAGGCAGATCCGGAGTGCGTGGCCGCGCTCGAGGCGCTCGAGCGGATCGAGCGCGCCGCGGGCGAGGAACGGGCGCTCGCCGACGTGCTGGTGCGACGCGCGAGGCTCGATCTCGACGCGACGCTCAAGGGCGGGCGCCTCCGTGAGGCTGCTGCGCTGTTCGAGCAGCTGGGCGAGCTAGTGGCCGCCGCGGAGGCGCTGCGGGACGCGCTCGACGTGGACGAGACCGACACGGCCGCGCTCGAGGCGGGTGTGCGGGTGGCTGCGTCGCAGCAGGACTGGACGACGGAGGTCGAGCTGCTCGAGCGCTGGGGGCGGCTGACCGAGGATCCCGCGGCGCGGGCGCGGCTTCGCGCCGACGCGGGGCGGGCTGCCGACGTGCGCCTCGGCGACGTCGCGCGCGCGGTCGAGGCGTGGCGCGACGTGCTGGATCTCCTGCCTGGCGACGCAGAGGCGCTGGAGGTGCTGGAGTCCCTGGAGGGCCGGCGCGGCAACTTCGCCGCCGTGGCGGAGGTGCTCGGCATGCGCGTCGAGCATGCCGCGAACGACGCGGAGCGGGTCTCGGGTCTGCGCAGGCTCGCGACGCTGCAGGAGCGCGAGCTGGGATCACGGGACGACGCGGCCGCAAGCCTGGAGCGGGCGCTCGAGATCGCCCCAGACGACGACGCCGTCCGCGCGAGCCTCGAGCGGGTGCTGCTGGAGTCGGAGCGCTTCGGCGAGCTCGTCTCCGTGATCGAGGGCAACGCCGAGCGGCGCGCGCGCGCTGGCGACGGCGATGGCGAGGTGCGGGAGCTCATCCGCGCCGCGCAGCTCGCGGAGGAAAAGGAGGACGACCTTCCGAGGGCGCGAGAGCTGGTGGAGCGCGCCCTCGCTCGCGGGGAGAGCGCCGCGGGGCTGCTCGGCCTGGCCGGGCTCTACGAGAAGGACGGCGAGCTCGGCGAGGCGGCGCGTACGCTCGGGCGCGCCGCGCAGCTGGCGGCGGGCCATGACGCCGCGGAGATCCATTACAAGCGGAGCCAGCTCGCGGCGGACGAGGGCGAGGCTGCGGTGCTCGCCTGCGTGGAGCAGGCGCTGACCGCGGAGCCGTCTCACGGCGCGTCGCTGGTGGCGCTCGAGGGCATCCTGCGCGGGCGCCTGGCGGCAGGCTTCGACGAGCCCGGCGCGCGTCGGCTCTCGAACGTGCTCGCCAGCCGCGAGACCCAGGTGGCGGACGCCGCGAGGGTGGACCTGTTGCTCGAGCGTGTCTCGCTCGGCGCGCGTCTCGGCGAGCCCACCGCCGAGATGGTGGGCTTGCTCGAGCGTGCGGCTGCGCTCGCCCCCGAGGACGTCCGCGTGCTCGAGGCCCTCGGCGCGGAGAAGCTGCGCGCCGGCGACGACGCCGCCGCGGAGGAGATCTTCCGCAAGCTGGCCGCCCTGCTCGTGCAAGCCGCGCGTGGGGGCAAGCCCGGCGGAGGCAAGGGGGGCAAGGAGACCGTGACGGCCGCGGCGCGCGTCCAGCGAACGCTCGGCAAGGTGCTCGAGCGACGCGGCGACTCCGCGGGTGCGCTCGTCGCCTACGAGTCGGCGCAGCGCTTCGATGCCGCCGACGTGGAGACGCTCTGGGCGCTCGTGGGGCTCTACCGCGCCAAGAACGACCTCGATCAGGCGCGACGCGTGCTGCGCCTGCTCCAGCTGCAGAACCTGCCGCCCGAGGCCGTGGCGGCCGGCGTGACCAAGGCCGCGATCTACCTGCAGCTCGGTCAGCTGCACGAGATCGCGAGCGAGCCCGCGAAGGCGCGCAACATGTACGAACGCGGTCTCGAGGCGGAGCCCAACCACGAAGCCCTCCGCGCGTCGCTGGCCGCGCTCAAGAAGTAACGGAGACATGCGCCTGTCCGCATGCGTTGGCGTGGTCGCGTGGCTCGCGATCGGCGCCTCGTCGGCCCGTGCCGACGTCACGGCAAAGCTGGATCTGGACGACGATGGCACGGCCGACACGCTGCTGCTCGCGCGCGGGAGGCTCTGGGTCGACGGCAAGCCCGGCCTCGGCGAGCTGCGCTTTGCGGCCGGGGGGGCCGAGCGCTTGGCGGTGCACCCAGGGCATGCGGGCCTGGTCGTCGTCGAGACCGGCGGCCAGCTGGCGCTGGTCGGCGTCCGACCTCGCCTCGAGATCTTGTGGCAGGGGCCGAGCGTCCTCGGTGACGGCGACTATCGACAGGGGCTCGACCTCGCCGACGAAGGCGCGCTGCGCTACGTCATCGCGCCGTTCGCCCGCTGCGACGACTCGCCGGCGCGCTGGCTCTTGCACGGCTGGGACCCGGGCGCGCGGAAGTTCCGTCCGGCGGCCGTGACCCGCGGGGCAGGCACCGCGCTCGCGGCACGCCCGATCGGCACGCCTCCGAGCTCGCTCGGCTGGAGCTGGATCGGCGCCTCGTCGCGCCAAGGCGCCACGTCGCCAGAGGCCATCGGCGCTCCGACGGAGCTCGGCGACGGCAAACCCGAGACGGCGTGGCGTCCGTCGGGCGATGGCCGTGGCGCGTCCGTGGTCGCGCGTGGCTTGCGGGTCGGAGTCTCGTCCCTCGAGCTCGTCGCTGCGCCGGGGACGCGGCTGCCGCGGGTGGTCAACGTGGTGCTCGCGCCGGGCGCTCGCTTCACCTTCTCGCGCGGCGACGACGCCCGCGCCGTGCGGCTCTCGCTGCCCGCGCCGGTCGACACCGACTGTGTCGAGCTCGAGGTGGTCGAGCCCTCGGGCCCGGTCGCGCTCGCCGAGGTCCGCATCGGATCGAGCCTCGACGGACCCGACGGCCTCGCGCGCCTCGTCGCGGAGGTCGTCGATCCCGAATCGGGTTCGCGCGGCGACCACGCCGCCGAGGTGGCGGTGCAAGCGGGAGCGGGGGCGCCGCTCGGCCAGGCCCTCGCCCAGGCGACCGACCGGCGGGTGCGCCGGCGGATCGTGACGGCGCTGCTGGGTCGGGTCACCGACGAGGTCCGGAGCGCGCTGGCTCGTGCGCTCGCGGCCGGGACACCCGAGGTGGCCGAGGTCCTCCGCGTGGCGGGCGCGCACCCCGACAGGCGCGAGAGCGTGGGGGCGATCGCGCGGGCGGTGCTGGGCGACCCTG
>JAHFDS010000405.1:0-4116 GCA_023248855.1 Myxococcales bacterium
CGGCGGCCACTCGCCGGGGCAGCGGGCCGCCGGCGACCGCGGCGATCTCGAGCAGGCGCCGGGCGGCCTGACCGAGGCGGCCCAGGCGCGCGAGGATCATGCCCTCGAGCGTGAGCCGGCCCGACAGCGTGACCGGCTCGTCCGACGGCGCGGCGGCCTGCGCCTCGAGAAAGCGAACGAGCTCACCGACGAAGAACGGGCTGCCGCCCGACTCGCTCGCGATGATGGGCGCGTACCTGGCGGTGAGCTCCGCGTCGCGGCCGAGCAGGCTCGAGAGCGTGCTCGCCTCCTCGGTCGATAACGGGCCGACCACGACCTCGCGCGTGGGCGTGGGGGGATCGTGCGCCCCGAGCGCACCCAAGAAGCCCCGCAGGAACGGGCTCTCGTCGGCCTCGTCGCTGCGGTACGCCACCACGCCCAGCACGGGAGGACCAGGCGGGCGCAGCACCTCGGCCAGCGCCGCCGCGCCGTCGGCGTCGCCCCACTGGAGGTCGTCGAGCAAGACGACGAGAGGTCGGGCCTCGGCGAGCGCGGAGAGGAGCGCGCGCAGCGCCGCGAAGCCGCGGCGGCGCGCTTCCTGCGCATCGGGGATCGCCGGCGCCTCGCGCAGGGCCTCGGCGATCGCAGGCACGCGCCGGAGCACGGGGAAAAGGCGGGCCAGAGCGCCGCCGTCCGCGGGCAAGAGCGCGCGCACCTCGGCCTCCCCGAGCGCGACGAGGTGCTGCGAGATCGAGTCGACCAGGCCGTCGATGGCCTTGTACGCGACCGTTTCGCGCTCGAAGCAGCGACCCTGCAGCACGACCGTCTCGGGCTGCCGGCACAGCCGCTCGGCGAAGTCGGCGAGCAGCTCGCTCTTGCCCATGCCGCTCGAGCCATGCACGCACACGACCGTGGGGCGGCCGCTCCGCATGGCATCGAGGAACGCCTGGGTGAGCTGCGCGATCTGCGGGCCACGGCCGATGAAGGGCGCGGGGTAGCCGGGCGCTGCGGGGCGGCGATCGTCCGACGGCTCCACGCCGAGTTGCGCGAGGACGGCCACGCCGGTCGGCCGTGCCTCGGGGGCGCGCGCGAGCAGGTCCATGCAGAGGCGAGCCAGATCGATCGGCACGTCGGGGGCACGCGCCTGCGGCGGCACCGGCGGGCCGGCCTCCTGCGCCGCGAGGATCTCGAGGGGGCCGCCCTCGAAGGGCCTCGCGCCGGTCAGCGCCTCGTAGAGCATGACCCCGACGGCGTACCAGTCGGCCGCGGGCGAGAGCGCGTCGCCGGCCAGCACCTCGGGCGCCAGGTAGCCAGGCGTTCCCGACACGCTGCGCGGCCGGCGGGTCGCGTGGCCATCCTCGAGCTCGCCGACCAGGCCGAAGTCGAGCAGGACGACGCGGCCGCTCGGCGAGACCAGCACGTTCGACGGCTTGAGGTCGAGGTGGAGCTTGCCGGCCTCGTGCAGCGCGGCCACGCCGAGCGCCAGCTGGGACAAGGTGGCGCGGAGCTGCAGCCGTTCGCCGCCGTCGCCCTCGAGCGCCTCGAGCAGCTCGCGGCCCTCGACCAGCTCCATCGTGAAGAACCACTGGTCCTCGGCCGAGACCAGCTCGTGCAGCGTCACGAGGTTCGGGTGGTGCACGCCCGCGAGCGCGCGAAACTCGCGCTTGAGCCGCCAGAGGTTCGGCCCGTCGAGCCGGGCCAGCGTCTTGAGCGCGACCTCTAGCCCGCGCTCGCGATCGACCGCGCGGTAGACGACGCCCATGCCGCCCTGACCGATCCGGCCGACGATGCCGTAGCGCTCGGTGCCGGAGAACTCGGCGAGGGGCATGCCGGACGAGAAGCGTAACAGGCGCCGGCGCGCCGGCTCAGAATCTGGCGCTGACGGCCGTGAACCCGAGGCCCACCGACGGCACCCCTTCCAGTCGCCCACTCTCCCTGTAGAATCGCCGCCGGATGCTCGACAACCCCGAGGAGGTCACGCGCGCGGTGGCGCGGCTGCGCGCGGCGTGGGCGGCCGGGGATCCGGCCGACCCGGGGCTGCGCGCGCGCGTCGAGCGGTCACTGGGCGAGCTGCGTGACGCCTGGCGTGCCCAGAACGAGCTCTTCGGCGCCAGCGAGGTCACGGCGCTGCGCGCCATCGCGCAGGCCCTCAAGGCGCAGCCGGCGCGCGTGGTCGCCGGAAGCCAGAGCGCGCGCGACGTCCTGCGCAGCGTGTTCGGCTACGAGGCTTTCCGGCCGGGCCAGGAGGAGATCATCTCGGCCGTGACCAGCGGCCGCGATTGCGTCGGGGTCATGCCCACCGGCGCGGGCAAGTCGCTGACGTTCCAGATCCCGGCGCGCATGCTCGGAGGCGTGACGCTGGTGGTCTCGCCGCTCATCGCGCTCATGAAGGACCAGGTCGACGCGATGAGCGAGGTGGGGCTACGCGCCACGTACCTCAACTCGTCGCTGTCGTGGGAAGACAAGCGGGCGCGGATCGAATCCATTCGCAAAGGCGAATATGAGCTCGTCTACGCGGCGCCGGAGGGGCTCGAGGCCAGCGTCGGCGGCGCCCTGCGCGGCGTGGCGCTGCGCCTCATCGCCGTGGACGAGGCGCACTGCATCAGCCACTGGGGGCACGATTTTCGTCCCGCGTACCGCAACCTCTCGGGCCTCAAGGCGCGCTTCGGCGCCGTGCCCGTGCTCGCGCTCACGGCGACCGCGACGCCCGAGGTCACCCGCGACATCGTCGAGCAGCTCGCGATGGCCGAGCCGGCGGAGTTCCGCGGCTCGTTCTTCCGCCCGAACCTGCGCGTCCACGCCTACAAGAAGGGCGAGGGCGACAAGGGTGGCGTGCGCGAGTCGATCCTGCGGCTCGTGCGCGCGAGGCCGGGCGAGAGCGGCATCGTCTACTGCATCGCGCGCAAGAGCGCGGAGTCGACCGCCGAGTACCTGCGCGAGCACGGCGTGCGGGCGCTCGCTTACCACGCGGGCATGCCCCCCGAGGCGCGCACCGCGGCGCAGGATGCGTTCAAGCGCGACAACGTGGACGTCGTGGTCGCGACGGTCGCGTTCGGCATGGGCATCGACAAGTCGAACGTGCGCTACGTGATCCACCGGGACATGCCGCGCTCGATCGAGGGCTACTACCAGGAGATCGGGCGCGCCGGACGCGACGGCCTGCCGAGCGACTGCGTGCTCTTCTACTCGTGGGCGGACGTCATGAGCTACGAGCGCTTCGACGAAGACGCGCCCGACGACCTTGCCGAGCTGCGCCGCCGCCAGGTCAGGCAGATGTACCGCACGGTCGACCAGCCGCAGTGCCGGCACCAGGCGCTGGTGGGGCACTTCGGCGAGGACGTGCCGCGGTGCGGCAGCTCGTGCGACGTGTGCCTGCGCGCGGACCTGCTCGCCGAGACGCCCCGGCCGGCGCGCGGCAGGGGCCGGACCACGCAGGCGCCGACGCGCATCCGGGTCACCGACGCGGTGAGCGAGGAGGCGCAGGCCAACGTGATGCTGTTTCTCAAGCTCAAGGATCTGCGAAAGCGCATCGCCGACGAGCGGGGCGTGCCCGCCTACATCGTCTTCTCCGATTTCACGTTGCTCGAGATGTCGCGCCAGCGCCCCACCACCGAGGAGGCGCTACGGGCCGTGAGCGGCGTTGGCCCGAAGAAGCTCGCGCAGTACGGCGACGCCTTCCTGGCGACGCTGCGCGAAGGATAGGTTGCGATCGGTCGCCGCGGACGGCGACCGCAAGGGGATGCCGAGCATCCCCTCCCCGTTCGGACAAGTCCTCACGGGCCCCCACCCCTTGCGATTGACGGCCGAGCGGCGTCGATTTGCGATTGCAGCGCCATCGGGACGCTGACCTGCGCAAGGCGGTAGCGCCCCGTGTGCTATTTGGTCGCCGCGGACGGCGACCGCATAGGGGATGCCGAGCATCCCCTCCCCGTTCGGACAAGTCCTCACGGGCCCCCACCCCTTGCGATTGACGGCCGAGCGGCGTCGATTTGCGATTGCAGCGCCATCGGGACGCTGACCTGCGCAAGGCGGTAGCGCCCCGTGTGCTATTTGGTCGCCGCGGACGGCGACCGCATAGGGGATGCCGAGCATCCCCTCCCCGTTCGGACAAGTCCTCACGGGCCCCCACCCCTTGCG
>JAHFDS010000405.1:4126-7180 GCA_023248855.1 Myxococcales bacterium
GACCTGCGCAAGGCGGTAGCGCCCCGTGTGCTATTTGGTCGCCGCGGACGGCGACCGCATAGGGGATGCCGAGCATCCCCTCCCCGTTCGGACAAGTCCTCACGGGCCCCCACCCCTTGCGGCTCGCTACGCGCGCTCCTGTTTCACAGGCTCGTGGGCAGGTCAGCTGGCGTGGCCGAGGGTCTTGTCGCCCTCCGAGAAGCGCACCTCGATGCGGGCGCCCTCGACGCGTAGCACCACGCCCTTGCCGAACTTCGGGTGCAGGAGGCGAGCGTCCTTGTCGAACCTGGCCGACAGGGTGTAGGGCAGGAAGACCTCGTCAGGCACGCCCTCGACGAGCTCCGCCCAGGGCTTCGGGGCCTCGGGCGCCTTCTTGGCGAACAGCGGACCATCCCCCGCGCCGCGATCCCGTGAGCCCTGGGAGGTCTGCTTGGTGCGCTTCATGGACATGGCGCCGATTTCACAGGAGTAGACGCCGCGCGTCAACGTGTGCTGCACGTGAGGCTCCGTGGACGCACAGCCGACCCTCACGATGGGCGCGTGACGATTCAGCGCTTCTTGCCGGATTTCTTGCCCGGCCTGCCGGCCTTGGCGGGCGCCGAAGCGGCTCGCGCGGCCTCCTCGAGCATGCCGGGGCGCTGGTCGTAGAGCGTGCCCCAGCTGGCGCGCCACTTGCCGCGGAAGGCAAGATACAGCCCGCCGAGGTCGCGCATCGCACGCAGCGCCACCGGCCTTCTGTCCTGGATCTCCTGCTGATCGGTCGGATCGGCGAGCTCGTCGTAGAGGCGCTCCTTGCCGCCATAGTCGACGAAGTAGCGCAGCATCCGCGTCTTGAGCGCGTAGCTGCGGCCGAACTCGAGCCAGCCCACGCGCGGCATCGGCGGCCCTTCGCGGAGCGCGACTGGCAGCAGGCTCTCACCCTGCATGCGCGGCTCGGCCGGCACCCCGAGCAGGTCCAGCATCGTCGGCGCCAGGTCGGCGTGGTGCACGACCAGGTCGAGCACGCGCGGCGGCAGGCCCGGCGCCAGCATCACGAAGGGCACGTTGCCGAGCTCGGCCCAAAGGCCGAAGGCATGGCCGAGCTTTCTGTGCTCGAACATCCCCTCGCCGTGATCCGCCGTCACGATGATCGCGGTCTGGTCGGCGACGCCGAGCGCGCCGAGGCCGTCTTGCAGCTTGCCGAGGCACGCGTCCACCATCTCGACGCCACCGTCGTACTGCGCCTTGAGCTGCGCCCAGCGCGCGTCGGTCATCTCGAGCTTGGCGGTCATGATGGCGCCGAGCACGACGCCGTCCGGCGAGCGTCCGATCTTGTCGTCGAAGGTGCCGTCGAAGTAGTGCGGCGTGTACCTGTCGCGCCAGCGATAGGGCGTGTGGACGTCCATCGGCAGCATCGACACGAAGAAGCGCCGGCCGGCCGCGATCTCGCCCCGGGCGAAGTCGAGCGTCGCCTTGACCAGGCCAAAGCAGTCGCTCGCCTTGGCCTGCTTCTTCCACGTCGAGATCTTGGCCAGGCGGTTCATGCCGAAGCCGTTGTTGCCGACGTACGCGGTGGACAGGCCCGCCCTGGCGAGCGCCGCGGAGAGGCTGGGCGTGCCCGGGCCTGGCTGGCCAGTGTCGCCGCCGACGCCGTGCCCGCGCGGCGCCATGCCCGTCTGGATGCTCGCGTGGGACGGCGGGGACGAGGGCGAGGCGGCCTGCGAGCGCAGGAACACCACACCCTGCTTCCTGGCGGCGGTCGAAAGTGCCGGCGTGTGGACCCGCGTCTCGCCGTAGGTGGTCAGGCGATCCGAGCGCAGCGCGTCCACGACGAAGAGGATGCCGTGGGGGCTCGGCGCCGGCCGCGGGCGCGTCGGGGCGTCGGCGAGCTGCAGGCGCGGCTCGACGAAGGCGATGGTGGATGCGGCCGGCGCGTCGGTGGCGATCTCGAGCACAACCAGCTGATTGGCGAGCTCGCCGAGCGGGGCGACGTGCTCGGTGAACACGCCCGCGGGCACGGTGGCCTCGAGCAGGGAACGCGCCGCGCCGGACTCGGGGATGGCACGAACACTCAGGTGCGCGGGGCCGCCGGTCGACGCGAGCGTGAGCCGGGCGCCCTCGGGGATCTCCTGGTAGAGGCGCAGGGTGGTGCAGCCGACCAGGGCGCTTCTGGTGGTGCCCGCCGCGACCGGTTCCACGCGCGGACCGGGCGCCGCTTCGGTGTCCAGGGCGGGGCCGAGCTCGAGCGCGCGGAGCCGCACGCCCTTGCCGGCCGGCCACAGCTCGACGCGGTTCTCGCCCGCGTGTAGCAGGTCCGGGGGAAGGTCCACCCGCGCCGCGCGCTCGCCCAGCGCGACCTTGGGTCGCTTGCCATTGACGACGATCGCGAGCTTTCCGGGTGCGCCGGCCGTGCGCACGACCAGCGAGACGCCCGAGGTGGCGCCGGTCCACGGCAGGTTGAGCTTCGCCACGCGGGCCGACAGCGCGCGGCCTCCCTCGGGGCCGGTGCCCGAGAGGGCTCGCCACGGGCTCGTGTACTCCTGCACGTACTTGCGGAAGCCCTCGCCGAGGAAGTCCACCACGAGCGTGCTGCCACGCAGGCAGTGCAGGCGGGCGCGGCTCGCGATGAGGTCGATGGCGGGCGCGGCCTCGCTCGCGGGCGCGGGCGGCGACAGGAGCGCAAACAATGCCAGGGGGATCATCGAGGCCGGGAAGTGTAGCGAAACCGACGCACGGAGGCGCCGGAGTCGATGGCTTCGGAATCGCGGTGCGTGGTCAGGTATCCTCGGCCGTCATGCCCATCGGTCGGCGCCCTCCGGACGACGTGGACTCCCCGACCGTCGAGCTGTCGCTCGAGGACCTCGTCGTGGAGACGCGCGCCGAGGCTCCGGCCTCGGGGCAGCAGCGGCGCCAGTCGGTGCCGCCGCCGCCGCCGGTGCTGGAGGGCAGCCCGGCGGACCGGCTGATCGCCGACCTCGAGACGGACCTGCAGCTCGCGACGCGCGAGGACGCGCACCGCGCGAGCCGGATCGCCGCGCAGATCGGCCAGTTGCACGAGGAGGAGCAGCGTGACCT
>JAHFDS010000406.1 GCA_023248855.1 Myxococcales bacterium
CGATCCGCCATCGACGCGGGGATCGGCCCCACCATGAGGGTGGCTCCCGCGCCTCGCACGAGCCGCCGGCCGACGAGGTCGACGACACCGACCAGGCGCCCTGCCTCGACGCAGGGCAGCGCGATCGGCACGGCCCGGTCCGACAGCCGGCCGAGCGCGTCGAGCACCCGCTCGGCGTCTGCCCGCGGCGCGTCGGCGCGGCCGACGAACACGAGGCGAGGCAGATCGACCTCGTCACACGCCGCGAGCATCTGCTCGAGCGCGGTGTCGACCCCGGTCTGCGCGGACGCCACGACGACGCCCACCGAGGCCGCGTGCATGGCCAGGCGCGCGGCGAACCCGAAGCTCGGATCCCCCGGGGCGTCGAGCAGGTGGAGCAAGCTCCCCGCGTGCTCGATCGAGGCGACGGTGACGCCGGTCGTGGTGCGTCGGCGCGTCGCCTCCGCATCGGCCAGCGCACCCTCGGCAGAGGGCGCCACCGCCGACACCAGCGCCTCGAACAGCGCGGTCTTGCCGACGCCGGAGGCGCCCAGCAGGACCACATCACGAACGTGGGAGGCCTCGTATCGGCGGCCGGACATGAGCAGGACGCCCCAGGATCGAACGAACGGAGGATTTTCTCAACCGCCTCCTCGTGCTGCCAGGCTCAGCCCACCAGGGCGTAGAGCGGCCGGAGCCACAGGCCGAGCAAGATCGTGAGCGCCGCGAGCGGCACGATGAGCGCGAGGTGCACGGGCGCGATCGTGACCGGGCCGGCGCGCTCGGCCGCCGGCTGCTGCAGGAACATGGCGCGCAAGACGCGCGCGTAGACCGCGAGCGAGAGGGCCGTGTTGAGCGCCAGGGCGACCGCCAGGATCCACAGGGTCGTGCCCCCGCGAGCCAGGGCCTCGTACAGCACCGCCAGCTTGGCGACAAAGCCCACGGTCGGCGGCAGCCCGACCAGCGCCACCAGGAACACGGCGAACGCGATCGCGAGAAGCGGCGCGCGAAAGCCCAGACCTCGCAGGGAGTCCACGGTCTGCCCGACTCCCGCCTCGGCCAGCGCGTGCACCGCCGCGAACGCGCCGACGTTCATGACGAGGTAGGCGCCGAGGTAGAGCACGAGCGCCCGCTCTCCGGCCGCCGTCCCGGCCGCCACGGCCACGAGCGCGGTGCCCGCGTGCGCGATCGACGAATAGGCCAGCAGGCGCTTGAGCGAGCTCTGCCCGAGCGCCGCGAGGTTGCCGAGCGTCATCGTCGCGACCGCGATCACCGCCAGCGCGGCGAGCAGGCTGCGGGCGCCGGGCGCTGCGAGCGCAAAGCGTGCCAGGAGCAGGAACCCGCCGGCCTTCGGCCCCACCGAGAGGAATGCCGCGACGGGCGTCGGCGCACCCTCGTAGGCGTCGGGCACCCACATGTGAAACGGCACCAGCGCCACCTTGAAGCCGAAGCCCGCCACGACGAGCACCGTGGCCGCGCTGCCCGCGGCGCCTCCTGCGGCCAGCGCGTGCGCGACCGCTTCGAGCTCGGTGACACCGGCAAGGCCATAGGCGAGCGACAGGCCATAGACCATGACGCCGGACGCCACGCCTCCGTAGATGACGTACTTGAGGGCCGCCTCCGCGCTGCGCTTCGACCGGCGCGAGAAGCCCACGAGGACATAGCTGCCGATCGACGCGGTCTCGAGCGCCAGGTAGCCGACCAGGACATCGCGCGCGGCAGCCATCAGGCTCGCGCCGATGCAGACCGACAGCAAGAGCAGCACCAGCTCGGCGACGTCGTGGCCGCGGCCCGGCAGCGTGTCCCTGGCGCGAAAGGCGAGCGCCACCGCGCAAAGGCCAGCCAGCGCCGCCAGGATCTTGCCCGCGTCAGCCGCCGCGTCGCGCACGATGGCGCCCCCGAACAGCACCGCCTCGCCGGAGGTCGCCAGCGTCGCGACGATCGCCCCCGACAGCGCGAGCGCGGCGATCCCGAGCGTGCGCCCGCGCGCCGGCCGGCCTCGCACTAGGTCGTCCACGAGCGCGACCACGAGGCCTGAGGTGAGCACGAGCTCCGGCAAGAGCGGCCGGAGGCTCTGGGCGGCGTCGAGCGCCATCACGGCAGGAGCCCGGCCACCTCGGCCACGCCCGTGCGCGCGACCAGCGCGAGGAAGTCCGAGACGCCGGTCTGGACCAGCGAGAGCGCAGGCATCGGGTAGACGCCGAGCGCGATCACGACGAGCGCGAGCGGCACCAGGGTCAGGGACTCCCGCAGCGAGAGGTCACGCCCGCGCAGGCGGTGCTCGCCCTCGCCCCAGCGCGCCTCGTCGAACGGCCCGAGCTGGATGCGCTGGATCGCCCACAGGTGATAGGCGGCGGTGAGGACGAGCCCGAGCGCGCCGAGGCCGACCAGGAGCGGGAACGCGGGGAACGCGCCGAGGAACACGAGTGCCTCGCCGATGAACCCGGATAGCCCCGGCAAGCCGAGCGAGGCCATGAAGGCGAGGCCAAACAGGAGCGCCTGCCGTGGCAGCTCGCGCGCCAGCCCCCCGAACGCGTCGAGGTCGCGCACGTGGGCCCGGTCGTAGAGCACGCCGACCAGCAAGAAAAGCATCGACGTGATGGTGCCGTGATTGAACAGCTGCAGGATCGCGCCGGTCACGCCGGTCTGCGACAGGCCCGCGATGCCGAGCAGGCAATAGCCCATGTGCGAGACCGACGAATAGGCGACCAGACGCTTCAAGTCGCGCTGCGCCATTGCGCAGAGCGCGCCATAGATCATGCCGACGACGCCCAGGAGCGCAATGCCCGGCGCTGCCCAGCGCGTCGCCTCGGGCAAGAGCGGGAAGTTGATGCGCAGCATGCCGTAGATGCCCATCTTGAGCAGTACGCCCGCGAGGATCACCGAGATGGCGGTCGGCGCCTCGACGTGCGCGTCGGGCAGCCAGGTGTGGAGCGGCACCACCGGGACCTTGACCGCGAAACCCACGAAGAGCAGCACGAACATCACCTTCGCGAAGGGAAATCCGAGCACCAGCGGGCTCCGCGCGAAGCGATCCGCGTGCTCGTGCGCCATGCGCAAAAGGTCGAACGAGTGCTCGACCGGCGAGCCATCGACCAGGAGGCCCCCCGGGGTCGCGTAGTAGAGCGCGACCAGCGCGACCAGCATGAGCACCGAGCCAAAGAGCGTGTAGAGGAAGAACTTGATCGCCGCGTACTCCTTGCGCGGCCCCCCCCAGATGCCGACGAGGAAATACATCGGCAGCAGCATCACCTCCCAGAACACGTAGAACAGGAAGAAGTCGAGCGCGACGAAGGTCCCCGCCATGCCGACCTCGAGGAGCAGGAACAGCGCCAGGTAGCCGCGCACGTGCTGCGTGACCGACCACGAGGCGCCCACCGCGACGACCGAGACCAGCGTCGAGAGGAGCACCATGAGCACGCTCGCGCCGTCGATCCCGAAATAGAGCTCGACGCCGAGCCTGGTCAGCCACGGCCGATGGAAGACCATCTGCGCGCCGAGCAGCGCATCGCGGCCGCCCTCGGCGGAGACCGACGAGTCGTAGCGCTGCAGCATGACCAGCGCGAGCAGGAAGGGCACGACCGAGAAGCCGAGCGCGAGCCAGCGTGCGGCCGCCTCCTGCGTGCGCGGCAGCAGGATCAGGATCGGGATGCCGAGCAAGGGAAAGAAGACGATCCAGAGCAGGATGCCGGCCGGGGCACCCTCGAGGCCGACGGCCTGCACCCGCAGCTCGGGCGCGCCCGGATCCACGCTGCCGCGCGGATCGGCGGACGCCACCACGAGGCCGCCGAAGGCTTGCGGCTCGCCGTGGCTGCGGGCGGGCGTCCGCCAGACCACCTCGACGCGGGCAGACGCACCGGGTCCGAGCGACGACGAGACCTCGCCCGAGACCTCGAAGAAGCGCTCGCTGCCCGGCGCGGGCTTGACGGTCACCGGAGTGCCGGCACTGCCTCGGTTGGTGATGACGAGGGTGCGCCGCTCGCCGGGCGCCGAGAACTTCATCGTGGCGGGCGACAGATCGAGCCGCGCCCCGCTGCGTGGCGCCGTGGGCTCCGCGGCGAGCTGCCTTGGGCAGAAGATCTGCGCGGCCAGCACGATGCATACGGATAAGCAGATGAGTCTCATGGTTCCCCCAGCAGCACGAACAGGCACAGCGCGGCGGCGCCGAGCGCGACGAGCGCCGCGTAGCGCTGGATGTGTCCGGTCTGCAGGCGTGACAGCGCCCGACCGCCGGTGGCGAGCACGCGCGCGGTGCCATTGACCGCACCATCTACCAGGGTCCGGTCGATGGCGCCGCCGAGCTGCGAGAGCCGGACGCCGAGGCGCGCCACGAGGCCCACGACGCCATCGACGCCGTGGCGGTCGAGCGCCGCGGACGCGCGCGAAAGGCCCATCGCGCCCGGCACCACGCTCCTGCGAAAGAGCGCGTCTAGGCCGAACGCGCCATAGAGCAGCCGGTGCACCCGGGAAAAGCGCGCCGCGAGCGCCGAGAGCCGCGTGGCGTGCACCTCGGTGCGATAGAGGGCGCGCGCCGAAAGCGCGGCCACGGTCGCGACGCCGATGGACAGGGCCATGAGGCCAAGCTCGAGCGCGCGGGACCCCGCGGCCGGGTGGAGCCTTCCGGCCCCCGTGAACACCGGCGCGAGGAAGTGCTCGAGGAGCGGTGCCTTGTGCGTGAGCGCGGCCGGAAGGCCGAGCGCGGCGCCGACGACGATGGAGAGGCCAGCGAGCGCCCACACGACGGTCGTCATGCGGCGCGGCGGCTCGTGCGCGTGGCGCGAGAGCGCCTCCGAGGGCGCGCGGTGGCGAAACACCAGAAAATAGGCGCGGAACATGTAGAACGCCGTGCCGCCGGCCGCCAGGATCCCCGCTGCCCAGATCGCCTTCCCAATCCAGGGGGCGAGGAGCTGGTCGCTGGCGAAGATGCGCCAGAGGATCTCGTCTTTCGAATAGAAGCCCGCCGCAAATGGAAATCCTGCAATGGAAAAGCACGCGAGGAGGAACGCCAAGCGCGTTTGCGGCAGGAGCCTTGCCAGGCCTCCCAGGTTTCGCAGGTCCTGCGCGTCGTGAGGGTCCACCGCGCGCGGGGCGTCGCCGGGCTTACCCTCGCCGTGGAGCGCTTCGTGCACGCCGTGCAGCACCGAGCCCGCCCCGAGGAACAGGCAGGCCTTGAAGCACGCGTGCGTGACGAGGTGGAACGGGCCCGCCCAGAACGCACCCGAGCCGACGCCGATGAACATGAAGCCGAGCTGCGAGATCGTGGAGTATGCGAGCACGCGCTTGAGGTCGGTCTGTACCAGGCCCGCCGCTGCGCCGATGAGCGCCGTCGCGGCGCCCATCACGGCGACGACGGTCAATGCCGCAGGGGAGAGCGCAAACAGAAAACCGAGGCGCGAGATCAGGTAGACGCCCGCCGTCACCATGGTCGCCGCGTGGATGAGCGCGGAGACGGGCGTCGGGCCCGCCATGGCGTCGGGGAGCCATACAAAGAGCGGCGTCTGCGCGCTCTTGCCGGCCGCCGCGAGGGTAAACCCGAGGCACGCGAGCAGCACCACCGGCACGCCGAACAGTGTCCTGGCTGATAGCGCCGCGGCGGCGCGCGGATCGGTCAGCTGCGCCGCCAGCTCGCGGAACACCAGCGTCGGCTGTGTCACCGCCGCGCCCGGCAGCGTGGGCTCGTAGTGGCCGCCCGACCATTCGCCCGCCAGCGCCCAGAAGAGCAGCGCCATGCCGAGCACGAGGCCGAGATCGCCGATGCGATTGACGACGAACGCCTTGCGGGCCGCCGTGGCCTTGTCCGGGTCGCCATACGAAAAGCCGATGAGCAAGTAGCTCGCCAGGCCCACGCCCTCCCAGCCGAAGAACATGACGACGAGGTTATCGCCGAGGACCAGGAGGAGCATCGCGGCCAGAAACAGGCTCAGGTACGCGAAGAAGCGCCAGGTCGACTCGTCCTTCTCCATGTACGCGGTCGCGTAGACGTGGATGCCGAGACCGACCCAGGTGATGACCAGCGCGAGCAGGCCCGACAGCGGATCCATGGCCAGGGCGAGATCCACCTTGAGCTTGCCGATGTGCACGAGCGGCGAGAGCACATCGACGATCAGCCGCTCCTCGTGTGGCAGGCGCAGGAGGCGGAAGACGAACGCCCAGCCAGCGAGGGCCGCCGCGCCGCCCGCCGCCCCGAGCGCGACCGCCCACACCGCGCGCTTTCCGAAGCGGGCTTGCAGGGCCCGGCCGCAAAGGCCATTGGCGATGGCGCCGAGAAGTGGCAAGAGGACGACGAGCCGCAGCACGGGCAGGACGTAGCCAGCGGCGATGGTGTGCTCTCCCATCAGCCCCTCAAGCTCGTCATGTCGTCGGCGTCGATGCTGCGGAAGCGGCGCCAGACCGAGAGCACGATGGCCAGCGCCACGGCGGCCTCGGCCGCGGCGGTCACGATGACGAAGACGGCGAACACCAGGCCCGCCGTCTGTCCGGATTGATGCTGCGAGAAGGCGACCAGGTTGAGGCCGGCCGCATTGAAGAGGAGCTCGACGCCCATCAGGATGCCGACCGCGTTCTTGCGCGTGGCCACGGTGTAAAGGCCGAGGCCGAACAGCAGGGCGGAGACGACGAGGTAATGGGGAAGCCCGATCGTCACGGCGTCTCCTTGGGACTCGGCTCGCGCGCCGCGCGACGGCCGAGCACGAGCGCGCCGACGAGGGCCGCCAGAAGGAGGACCGACGCGAGCTCGAACGGCAGCACGTACTCGCGCAGGAGCGCGTCGCCGATGCGCGCGGTGCTCGGCGCGGCCACGCGCTCGCCGGCGGGCCAGGGGGTGTGCGTGGCGAGCCAGCCGAGGCCGACGGTGAGCGCCGTCGCCCCGAGGGCCCCGAAAAGGCGCCCGCCGCTGGGGTTCGACGCCGGCGAGCGGCCGATGCGCCGCGTCAGCATGATCGAGAACAGGAGCAAGACGAGGACCCCGCCCACGTACACGAGCAGCTGCGTCATCCCCACGAAATCGGCGCCGAGGTAGAGGTAGAGGCCCGCCACCCCGAGCAGCGCCGCGAGCAGCGAGAACGCGGAGCCGAGGACATCCTTGAACAGGGCGACGCCGAGCCCGCCCCCGACCGCGAGCGCGGCGAGGCCATGGAAGACGACGAGCGCCGGCGCGAAGAATTCGCCTGGACGCATGAGTTAGCCGGCCTTCCCCGA
>JAHFDS010000407.1 GCA_023248855.1 Myxococcales bacterium
CTCGGCGTGCGGATGCAGCGCGCGTGGGAGCTGGCGCGCGAGGTGGACGCGCAGCTCCGCCAGGCAGGCGAGCTCGTCGTCGCCGCCGAGCAGGGCGGCAGGACCGCCGAGCGGCTGCGCGCGGAGGCGCTCACGCTCTTCGACACCTCGGCCCCTGGAGCCGAGGTCGCCTGGGCCCGTGCGCGCGCCGTCGCCGCGGGGGTCGAGCGGGGCTACACGCGCGCCGGCGCGCAGCTCGATGCGGCCCTCGCGATCGCGCCCGGACGGGACGACGTGCGGGCCCGGTACGCCGACGTCCTGTTCGCGCGCGTGCTGCTCGCCGAGCGGGCGCGTCGCGATGGCGAACGCGAAGACCTGCTCTCGCGGCTCGCGGTCTTCGACGTGGGCGGGACGCGTCGCGCACGCTTGCAGGCGCCCGGCCAGCTCAGCGTGCGGACCGATCCGGAAGGCGCGACGCTGCTCGTGGAGCGCTACCTGCGCGGCGACGACGGCATGCGAATCGCGGGGCCTGCGCGCGAGATCGGCCGGAGCCCGCTCGGACCGCTCTCGCTCGAGCCCGGATCCTACCGGCTGGTGGCGCGCGCGCCCGGTCGGCCGGAGGTTCGCGCCCCGTTCGTCGTCGATCGCGCGGAGCCCCTGGCGCTCGCGCTGGCCCTTCCGGCGCGGGTGCCCGACGGATTCGTCTACGTGCCAGGGGGCCGCTTCCTCTACGGCAGCGACGACGACGAGGCGCTGCGCAAGGATTTCTACGCGGCGGTGCCGCTGCACGAGGCGCGCACCGGGCCGTATCTGGTCGCGCGGCACGAGACCACCTGGGGCGAATGGCTCACGTTCCTGCGTGCGCTGCCGGCGCGTGAACGTGCGCGGCGGCTGCCGTGGGTCCAGGTCGCGTGGCACGGAGGGCTGCGCCTCTCCGAGCGGGCCGGTCGCTTCGAGCTCCTGCTGCGCCCCGCGGACGAGGACCACCGCGCGGTCGAGGGTGCGCCGCTGGTCCTGTCCGCCCGCGCACGCCGCCGGACGCAGCGCTGGGAGCAAGCCCCCGTGTCCGGCGTCGCCTTCGAGGATGCGCGCGCGTACGTGCGCTGGCTCGACCAGAGCGGCCGCCTGCCGGGGGCGCGTCTGTGCACCGAGCTCGAATGGGAGCGGGCGGCGCGCGGCGCCGACGGGCGCGCCCTGCCTTCGGGCGACGAGCTCCGGCCCGACGACGCGAACTTCGACGAGACCTACGGCAAGGTGCCGCGTGGGTTCGGCCCTGACGAGGTCGGCGCGCACCCGGGCTCGCGCAGCCCCTTCGAGGTCGATGACGCGGTCGGCAATGTCTGGGAGTGGGTGGCTGGCGGCACAGTGCGCGGGGGCGGCTACGCCGACGCGCGCGTGGCCCTGCGCGTGTGCAACCGCCAGCCGACCGACCCCACCATCCGGGATCCGATGATCGGCCTGCGCGTGTGCGCCACGGCGCCCTGAACAGGGCCGGCGCAGGCTCGGCGTAGGCAAGGGTTGCGCACCCTGCCGAAACGGCAGGCTTCGGGACGCGCAACACCTCGGAATTGCGCCGAGGTAGCTGGCACGGGCGGTGCTTCTGGCCGCGCCATGAAGCTCCGCTGGTTCCTCGGTGCGACTCTGCTCGTGACCCTGCTGTCGAGCCTGGCCTTCGCGGGGCGCGTGCCGAACGGCCGGCTGTTCAACGGTCGGCTGTTCAACGGCCGGGAGCTCAACGGCCGGCTGTTCAACGGCCGGCTGTTCAACGGCCGGCTGTTCAACGGCCGGCTGTTCAACGGCACGAACCTTACGGCGTCGTTCGACGGCGGCCCCGAGATCAGCGGAAGCGCCCTAATCGGTCGCGAGCTCCAGGCCGTGGACGAGAGCGATCCGAGCCAGTCGATCCATCTGCGCATCGCCTCCTACGAGCCAGCGCCCACCGGCGTCGCGCACTACCAGATCCAGTACGAGGACCAGGCCGTCTGCGGGTTCATCTTCGTGCGCGGCCGCCGCCTGCCGCGCTTCTGCTCGAAGTGGCAGCCGCTTTGCGGAAATGACGCCGCTGGAAATGCGGTGCGCAGCCTCCTCGTACCGGGCCGCTGGGATTACAACAGCGGGGCGAAGATCTCCTATTCGCCGAACGACATCACGCTCTCGTGCGTCGGCGTCGGTGCGATCGCCAAGTGCATCGAGATGCCGAATGGGGACGGCACCTACGCGCGCGGCTACTTCCCGTGGGAGAGCCAGACCATGGATGGCCTGCATCAGGCCTGCGTGCGGATGGTGCGCGCCGACTACTTCGGCGACGGCCGGTCGCACACGGTGGAGGGGCGCCAGATCGACGTCTTCGACTACTGGCGCCGGCAGACCGACAGTGATCCGAGCTGGCTCCCCGAGGCGGTGTGGAGCGCGCAAGGCGCGCTGTGCCTGAGCCACACGCGCCTGCAGAACCTCTGTCGAGAATACGGTGTCAGCTACCCGCAGCCGCACCTCGCCGTCATGTGCGGCGGCGCGCTCGATCCGAACGTGTCCGGCAACGGCCCCTGCATCGCGCCGTCCTGGGCCAGCCCGTTCGACGGCCTGCAGCTCATGGACAGCATCGCGAGCTACGGCCAGTTCTACATCAGCGGCTACGGGATCTATTACCTCTTCGACCGCGTAAACCCCGCCCAGCATTGATCTGACGGCGCCTCGCCGCCCACCAGGCCGAAATCATCGCTTCGCTTCAATCGAGGCCGACGGGCGGATCCTCCGCGCCGTCGGATTTTCATTGGTTCGATCGCCATTCTCGCAGAGGTCTTCGCTGCCATCGCAGCCTGCTGAATCGGCACGCTCTGCCGCTCCTGCCGAGGTGGCAGAGAGGCAACGTCGCGAAAGCTCTCGCCGTCCCCTGGAATTGCAACTGGCAGCGTCATTGCAATGCCGGGCGGCGGCGCATTCGCGCCGATGGAAACGAGGAGGATCGAGATGAGAACCGTGATTCGCAATGCGCTGGCCTGTGCCTTCCTGACTTCGCTCGCCGCCGGCTGCGGCGGTGACGAGAGCCTCAACGACCAGGGCGAGCTCGAGGGGCCCAATGAGTCAGTCGCCGAGCTTGGCAGCCAGATCGACGTCAGCGCGGTCCAGGTCCAGGGCAAGATCGGGCTCGCGCTCGCGGGCAGCCGCCTGCAGGTCAGCAACACGTCGACGGGCGTCCCGCACGCGGGCGACGGGGCGATGTCGTACTTCAAGGTGGGCCCGCTGCTGGCCCAGAACGGCCAGGCCGACCGTGTCTTCGACGTGCCGGTGTTCGAGCGGGATCTCGGCGCCAAGGTGGTGGCGGCCGAGTACTTCGGGACCGGCGGCACGCTCATCGTGGACAAGATTCGCCTCAAGGTGAACGGCCTGGCTGCGGATCTCGGCGTCGGCAACCCCGCCCTCACGCTCGACTACGGCGGCATCGTGGCCAATCTCGAGCTGCAGAGCGGGCATCCGACGCTGTTCTGCGACGGCAATGCGTGGCTGCCTCCCTTCCTGGGCTTTCCGATCCCGCTCGGCTGGCGCGATGATGCCTGCCCCGATTTCGAGCTCAGAAACCTCCACATCCAGGTGCGGCTCGTTCCGGGCGTCAGCGCCAGCTCCCAGCTCGTGATCGACGACATCGGCGTGACGCTGTCGGCCGACATCGACGCGGGCACCATCCCGAACGCCCTGAATTCGCTCTACGACTGGAAGGCGTACGTGCGTGGCAAGGTCGAGACCCAGCTCCGCCAGCTGCTTCTGGCAGACAAGGCCAAGGGAGTCTTCGCGTCCGCCCTCACGCAGCTCATCGACAACGTGGCGGGCACGCACGTCCCGATGTACGCGCGCGTCCGCGTCGATCCGGCTGGCCTGCACGCCTTCCCCGGCACCGCCTGCGTGCCCACCACCTGCGCCGCCCGCGGCGCGAGGTGCGGCACCATCGGCGACGGGTGCGGCACGTCGCTCGATTGCGGGACCTGCGGCGCCGGCGTCTGCATGGCGAACCACTGCGTCCAGACGCGCGCCGAGTGCCTCGCGCGCTGCGATCTGCAGCGTACCGCCTGCGGCCGCGGCGGTCGGTCTCCCATCGGGTGCGCGACCAGCTACCGCCTCTGCACCCAGGGCTGCCCCGCCCGGTAGCCGCTCGGGTTCGGTACACTGTCGACCGCCGGATGTCGGGAGTGCCTCGCAGTGTGAAGGTCGGCCTGTCGCGGCTGCGCCGCTACGTGGCGCTCGCGCGCGCGGTGGTGCGCGGGCTGTTCGTGCACCACGCCTTCGACCACGCCGCCACGATGGCCTTCTACTTCTTCCTCGGCGCCATCCCGCTGCTCGTCTTCGCGGGCGCCCTGGTCGGCCACTTCCTGGCCCACGATGCCTCGGGGCCGCTGGTGCTGCCGCTCGATCTCGTGATGTCGGGGCCCGCGGCGGAGCAGCTGCGCAAGGAGCTGGTCGGCCTCGCGGCCGCGACCGGCGCGCCCGTCGCTCCGCTGAGCGTGCTCGGCTTCCTCTGGCTGACGTCGAACGGCTTTCACAACCTCATGGACGTGTTCGAGCTGCTGGTCGGCGCGCGGCAGCGCTCGTGGCGCCGGCAGCGGCTGATGGCCGTGGGCTGGGTCGCCGCCACGCTCACGATCGCCGTCGCGGCCACCTGGGCCTTGCTCGAGGTCAACGGCGCCCTCGACGCGATCCGAACCGCCGCGCCAGGCCCGGGCTTTCTCGGCCGCGCTCGCCACGGCCTGGCCGGGGGCCTGGTGCAGCTCGACGTGATCGTGGTGCTGCTCACGCTGTGCACGCTGGCGCTGGCGGTCTTCTACCGCTTCTCGGTCGAGCATCCGCCGGTGATCCGCCGTCGAGTGTGGCCCGGCACGTTCGCGGCGATGACGCTGTGGACCCTCGTGTCGTGGGCGTTCGGGACCTGGGTGAGCACGCTCGGTCACTACACGGTCTACTACGGCCCGATGGCGACCGTGGCGATCGTCCTTCTGTGGCTCTACCTGACGAGCCTGGCGCTCCTGGTCGGCGCCGAGATCAACGCGCGCCTCGAGGGCGTCGGCAACCGAACCCTGATCCCGCTCTGATCGACGAGGGCAGACGTAGCCGGCGCCCACGCGCTATCGTCAGGCCGTGCCCCACGCTTGCGCGGCCAAGAACGTCCTCACGGCGCTCGAGGTCGACCGCGCCGTGGCGATCGCCGACGCCCTTCGCGGCGGCCGGGAGGTGACGGACGCGGAGCTCGATCTGCTCCTGCCGCCGCCCTGGCGCCGCGCCTCCGCCCAGTTCTGGACGCCGGTTGCGGTGGCGCGCAAGGCGGCGGCGTGGCTGGCCCGGGCCGGCAGCCGCCGGGTGCTGGACGTGGGCTCCGGGGTCGGCAAGCTGTGTGTCGTGGGGGCCCTGACGACCGAACTCAGCTTCCACGGCATCGAGCAGCGGCCTCCGCTGGTCGACGTCGCGCGCGGTCTTGCGGCGATGTTCGCGCTCGGCGACCGGGTGTCCTTCCAGTCCGGCAAGCTCCAGCAGGCGTCGTTTTTCGCCCATGACGCGCTCTACTTCTTCAATCCGTTCGGCGAGAACGTGGTCCAGCGCGAGGACTGGCTCGATGTCTCGGTGGAGCTGAGCCAGGAGCGGCTCGAGAAGGACGTGTGGTTCATCGAGCGGACGCTGCGCGAGGCGCCAATGCGCACGCGGGTGGTCACGTATCACGGCTACGGGGGCCCGCTGCCCGACTCGTATCACCCGACCGTCTGTGCGCCGGCGGGCACGGGCGTGCTCCGGCTGTGGACGAAGATCCACGCCGAGACGCGCGGGCGCTGCTGGCTGGAGCTCGACGACGTGCTGCCGCTCTCGGTCGCGGAGAGCGCGCTGCGTCAGCCAGGCAATGAGGTGGAGGGCGTCAAAACGTCGCCACCGCGCTGAGGATGGCGAGGACCTGGTCACGGCCGGTGTCGGGCACGCTCTGGCCCATCGCGTCGGTGTGCGTGCCACTCCGGTGGAAGACCGCCGCGGTCGAGTGATCGTAGCGGTCCTCCAGCTTGAGGATGAGCGACTCGAAGGGGCGCCACTCGAGGGTCGCCGTCCCGCTGGCGAGGGTCTGGGAGGCGCCGCTGATGCCATTGTCCGGATCGCGAAAATACTCGGCCCGCAACGTCATTGCGAGGCTGGGCACGAGCGCGAAACGTGCCAGCCAGGCGGCCGCGTGCCAGCTCGCCGAGCGACCGCCGGGGAGCTGCTGGAGGCCGACGTCGGCGGTCAGGCTGAGCCCCAGCCATTGCGCAGGCTTCCAGGTGGCCACGGTGTCCACGAGGAACCGCCAGTCGTCGTCGTCGTCCGGCAATTCGGGGCCGGCCATCGTGTTCAGGGAGAGCAGCAAGGCCTCGCTGCTCCACGCGAGCTGCGTGCCGAAGGTCTTGCCGTCGTTGTTGTCGCCAATCGTCTGCCAGCCATTGAGGACGTGAAGCTGTGCCGAGACGTGCTCCGTGAGCTGGTACGTGGCGCGAACGCCGGCCGAATAGTACGGGGAGAATTCGCCCATCCAGCCTCGCGTGTAGGTCCAGTTGTCCTTCGAATAGAAGCCCTCGAGGCCCACGTGGCAGGGGAAGACCCCGGCATCCACCGTGAGCGACGAGCTGACCTTCGCGCTGAGGTAGGCCTGGTAGATCAGCGTGAACGTCTGCGCGCCGATGCCGGCGCCGCTCGGCTCGGCTCGATGCAGCACCTCGGTCCCATTGCCAATCGTCAGGGTGAGGTGTGCACCGACCGGTGCCGGGTCGATGGCCAGGTCGATCGCGGCCAGGTTGAGGCCGATCTCGTTGGCTCGCTTGGCCGTCGTCCCCGTGCCCGCCACGAAGCTCTCCCGGTCGGCCGGTCGCTTCGGGTTGATCGCACTGTAGACGTCGACGAAGCCCGAGAGGTGCACGCGCTCGGTCGGAACGGGCGCTCGGGTCTCGTCCGGCGGCGCATTGGCGGCTGGCTGCGCAGCCGCAGGCGCGGCCAGGAGCGCATGGGTGAAGAGGGCGAGCAGCGCGATCCGGAAGATGCGCCATGCTAGCGCGTCGCTCGCCGCTATTCCACAGCGGGCTCCGTCGCTGCGGCGACGCCCTCGTTCACTCCGGAGCCCGCGCTGCCGCCGCTGCCGCCGCGACCTCCGGCTCCCCCCGCGCCCGCGCCCCCGACTCCCCCCGCGCCCCCGACTCCCCCCG
>JAHFDS010000054.1:0-13316 GCA_023248855.1 Myxococcales bacterium
CTCGGGCACCTTCGTCGCCGCGGGCTCCACGCGAACGCTGACCACCGGCACCACCACGGACAGCAGCCGGACCGGTGGGCTCGTCCAGCTCAACTCGTCCTCGACCTTCAGCGTCTCCTCCGACACCGGCACGACGCTGCTTCAGACCACGACGGTCGCCCTGAGCTCCGTGGGCAGCGTCAACATCGGCACCCAGGCCGGAGCGGGCGCCGCGATCACGGCTGTGGACGGCGCGCTCGGCTTCGTCGCAGCCCTGCGCGGCACGCTCGGCGCCGTGCAAAACCGAATGAGCGCGCTGATCGGCAACCTCCAGAACGTCTCCGGCAACCTGTCCGAAGCGCGTAGCCGCATCCGCGACGCGGACTTCGCGGCGGAGACCGCGAACCTCACGAAGGCGCAGATCTCGCAGCAAGCGGGTGTGGCCATGCTGTCGCAGGCCAACTCCTCGCCGCAGCTCGTGCTCAAGCTACTGCAGTAGGCGGCTGTCTAGACGATGGCCCCGCCCTGGCTTGGCCGCCCGGGGCGGGGCCGCCGCTCTCGCCCGATCACACGCTGATCTCGATTACTCTTCTGAGAGCCCGAGCGCGGAATCCTCGCGTGACGCGCTCGCACCTGGGGCTGCGGCCGACAGGCTTTGATCTTCCCCTTCGGTCTGGAAGAAGCGGAAGAGAGCGTCGCGCACGTTGGCCAGCCGCGCCTCGATCGAGGCGTCCATGGTCTCGTCCGCCATCTCGAGCACGAAACCACCGGGCCCGAGCGAGGGATCGGCCTGGAAGCTCAACCGTGAGGACAAGAGGCCCGGCCGACGCTCGCGCACGAAGGCGAGATCGTCGGGGCAGATGCGGATCCGAACGGGCTGATCGGTCGTCTCGAGCGCCTCCGAGAGCAGCTTCGCCAGCGCTTCTTGCCGCAACGCGGCCTGCCCGCCGACCAGCTCACGCGCCACCAGGAGCGCCAGCGTCGCAACGTCCCTGCTTCGCGCGCGCTGGGTCTGTGTGATCGCATCCTCGAGCCGGGCCAAGGCCTCGCTGTAGTGCTCCGCCGCCGCAGTGAGCCGGGTCCGCGCCGTCTCGAGCTCCCGGGTCACCGCGGCTGAAGCCGCCTGCGCGGCTGCGGACTGGATGCCCGAGCGCTCCATGAGGCTCTCGATCCAAAGGGGCACCACCGGCACATCGACCTTGCGCAGTCGAGCCGAGAGCGGCACCGGAGACGGATCGGTAGCCATGGACAACTCCAATAGAGATTCTGGCACAGTTCGAAATCGACCGCAAAGGCCGACCTCGAGCGGCGGCCGTGTACATGTGCGTTCTGCTCTCACCCCGAGGGCGTGCTCCCGAATGCCCGTAGCGCGACCCCGACGTCGGCCAGCACCGCGTCCCAGGGGCGCTTCCAGTGCCGGCGGATGACGCGCACCGATGGCAGAAAGGGAAGCCGTTCGGTGCCCAGGGTCTCCCACGCCGAATGGTCCGTGATGAGGCACCAGGTCAGGATCCCGAGCGCCCCGGACATCACCGCCACGGTGGTCGAAGGGCTGATGACCAGATCGAGCGCGGCGGTCAGGGCGGCGGCTTCTTCCAGGTCTCGCATCAGGTCCACGTCGGCAAACGCGTGGATCCTGACGCCAAAGAGCGCCTCCGCCTCGCGCAATTCCTCGACGCATTCATCGTACTGGAGGTTCACGAAATGGACCCCACGCACGCGCAGCACGTCGCCCCATTGCGGCAAGCGCGAGTAGTGAAACTGTCGTTCCTTGGTCATGACCTTGCTGCGCCACCCGATCCCGATCTTGGGTCCATCGCCCAGGCTCGCCAGGCGGATGCGCCAGCGCTCGACTCGCTCGGGATCCGCGCGCAGATGCCCACCCGAGCGCGGGAAGCTCTCGAGGTTCGGTCGCATCCACGGCAGCGCATCACCGGCCAGCACCTGCCAGCGGATCTCCGGGCTCAGGAGCCTCGGATCGGTCGGGGTGCGCCTGGCCACGACCTCGACACCGGCAAACGACCGCGCGAACAACCCGACCAGGCGCTCGTCGCATTCGACCACGACCCGGCGCGCCCTGGTCGTCAGATCTGCAATCACCGATGAGTATTCCAGCTCATCGCCCACGCCCTGCTCACCTACGACGAGGAGGCTCTGCCCTGACAGGTCTTCACCCTGCCACCTGGCTTGCGGAAACGAACGCACGAACGGCAAGTTCGCGGGCAGTTGGTGCCGCCACCTGAACTCACGCCAGGCCTCCTCGAGCCTGCCGAGGCCAAAGAGCACCAACGCACGGTGCCAGTGCGCAGTCACGTGGTTCGGGTCCAGCGCGAGGATGCGCTCGAAATCGAGGCGCGCCGGCTCGAGCTGCCCGGCCTGGTAGAAGGCCTGCCCGCGGTTGTTGAGAAAGGCGAGGTTGTTGGGGCTTTTCTCCAGAGCCTTCCCGTACTGCACGATCGCCGCGTCAAATCGATAGAGCCCCTGGTGCGCGACCCCGAGATTGTTGCACGCCTCGGAATGCCCCGGCGCAAGCAGTAGGGCACGCTCGGCATTCTTCACGGCCTCGGCGTGACTCCCTTGCAGGTTCTGGGCGTTGGCCAGGTTGCTGTACGCATCCGCCGAGTCGGCCGACAGTGCCACGGCCGTCCGTAGGTGCTCCTCCGCCTCGCGCGACCGACCGAGGGTCGTGAGCACCGCGCCCAGGTTGCTGTGGTACAAGGCCGGCCCTGGGCTGTTGGCCAACGCCGCTCCAATCGCCTGGACCGCGGCCTCCCCCTGGCCCCGTTGAAAGGCGATGAGCCCGAGCAGGTGCAGCGCGTCGGGGTGTCCTGGCGAGAGCTCCAGGACCTGATGGTACAGACGCTCGGCCTGGTCGAGAGCGCCCTGCCGCTGCAGGTTCATCGCCTGCTGTTGCAGCGCGTGGATGCGACAGCCGAGGTCAAAGTCTGCCGGAGGGGCCCAACTCTTCGCCGTCGCCATGACGCGACACAATATACGCCCCACCTGGAAGGTGAAACCAACGTGGGGGACATGATATCCTGCGCACGGCCGTTCGGATGAACCGACACCAAAGGCGTGCGATGCAGAAGGAGGCGGGCCGGCCGACGGCTGGAGCGCCACAACTTCGTGACCTGTTCGCCCGCGCCGTCGCGTGCCAGGGGCAGGGCCTCTACGCGGACGCGGAGCGGCTCTGCGAGCAGATCGTCGGGATGGATCCGCAGCACGCGGACGCGATGAACCTCGCCGGGATCGTCGCCAGTCAGACGGGTCGGCCGGAGGTCGCGCTGGAGTGGCTCGGGCGCGCCATCGCGCTCTCCCCTCGCAAGGCAGACTATCGTGCCAACCTCGCGCTCGTGCTCCGCCAGGCGGGCAGGAAGGAGGAAGCGATGGCGGCGAACCGCGCCGCCATTGAGCTCAATCCGAAGCACGTCAATGCGCTCGCCAATCTGAGCCAGCTGCAGCTCGATTCGGGAGATGCAGAGGGCGCGGCCAAGAGTGCGCGTCGCGCCCTGGGCCTGCAGCGGGATCATGTCGACGCCCTGCTGAACCTCGGCATGGCGCTCTATCAGCTGGCCGATCCCCTCGATGAGAGCGATCCCAAGCGGCTCGCGGCGCTGATCGAGGCCGTGAAGGTGCTCGGTCGCGCGGTCGAGCTGCGACCCGCTTCGGCCGACGGCCATTCGAGCCTGGGCGCCGCACTGTTCGCGCTCGATCGGTTGGACGAAGCAGGCGAGTCCTGCCTCCGTGCGCTTCGCATCGACCCGCGGCGCGCCGACACCCACAACAACCTCGGCACCGTGCTCTGGGCAAAGGGCCACCGCCCGGAGGCCCTCGCGGCGCACCGGCAGGCCATTGCGCTCGACCCCCGTTCCCGCGACGCCTACTACAATCTCGGCTCGGCCCTGTTCAAATCAGGCGAGCTCGAGGAGGCCGTCGACGCGCTCGAGCGCGCGGTGGCGCTCGATCCCAAGGCGGAGCTCGCGCACCAGGCGCTCGGGTTCACGCTGCTCGCGCAGGGCAAGCTCGAGGCGGGCTTCAAGGAGCGGGAATGGCGCTGGCAGGGGAAGGAAAGCCCGCTGCGACGGCCCCATTCGCAGCCGTGGTGGCAGGGGGAGGATATCTCGCGCCAGAGCATCCTGGTCTGGGGCGAGCAAGGAATGGGGGACGAGGTCGAATACACCTCGATCATTCCTGACCTCGCCGCCAGGGCCGGCCACGTCGTCCTCGAATGCGACCCGCGGCTGGTCCCGCTGTTCGAGCGCTCATTCGCCGGCGTGGAGGTCGTGCCCAGGCAGGCGCCCGTGGCGCCGCGGCTCCTGCAGGACGACCTTCGCCTCCAGGCTCCACTCGGCCACACGTTTCGCTGGTTGCGGCCCACGATGGAGAGCTTCCGCACCTCGGGCGGGCATCTGCGCGCCGACGCGGACAAGGTCGCTCACTGGAAGAGTAGGCTGGCCGCCCTGGGCGATGGGCCAAAGGTGGGCGTCGCGTGGCGGAGCAAGCTCATGACCAAGTCGCGAGCGCACCACTTCGCCACCATCGAGCAGTGGGGTGAGGTCCTGCACGTGCCCGGTGTGTGCTTCGTGAATCTGCAGTACGACGAATGCAGCGCCGAGCTCAGGTCGGCAGAAGAGCGCTTCGGCGTCACCGTCCACGCCTTTGCAGATATCGATCTCATGAACGACCTCGACGGAGCGGCCGCCCTCACCTCGGCGGTGGACCTCGTCATCTCGCCCGGGACCTCCGTGGCGGTCATGTCCGGGGCCCTGGGGATACCGACCTGGATGCTGGCGCCCGAACATGCGATCTGGGAGACCCTGGGCACCGATGGCGTGCCCTTTCTGCCGTCGGTGCGGATGGTTCACCGCCCCTTTGGCACGAGCTGGGACACGACGCTAGCGGCAGTGGCGGAGAAGCTACGCGCGCATCTCGCCGCTCGCGGCTGACGGTAGCTAGCCCATCAGGGCGTGGTGCGGCATCCACACGGCGTGGCGCAGCTGCCATTCGCCCGCCTGGTCTCGGTGCCACAGGTGCGGTGAGCGCGCGGCGTCGATGCACTCCCGGAAACGGGCCTCCGTGATCCCCATGTACTCGAGGATCTCGCGGAAGTACTTGGCCGGAAATTCGTGATCGTAGCGCTTGACCAGCGCGACGCCTTCCTCGCGCGAGATCTTGCCGTTCCTGATCTCCTGAGCGGCGTCGTACGTGGCGCGGCCGATCCCGAACTTGATGAACATCGTGAAGTAATGCAGGGGGTCAATGCGGTCATCGATCGAGCTGTACTTCGAGTACGAGCCCTCGGTGCGCTCCTCGTTCGAGGAGAACCCCGTGTGCTCGACCGCGTAATAGTAGCACTCTTGCGGATCCCATTTCAGGTAGTACCCGAGGTAATGGACGGTCGTCCCCACGGCGTTCAGCCGCTCGCGCGACGCTGGGAGGTAGGGGATGAGATCCTGCTCGACCAGGCCGTGGTCGCGGATCAGATCTTCCCCCGAGACGCCGCCGAGCACGATGCCGGAGAGCCCAGGATCACCCGCGAAGAAGCTGGGATCCATGTTGGGTCGGAAGTTCCCCTCGATGTCGTTGCCGTACTCCGCTTCGTTCTCGCCGTAGAAGACCAACGGGATGCCGTGAAGCGCCGAGGTCTTCGGTGCGATCTGTCGTTGTCCCACGATGAAGGGCTGAAATGGGTGCAGGAGGTTCTCGAAGGCCAGCCGGGTCAGCAGCCGATGGACCTTGCCGTTGGGGCTGAACAGGATGTTGTCGAGGCCGGCGTGGATCCACTTCCGGAAGTTGCTCCAGCCCACGTCGGTGTAGATGTGCGGAGCCCAGGTGACGGTGAGCGGGTGCATCCCGTACTGGGATTTGAGGACGTGGGCGGTGAAGGTGCTGTCCTTGCCGCCGCTGCCGGGGACGATGCAGTCGTAGTGGCCCGCCTTGCTCCGGTACTGCTTGCAAAGCGCCACCAGCTCCGCGTCGCGCTGGGCCCAGTCGATCTCGTGCTCCTTGATGTCACGGTAGCGGCAAGCCGCGCACACGCCCTCGCGGTCGAAGGCAATGGTCTGCTTCTTTTCGGCCTGACTGCTCCTGAACTCGACGGTGGAGCTCGGACGCTGGTTGGAGATCACGCAGCGCCTGCAGAACTGCACCTTGGGAGGAAGACCGTATTTCGCCTCGAGCCGCTCTGTCATCGTCAGTCTCCCTTTCGCTGGACGCCCGGGCCAGCCGGGCGGCAAAGGCGGCGTAGATCCGCAAGCCCTCCACGCCGCTGCGCTCCGGATGGAACTGGCAGGCGAAGATGGAGCCTCGTCTCAGCGCGACGCAGAATTCCTGCCCGGCATAGCGCGTGGTCGCGAGCACCACTCCCGGCTCGGTGGGCTTGGCGACGAAGGAGTGCACGAAGTACATGTGCTCACCGTCCCGCAGCGCCTCGAGCGGGGTGCCTTCCCATGATCCCGCCGTGCTCGGGACGTGGATGCGATTCCACCCCACGTGAGGGATCTTCTGTTTCCGTCCGTGCTCGACGGTCTCCGCCAAGCGTTCGACGCTGCCCTCGAGCAGGCCAAGGCCGGCGTGAGTGCCGAGCTCGTGGCTCTCGCGGAGCAGGAGCTGCATGCCGAGGCAGATCCCGAAAAAGGGTTTTTCGGCCTCGGCCGCGGCGCGAAGCGCCTCGACCAATCCGGCCCGGCGCAGGGCGTCCATCGCGTCTCCGAAGGCGCCCACCCCCGGCAGGACCACACCATCGGCCGCCCGGACCTCGTCGGGCAGGTCGGTGATCCGGGCGTCGAGCCCCGCCATCGTGCAGGCGTGGCGCACGCTGTACAGGTTGCCCATCTTGTAGTCGATGATGGCGACGCGCGGCGCTGGGCGTGAATCAGACACGGCACGATCCTCCATGATCCAGCAGATGGCGTTTGATCTCCGGCATGGAAGCGGGCGCTAGCCGCTGGAAGGGGCGCTTGCTCCCGAGCGGATTGCCTCTGGCGGCCTCCACCCTGGACTCGCGCTCCAGTCGGGTCAGGAGATCGTAGTGCAGCACACCAGCGACGCAAACGGCGTCCGCGTGGCCGTCCTCGATCGCGCGTCGCACGTCGTCCACGCCGCCCGCGCCGCCAGACGCGATCACGGGCACCGGGAGCTCGTCGGCCAGCGTGCGCAGAAGCCCGAGGTCGAAGCCGCGTCCGGTTCCCTCGCGATCGATCGAGGTCACCATGATCTCGCCGGCCCCGAGCTCCACGGCTCTGCGCGCCCATTCGCAGGCATCGAGGTGCGTCCGCTCGCGGCCGCTCTCCACATAGGCCTCGTACGTCCCATCCGGCCGGAGCTTGGCCTCGATCGAGATCACGATGGTGCTCGATCCAAACCGGGTCACGGCCTCCTGGATCAGCGCCGGTCGCTTCAGCGCGGCCGTGTTGATGGCCACCTTGTCTGCGCCCGCGCCCAGCACCGCGCGGATGTCTTCCACGGTCCTCAGGCCGCCTCCCACCGTGAGGGGGATATGCGTTTCGCGTGAAGTGCGCTCCACGATGTTGAGGATGCTCGCGCGATCGTAGAGGCTGGCGACGATGTCCATGTAGAGCAGCTCGTCGGCACCCTGCTCGTAATAGTGACGCGCGAACGTCTCTGGTCGTCCCAGGATCCGGAGGCCCTCCAGCTGGATCCCTTTGACGAGGTTCGGCCCCTTGATGTCGAGCCGAGGAATGATGCGCACCGGCATGTTATTGCGACGCCTCCGTCGTGCCGCGGGCGCGCAGCAAGAGGTCCGCCAGGTGCAGATCCCACGACGTGTCCACATCGATGGAGCGGTCGGGCGGCATCGGGTAGCCGCGCGTGTCCGGTGGGAAGAGCGTCTGCGTTCGGAGAAGCACCTCGCGGCGTATCAGGTAGACCGCGCCGTTGAGCTCATAGACTCGCGGCAGCTCCTGGCGTCGGGAGGGGGGCTCGCGGTCCCCCTGATAGGGCTCCAGCCGGTCGCCCGCGCCGAGGAGCCGCATCCACAGCGGGTGATGCCGGGCCTCGCAGACGCTCACCACCGCGTCGGCGTCGTGCCCCTGACGCAGGCGCACCGCGGCCTCGATGTCCTCGGCGCTCCGGAGCGGGCTCGTCGGCTGCAGCCACAGCACGAGCTCGGGCCGGTAGCCGGCCCGCTCCTCGAGGAAGCCAAGCGCGTGGAGGATGACGTCGACCGCCTTCGCGGTGTCGTTGGCAAGCTCGGCCGGGCGCAGAAACGGCACCTCCACGCCCGCGCTTCGGGCCAGCTCCGCGATCGGCTCGTCGTCGGTCGACACGACGAGGCGGGTGACCGACGGCGCGGCGCGCGCGGCCTCCCAGGTCCAGGCGATGAGAGGCTTGCCGCCGACCAGTGCCAGGTTCTTGCGCGGCAGACCCTTCGAGCCGCCGCGGGCCGGGATGATGCCGAGGATTTCCATCTAGCCGATCACGGCCAGCCGGCTCATGGCCCGGCGATGTTTCATCTCGCGCGCGTCGGCGCACTCGATGGCGTCCTTGCCCGGGCGGCTCTGCCGCCATTCACGCTCGTACTCGGCGATGCGCTCGTAGTCGCCCTGGATCATGAGCTCACGCAGCCCGTACAGCTCGACCGCGTTGAAGTTCTCCGAGATGATCGCGGTCACCTTGGTGGCGTCGCCGAGGTCGCGAAGGAAGCGATCGAGATCGCCCTTGTACTGCTCGAGGATGCGGTCACGGTACACCTCGTACCAGGCCGATCCGGGGTAGGGCGTCGCAAAGAACGGCTTGACCACGATGCCGAGCTTTTCCCACGCCCGCATGCAGTCGCGCAGCGAGTCGAAATCCTCCGAGGGAAAGCCGATGATCTGGTTCGGGATGGGTCGGATGCCCGCCTCGAGCGTCCAGAAGAACGAGCGCATGTTGGTCTCGGGCGTGGCGCCCTTGCCGAGGCGCTTCATCACCTGCTTCGAGAACGATTCGTAGCCGTAGACGAGGTGCGAGCAACCCGCGTGTCGCATCAGCCTCAAGATCTCCGGATTGCACAGCGTCGCGTGGCTGGTCCCGCTCCAGTGCACGCCCCTACAGTGCTCGTCATGCGGGACGTCGTCCCGGATGCACGTGGGCTGCAGGCCCTCGGCGATCCACAGCTCGCAGATCTCGCGCATCCAGGTGCGACCCGAGTACTGGTCCATCGTCATCAGGTTCTCGTCGAGGAATCCGATGAAGTCGAGGTCGTAGCGCCTCTGCAGAGACTTCACGAGATCGACGACGTAGCGCGGGCTGTGCCAGCGGATGTCGCGCCCGTACTGCCCGGGGGAATCGAACTTGACGTCGGTCACGCCATCCTCGCCCTGGACGTGGCGCAGATCGCCCGAAAGGCCGAGGTGGAAGCAGAACTTGCAGACCAGCGAGCAGCCGTAGGACGCGTTGATGTCGAGCCGGCGGCGCGCCAGCATCCCCTCCTCGGAGAACAGCACCTGGCTATTCGGGAAGTACACCTCCTCGAGCGGGAACAGCTCGTACGCCGGGGCCGGCAGTGAGTCGAGCTCGTGCAGGAGTTGCCTCGGCGGCGTGAGCACGAGCGCGCCCGCGGCATCGCGGTAGATCACGCCCGGGATGTGGGCGACGTCGCAATCACCGTGATCGATCTGGTCGAGGATGTCCGGGAACGTCTGGAAGGCCTCCCCGACGACGCCGACGTCGATCTCAGGGATGAGCCGCATGATGTCGCGCGGCATGGCGGTCAGAAGCCCGCCGCCGACGACCACGCGCGCACGCGGCGCGCGCCGCCGGGCGAGCTCGCAGATCCGCTTGGCATGGCCGTAGGTCGTGGTGATGCCTCCCGTCGCCACGACGTCCCAGTCGTCGGCCAGCAGGACCTGCTCGAGCGCGTCGTCGCCGAGCCGCCAGGCGTTGGCGTCGTAGATCTGGATCTGGTGCCCGGCCTTGATCGCGATCGACGCCAGCATCGCGAGCCCGTAGGGCACGTGACGCGGCGCGTCCTCGTGGCGGATCACCGGGTTGATGAGCAGGCACTTCGCCATGTCGCCTCTCCTTGGGCCAGGAACTCGTGGAGGTCGGTCCAGTGAATACCGGGGCCGAACAAGATCCCTCCGCCCGTGCAGTTGTGGGTCGCGCACTCGGCCCTGGGCACCATCTCGAGGAAGCTCTCCCGGAACCAGAGGTACGCGGGGTCGGTGTAGAAGTCCTGCCCGAGGTGCGGATTGGTGAGCCGAACGAACACCTCATCCAGGCGCTCAGGCCCGACCAGCGCGAGGATCTCCTTGTAGTACTGGGTCTTCTCGTACGGCGTGTCGGCGTAGTATCCGAAGTCCACGCCGGCCAGGCCGACGCGTGTCTTTCCGAGCACGGCGTGCGCCATGACCCAGCACGCGGAGCCCACGTTCCCGCCGGCGTTCATACAGGGCAGGCCATTGTCCTCGTGCAACTTGCGGGTCAGGCTGCCCGGGAGGTCGTGGTCGTCGTACATGGGGTTCCACCAGTAGAGGTCCATGCCGGCCTCGACTGCCCGCTTCACCACCGCCTCGGAGGCGCTGGACGCGATCGCGATCTTGATGCGTGGGCCATGCGCATCGACGAGCTCGATGAGCTCGCGGTTCGAGCGCAGCTGGTCGTCGCCGAAGCGCGGATCCATATCCTGGCGCTGGAAGTAGTCGTCTCTGGCCAGGGCCTCGCGCGACAGGTCTGGATCGCCGAACCAGCGCACGATCCGGCTCGCGTGGGGATCGAGCGTGACCACGAGATCCGGGACGATGCCGTTACGCAGGCACCAGGACAGCGACGACTCGGTCGCGATGAGCGTGCCCGCGAAGCGCGACTGACGCACGATGGCTGCGGTGTCGTACCGGTGCAAGGAAGGCCCGGCGGCGATCACGAGCGCGTCGCCCGGGCCCGCGAGCGTGGTCTCCCCGAGCGCGAGGAGGCTCTTTCCCTTCTGGATGAGGGGCTGGTTCCGGCGCGCGTTCGCGAAGCCGATCTCACTGACCTTCTCGAGCGTGACCGGGCCGAGTTGCCCGGCGATGCGACGCCCCAGCACACCTGCGCTAGGGCTCACCGTCCCCGCCCCCCTCTGGCTCCTCCGCCTGCTGGGTCGGCACCCCGTAGAGGAACTTCTTCTTGGCGACGAAGGCGATGCTGCCGCCGAGGCGCCGCAGCGCCTCGCGCTCGAACCTGCCCGTCAGGTCCTCTGCCTCCGGCTCGATCGTGGGTGGGCGCACGGGCGTGAAGTTGCCTTTCAGGATATCGGCCATGATGCCTGCCCCTGCAAGCCGAGCGCCACCCTGGACAGAAGCAAGATCAGCTACTTGGCGATCCTGCCGGAAGTGCTGTCGGCAGGGTTGACGGCGCCAGGCGGCTGCGCGAGGGCCGCTCGCCGAGGGACAACCCCGAGATGCGCGAGGTCTAGATCACCTCTCTGAGGAGCATGAAGGCCTCGGCGGCCTGCGATCCGGCGGCCGAGCCGCGCACCTCGGCCAGGGCGCGAATGGCCCGGGCGCTGCGCGGAAAGGGAAATGCACCGGTCTCGCCCGCGAACAACGGCAGGATCGCCAGCTTGGTCTCGAGAAAGCCCGTGATGTCCACGAAGACGTTGGGGCGAAACCCGGTCACACAGGGATCCAGATTGGCGTCGGTTTCCGACAGCGTCTCGTAGGCCAGGACTCGCTTGACCCACGGAAAGCGAAACCACTTGCAGCACGCCATCCCGGCCTCGAACACCACCTTGTGGTCGGAATGAGCGTCTCCCGCGAAAGGCAGATACACCACCTCGGGCTCGAGGCGGTGGAAGACCTCGGCCATGCGCTTGATGATCTCGCCCTTGGGCTCGGTGTCGAGCCGCGCGGCGGCAAACCCCAGCGAGTCGGTCGAGGCGAAGCCGAAGCGGAGACTGACCGCGTCCACCTCGGCCCGTCGCAGCGCGATCTCTTGCGCCGAATACCCCAGCTCGGGCCGCATCTCGGTCGCGATCAGCCAATGCAAGGAGCAGCCCTCGGCCTGGTGACGGAGCAAGGTGCCGCCGCAGCCGAGGGTTTCATCGTCGGGATGAGGTGCAATGACCAGGACCTTCTTCACAGGTAAGCTCCTGCGGGCGGAAGGCGCCCAAATCCGTGCTCGACCAGCTCGACCGCGCCGTCTCCACACTTGATGATCAGCCTTCCGCCAGCTTGCTCGAGAACCTTGCCTGGTTCGAGGCCATCCAGGCCCGCCGCGGACAGCGCGCGGACCTTCCAGATCTTGACCTCCTCACCTTGCCACAAGCAATGGGCGCCCACATAGGGGCGGGTCAGCGCGCGAACCAGATTGTGAACGCTGTCCGCGGACATGCGCCAGTCGATCTGCCCGTCCAGGTGGCCCCGCTTTCTCCAAACGTTGGCGAGCGCGTGATCCTGAGGGATTCGCTGGTGGGTCCCGCGAGAGAGAGCAGGGGTGAACTCGGCGATCTGAACCAGAGACAGCTCGGTCAAGCGACGATACAGCGAGGCGGCGTCGTCCTCGTCGTGGATTTCCAGCCGTCTCTGACTGAGAAGGTCACCCGAATCCGCGCCCTCGTCCATGAAGAAGAAGCTCGAGGCGGTTTCGCGCAGGCCCAAGGCCAGGGCCCAGATGATGGGATGGCGCCCCCGGTTCCTGGGCAGGGCCGCGGGATGGTAGCCGACCACGCCGAGCGGGGCGATCGCGAGAATCCTCGATCGCAACAGATAGGACCAGCCAAAACAATAGATCACATCAGGAGCCTTCGACGCGATCCAATCGGCGAGCTCGCCTTGCTGGTTCCCTTGCGCCAGGAAACAGGGGATCCGCGCCTCGGCAGCGATCGTTTCGAGCGAGCAGAAATCGGCGTTCATTTCGGTGGTCTTCGCCGACGCCCGGCGGGTGACGACGCCGACCAGCTGACACGCCTCGGATGGGATCAGCGCGCGCAGGGTCGCTGCGCTGTATGCCACACAGCCGATGAAGACCACCCTCATCCGTGGGTCTCCAGATCGTGAAAACGCTTCATGATCACGTCGCTCAGCTCGGCCCGTTTGAGCACCGCCGTGATCTTCGCCGCCACGTCGAGTCCGTGGTAGGGCGAGACCGTCGCCGGCAAACCCGCCTGAAACGCGGGTGAAAGGCTGGCACGGATCGCGGCCGTGATGGCCTCGGCGGTTTCCCCGCAATCAATCACCGAGCTGGCCTTGAGCCGGCCGCCCTGGCGATCGCCGATGTTCACGGTGGGCTTTCTGAGCTCCGGAACCTCGATCAGGCCACTCGAGGAATTGCCAATCACCGCGTCGCTGTGCAGGATCGCGCTGAGGTAGAGGACCTGGCCCAGCGAGGCCCGGGCGATGGCGCGTCCGGGGTTTGCC
>JAHFDS010000054.1:13326-29206 GCA_023248855.1 Myxococcales bacterium
TGGGCGATGGCTCGGCCGTCGGTGTCGGCGTTGGGTTTGGTGAAGATGATCGTGGCTGCCGGAAATCCGTCGAGGGCCTCGCACAGGGCCTTCATCGCCGACTGGGGTCCCAGGCGGCTCAAGGTCACGGGATGGTAGGTGACCAGGAAATTGCACGATCCGAGCCGGAAATCGAGCGCCTGCTCGAGTGCGCGCCGGTCGAGCAGGGCCAGGTTGCGGATGTTGTCCAGCCCCAGGGCGCCGAAGTTGAATACGCGATCGGGACGCTCGCCGAGCTGGATGACGCGCTGTCGGTACGGCTCGGCGGCGGTGAAGTGGTAGTGGGACATCTTGGTCACGGAGTGGCGGATCGGGTCGTCGATGAGGCCCCACGTGCTCTCGCCACCATGGATGTGGGCGATCGGGATCCGCGCGACCAGGGCCGCCTGGGCCGCAGCCAGGATCTCGAAGCGATCGCCCAGGAGGACCAGGATGTCGGGCCGCAAATGGGTGAAGGCATCGGCAAATCCGATGATACCCAGGCCGATCGACTTGGCGATGGCGGCCGACGAATCGCCCGAGAGCAAGGTCTCGATTCTCCGATCGATGCGAAATCCGGCCTCTTCGATTGACTTGTGGGTGAGGCCGAACTCGGGCGAGAGGTGCATTCCCGTGACGATCAGCTGCAGCTCGAGCTCGGCATCGCGGGAGATCTGGTCGAGCAGCGGGCGAAGCAGGCCGAATTCGGCGCGGGTGCCGGTCACCACGCAGACCTTGCGCCTCACGGACATAGCGGCTCGTCCTGCGCAAAATCCCGAGGCGCCGGCTTGCCTTCCACCTCGCTCCACCGCATTGGGCTCATCCCCGTGCCAGGCCGTTTGGTGGTCATGTTGGCAGGCCCGAAGATTTCGCCTCTTCGGATGGGACATGCGGCCACGATGGACTTGCGGATCATCGACATGTTCTTCGCCTCGCTCGGGGTCGGGCGCTTGATGCCATCGCCCAAGGCGGTGCTGATGTTCCTGATCGCCGCCACCATGGCCTTGAGCTCGCTCGGTTCGAGGGAGGCCCTGTGGTCCGGACCCGGCAAGGTCCGGTCCAAGGTGAAGTGCTTCTCGATCACGCTGGCCCCCATCGCCACCGCGGCGGTCGCGACCTCGATGCCGGGGGTGTGGTCGGAGTATCCCACCTTGACGCCGAAGGCAGCGCCGATGGTCTGCATGGCGCGGAGGTTCACCTCCTCCATCGAGGTGGGATACTCGGTGGTGGCGTGCAGCACGGTGATCTGGTCCCTGGTCATGCCCGCGCCGGCCAGCACCGCCAGCGCGTCCCCGATCTCCCGCATGTCAGCCATGCCGGTCGACAGGATCACGCGCTTGGCCAGCCCGCCGACGCGTCGGAGGTACGGCAGGTTCGTGATTTCGCCCGAGGGCACCTTGAAGATCTCCAGGCCCAGCTTGGCCAGAAGATCGATGCTGGGATCGTCGAACGGGGTCGACAGGAACTGGATCCCGGTTTGCGCACACAGCAACTGCAACGTGCGGTGCGCGGGCTCGTTCAGCTCCAGGCGCTCGAGCATCTCGTATTGGGTTTCCGCGGCGCTCGTGGTGCGCTGCTGGTATGCGGCTTTCTCGGCCGTCCGGGACACCAGACCTGCGGCATGGAACGTCTGGAACTTCACGGCATCGGCGCCGGATTCCACCGCCACCTGCACGAGCCTCTTCGCCATTTCCAGGCTGCCGTTGTGATTGACCCCGGCTTCGGCGATTACGAACACTCTGCTCATGCCGCTTCCCGTCTGCACAAGGCTGACTCGGCATGATAGAATAGGCGCTCTTGGATCTGAACGGGAAGCGGATCCTCATCACTGGAGCCGATGGGTTCATCGGCTCTCACCTCACCGAAGCGCTGGTGCGCCAGGGCTCCACGGTGCGCGCGTTCGTGCTCTACAACTCGTTCGGCTCGTGGGGTTGGCTCGACACCGTGCCTCGGGAGATCCGGAGTCAGCTCGATGTGTTCGCGGGTGATGTCCGGGATGCTCACGGGGTCGCCACCGCGATGCGAGGGTGCGAGGTGGTCCTGCACCTGGCGGCGCTGATCGCAATCCCCTACTCGTATCACTCGCCGGACACCTACGTGGAGACGAACATCAAGGGAACCCTCAACGTGCTGCAAGCGGCGCGAGCGCTGGGCGTCGAGAGGGTGGTCCACACCTCCACGAGCGAGGTCTACGGGACCGCGCGGTCCATTCCGATCACCGAGGAGCACCCGCTTTCGGGCCAGTCGCCGTACGCGGCGACGAAGATCGGGGCGGACCAGCTCGCGCTCTCGTTTCACCGCTCGTTCGGCACCCCGGTGGTCGTGGCGCGCCCGTTCAACACCTACGGCCCACGCCAGTCCGCACGGGCGGTGATCCCGACCATCATCACCCAGATCGCCGCCGGGGCTCAGGCGATCCGACTCGGCTCCCTGTCGCCGACGCGCGACTTCAACTTCGTCGGCGACACGGTCTCGGCATTCCTCCGCGTGACCGAATCCGACGACTGCGTGGGCCAGGTCGTGCACTTTGGCACGGGTCATGAGATCTCGATCGGGGATACGGCCAGGCTCATCCTCGGGATCATGCGCTCGGAGGCCCGAATCGAGAGCGACGAGCAACGGCTGCGGCCGGCCGCGAGCGAGGTCGATCGTCTGTGCGCGGACAGCAAGAAGGCGCGAGCCTTGGGCTGGGCGCCGGCGTACGGTGGGCTCGACGGTCTGCGCCGCGGGCTACAGGAGACCGTCGCCTGGTTCCTGTCGCCGGAAAACCTCGGGCGCTACCAGTCGGATCGATACCACCTGTGAGCGCGCAGACGCTGGACACGGGCCAGCTCGTGCGGGCGCTGCGCTCGGTCTTGCCCATTTCCGAAGGTGTCCTGGGACTGCACGAGCCGACGTTCCGGGGGCGTGAGTGGGACTACCTCAAGGAGTGCCTGGACACTGGCTGGGTATCCTCGGTGGGCGCGTTCGTGGACCGCTTCGAAGAGCAGCTCGCGGAGGTCACGGGCGTCCGGCGCGCGGTCGCGTGTGTCAACGGCACGGCGGCGCTGCACGCGGCGCTGACACTTTGCGGCGTGGCCCGCGACGACGAGGTGCTCGTACCGACGCTGACCTTCGTGGCGACGGCCAACGCGGTCGCTTACCTCGGCGCGGTGCCCCACTTCGTCGACAGCGAGGAGCGCACGCTGGGTGTCGATCCCCTCCGTCTCTCCGAGTATCTTGCGGATGTGGCCGAGGTGCGCGGCGGGATCTGCGCAAACCGCCGCACCGGGCGGCGTATCCGCGCGGTCGTGCCGGTGCACGTGCTCGGGCACCCCGTGGACCTCGATCCGCTCGTCGAGCTATGCGCCCGGTACGATCTACCGATCGTCGAGGACGCCACCGAGTCGCTGGGCTCGACCTACAAGGGGCGCCCGACCGGCGGCTTCGGGCGGCTCGGCGTGCTCAGCTTCAACGGCAACAAGATCATCACGACCGGTGGTGGCGGCGCCATCCTGACCGACGACGAGGAGCTCGGCCGAGCGGCCAAGCACCTGACCACGACCGCCAAGCTGCCGCACCCCTTCGCGTTCGTCCACGACCGCGTGGGCTTCAACTATCGATTGCCCAACCTCAACGCCGCGCTCGGCTGCGCGCAGCTCGAGCAGCTCCCAGGGTTCGTGGACGAAAAGCGCGCCCTGGCCACGCGCTACGCGGAAGCGCTGCGCGGTGTTCGAGGGGTCACATTCTTTTCCGAGCCGACCTTCGCGCGCAGCAACTACTGGCTCTGCGCCATCCTGCTCGATGAGCAAGAGGCCCACGCGCGTGACCGCGTGCTCGAGGCCACCGGCCAGGCCGGCCTTCAGACCCGTCCGCTCTGGACACCCATGCATCGACTCCCCATGTATCGCGATTGCCCGCGCATGGATCTATCCGTGGCCGAGGGTCTTGAGCAACGGGTCATCAACCTTCCGAGCAGCGTCTGGTTGTCAGCGTCGCGATGACTGCCACGATGACTGCCCGAAGGCCCATCGAGGCCCTCGAGGAATGAGCCAGCCCGTGATCTTGCTCGGCGCAGGTGGCCACGCGCGTGTGCTGGTCGATGCCTTGCGGTTGCAAGCAGATCTGCGCTGGCGCGGGATCCTTGACCCCGATCCGGCGCTGGTGGGCGCGACCCGATTCGGCCTCCCGGTGCTCGGATGCGACGATGCCCTTGGTGACCATCCACCCGCCGAAGTGCTGCTCGTCAACGGGCTCGGGTCGGTGCGCTCGACGACCGAGCGCCAGCGGTTGTTCGAGCGCTGCAGGCTAGCGGGCTACGGCTTCTTGTCCGTCATCCACCCGTCGGCGGTGATCGCGCGCGACGTACGGCTCGGCGAGGGCGTGCAGCTGATGGCGGGCGCCATCGTGCAGGCCGGTGCGTCCGTGGGTGACGACTCCATCCTCAACACTCGGGCCAGCATGGATCACGACACGCACATCGGGGCCCACGTGCACGTCGCACCGGGCGCCACCCTGTGCGGGCACGTCGTGGTCGAGGATGGCGTGCACGTCGGGGCCGGAGCCACTGTGCTCCAGCATCTCAGGATCGGTGGTGGTGCGCTGGTGGCCGCGGGTGCGGTCGTGATCCGGGACGTGCCGCCTCTTGCGACCGTGATGGGCGTGCCGGCGCGCGTCGTCCCGCGCTAGACGCGGATTTTCGGACATCCCGACGGGGTCGTGCTCGCCTACCGATCCGTCTCGGCCGCCCGCCGGAGCAAGAACAGGCTGCCCGGCGCGCGTCGCGCGCCCTCGAGGCGCACCGTGGTCTCGAGGTGCGAATGCTCGGTGAAGGCGGGAGCGGCCAGCCGGCGCACGTACGCCACCGAATGCGCGAAACGACCCGAGGGCTGCAGCAAGTAGCCATCCCCCACGTACAGCTCGGTGGTGAACGCCCAGAGGCCGCCCGGCCGAAGCGCCACGGCCGCCGCCTCGAACAGCGGCGTCAGGTCACCAAAATACACGAGCACATCGGCCGCCACCAGCAGATCGAAGTTGCTCGGGGATCGGGCCAGGAGCGCGATCAGCTCTTCGGCCTCCAGCCGATCGTAAACCCCGCGGAGCCGGGCGCGCTCGAGCATCTTCGGCGAGAGATCCGCGCCCACGAGCGTGCGGGCGATCGGACGCAGGAGCGGCCCGCACAGCCCCGTGCCGCAACCCGCGTCGAGGACGTCATAGAGGTGATCGGGTGGCGTGAGGTCCCGGATGGCCGAGCACAGCCGCTCCGGGATGTCGTAGCCGAGCACTTCGCAGAGCTGGGTGTCGAAGGTGTCGGCGAAGGCGTCGAAGTGCTCCACGATGTATTCGGGCGGCGACCGATCGCGCCCCGCTTCCCCGAGCACGGCGCCGAGGAGGTAGGCATTGGACGCGCTTTGCGGCGACAGCTCGAGACGGCGCTTGCCCACGCGCGCCGCGGCCTCGAGGTGTCCGAAGCCGGCGAGCAGCCCGAAGACGGTCCCTAGGAGCTCGTCGAGGCTTCGCTCCCTAGGGCCCTGTGGCGCCGCCTGCCACGCAGCGCGCAGGGATGGCACGGCGCGCTCGAGCGCCTGGTCGACCGTGGCGCCTGCGAGCAGATCGCCGAGCAGGCTCGCCATCCCGAGCTGCTCCCGGTAGTGCGCGTTGCCCCCGTCACGCGCGACCGCCTCGGCGAAGGCGGCGCAGGCCTCCACATACTGGCCGGTCTGGTAGAAGAGCTTGCCCAGATTGGCCAGGAGCGCGACCTCCGCGCCACCCCGCTGCAGGCAAGCGAGCAGACAGTCGATCGCGCCCGCGTACTCCCGGCGCTCCTCCAGGAGCAAGCCGAGGCATTGCCAGGCCAGGGCCGAGTCGGGATCTCGCTCGAGCGCGGTCCGGTACGCCGTTTCGCCGCCGGCGAGGTCGCCGATCTGCTTTTTCGCCATGCCGAGCAAGAGCCAGACGTCCGACTGGTCGGGGGTGAGCCGCAGCGAGCGCTCGAAGCACGCCACCGCCTGCCCTGCTGCGCCGGTCTGACGGAGCGCCAGCCCGAGCCGGGTCCAGAGCGCGGCCTCGGTGGGCTCGAGCGCGACCGCGCAGACGAGCGCCGTCGCCGCGGCCTCGGCCTGTCCGCCCTCGAGCAGCAGCTGCCCAAAACGCGCCAGCGCATGCGGCATCGACAGGCCAGCTTCCAGCAGCTCGGCCAGCGGCCGGTGCGCCATCGCCCAGGCGCGCGCGGATTCGGCGGCCGCGTGCGCCTCGGGCAGCGCCGGCTCCGCTACGACCATTGGGCCCGCCGCAGAGGTCACGTTCTCACACGCGCTCCAGAATAGGCGCTTCCGATGAGGTGCGCACGATTCTCGGCCCGGATCCGTGCACCCGCGCGGATCTTGGAGCCGGGACGCGCGCGCGATAAGATGGGGCCGATGGCTGGCCTGCAGTCTGGCGTGGGGCGCGTGATCGCCGTGGGCGGCGGCAAGGGCGGTGTCGGCAAGAGCGTCGTGTGTGCGAACCTGGCCACGGCGCTGGCGCACGCCGGGGCGACGGTGATCGTCTTCGACGCCGATCTGGGGGCGCCCAACCTGCACACGATGTTCGGCATCACGACACCGGCGCGGACGGTGGGCGACTTCCTCGAGGGCGGGATCGACTCGCTCGCGGAGGTCGCGCTTCCGACCGCGTTTCCCAGGCTGCGGATCATCTGCGGCAACCAGTCGCTCGGCGCGGCCAATCCCAAGTGGCAGGCCAAGCAGAAGCTGATCCGTCAGCTCGGCTCGCTCGACGCGCACTGCCTGCTCATCGACGTGGGGGCCGGGACCAGCTTGAACACGGTGGACTTCTTCAACGCGGCGGACATCCGTCTGCTGGTCCTGACGCCCGAGATCACCGCGGTCCAGAACGCCTACGGCTTTCTCAAGGTGGCGCTCTACCGGCGCCTGCAGCGCGCCATCGCGGGGCGGGAGGTGTCGGACCGCCTGGCCGAAGCGTTCGGGGGGCGGGCGTTCGAGATCGCCAGCACGATGGACAGCATGGAGACCTTCTTCGCGATTCTCGGGTCGGAGGCGCCCGAGCTCATCGCACCGTTCCGGATGCTGGTGGACAAGGAGTTCAACGCGCGGCTGATCGGGAACATGCTGGCGACGCCGGGGGATCGCGACGTGATCTACGCCGTCCAGCGGCTCGTCAAGCGATTCCTCGGGCTCGACATCAACGTGGCCGCGACGTTCCGCTCGTCGCCGCACGTGCGTGATTCGGTCAACCGAGGCAAGCCATTCGCGCTCAGCGCCGATCCCGACGCGGCCGTGTTCCGCCAGCTCGCGCGCACGCTGCTCGAGCACGACCTCGAGCCCACCCGCCGCGTCAGGACCAAGATCGCGGAGGCGCTGGCCTCCGAGGCGCACGCCATCACGCTCGGCCTCGACGACATCGAAATGGTCGAGGCCGGCCAGCTCATCGAAGCGTCGCAGCCGACGCCGATGGTGCCGAGCGCCGCGCGGACCGGGGCCGAGGTCGCCTCGGCTTCGGATCATGTGGACCAGCTCATCGGGGTCGAGGCGGCGGCGGTGCCCCGAGAGTTCACGCCGCTGCCGATCGAGGACATCACGGGCGAGATCACCCTCGTGCAGCGCCAGTCCGTGCGGCCCGTCAAGCAGTACGTGCGCGTGATGCTGGGGGGACATTGGCACCTCGGCACGCTGGTCGAGATCGGCGACGAGACCGCCTGCGTGTCCGGGATCGCGGCCACCAAGGAGCTCCACCGCACGAAGGTGGGCCAGCTGCACCTCGTCACCGGCGATCCGTCCACCGCCCTGGATCCCGACGACGAGACCGGCTCGGTCGCGGTCGATCTGGCATCCTATGACGAGCGATTGCAGCTCACCGTGCTGCGCTTCGCGGATGCGGACGCGGCGAGCTGGATGGTGGAATACGTTCGCGCGCGCGTGCCGCAATGAGCGAAGCAGCTCGGCCCAGCCTTCCCGCCGATCAGGAGGTCACCCTGCGCACGCTGCGGGGGTCCCTCGAGAGCTTCGAAGGTCGCACCGTGCTCGACCCGACTTCCCCGGACGGGCAGAGCATGCTCGTGCGCGCCGGCGAGGGCCGTCGCCCGCCGCTCGGCCAGCCGGTGCTGCTGCTCACGCGTATCGCGGGCGAGCTGCTCGTCCTTCGCACCCTCCTGACCAAGGGACCTGCGGACGATCTGTTTCGGTTCAAGGTGAGCGCGCTCCAGCGGGTACAGCGCCGCAACCACTTCCGGCTGGACCTCGAGGCCGAGCTGGAGTTCTCGGTGCTCTATCCCGACGAGGACAACCGAACGCCGCCGTCGGACTGGATGCGGGCCCGAACCAGCAACCTGAGCGGCGGCGGGCTGATGTTCAACACGTCGGTCCACCTCTACCGGGAGGAGAGGCTGCAGCTCCGGATACACCTTGCGGCCGCGCTCGAGGCGAAGGCGACCAGCACCATCGTGCGCGTCACGCCGCTTGCGCGGCCGGACCCGGCGGCGATCCTGCAGTACGCGATCAGCGTGAGCTTCGCCGAGATCACCGACCGCGAGCGAGACCAGGTGATCCGGTTCCTGAACACGCAGCGGCGCTCGCAGGCTCCGCGCCCGTGACAGAGTCGCAGTGGGGCTATCCGGGGCGCAACAGGTAGCCGAGCCCCTGCACCAGGCACACGGTGCCGGCCCCTTCGCGCCGCGCGCGGGCCAGCGCCAGCTCCGCCATCCGGACCAGGTCGTCGTGGGCCGAGATCTCGCGGCTCGGCACGAAGGCCCCACCGATGCACGGGCCCGTGTCCTCGCCCACGGAGGTCCGTAGCTCGCGCCAGAGCCGCTCGACGATCGGCACCGAGGCGAACAGGTGCTGCTCGCGCAGGACGATCGCGAGCTCGCCGTCGCCCCAGCGCGCGGCCGTGTCCCCGGGCCGAGCCACCTGCTCGAGCGCCGCCCCGAGCCTCGCCATCTCCCGCTGCACGGCGTCGGCCCCCCGGCGCGAGCCCAGCGCCCGCAGCTCGTCCGAAGCGATGACGACGAGGCCCAGGGGCTCGCGGCGCTGCTCGGCCCGGGAGAGCTCCTCCGCGAGGCGCCTTTCGAGCCCGACCGCCGACAGGAGCCCCGTCGCCGGGTCGCGCGGCTCGGGCTCGCCCGCGCGCTGGGCCGGCCCGAGGCGTCGCATCCGGAGCAGCGTCTCGACCCGTGCCACGAGCTCGAGTGGGTCGTAGGGCTTGGCGAGGCAATCGGCCGCACCGGCTCGCAGCGCCTCCACCCGCGTCTCGACGTCGCCCTTGCTGTCCACGAGGATCACCGGGGGCGCGCGGCTGCCCAGGGCCGCCTGGATCCGCTGGCAGACCTCGAGCCCCGCGGTGGCACCCCGGGCATCGAGCACCAGGGCCTCGGGTGGATCCTCGAGCACCTGCGCCAGCGTGGCGGTGGCGTCGGTGGCCGGCACGACGCGGAAGCCCGCGCGGCGCAGCGCCGCCGCGGCCGCCTCGCGGTGGGCGCCGATGGCGTCGCCGAGCAAGATCGTGCCGCGGTCCACCCGATCATGGTACGTCTCGGCTCCCGATCGGCGCGCAGGGATCTTCGGGCAGATCCCCGAGTTGCGTTTGTTCTTGACAGGTTCGGCCTGTCCTTGTACGGATCTCAACCTTTCGTCAGCGACCCAAGGACTCGAACGCTATGCCGTACAACAAGCACAAGAAGACCTGGCTGGCCAACCCAACGACGTTCGAGCGCGGCTGGTGGGTCGTCGACCTCGAGGGCAAGACCCTCGGTCGCGCCGCCACGCAGATCGCGCGCGTGCTGGTGGGCAAGCACCGCCCGACCTACACCCCGCACGCGGATGCTGGCGACTTCGTCGTCGTCATCAACGCGGACAAGGTGCACCTCACCGGCAAGAAGTGGGAGATCAAGAGCTACCACGATCACACGCTCTTCCCGGGGGGCCTCGTCACGCGCTCCGCGGCCACCTTGCGCGACGACAAGCCGGAGGAGCTCATCAAGCGGGCCGTCTGGGGCATGCTCCCGAAGGGCCCGCTCGGTCGCCGGCTCTACAAGAAGCTCAAGGTCTACACGAGCAAGACGCACCCCCACGCGGCGCAGAACCCCAAGCCGCTGGCGGTCTAGAGGATCAACGATGATGACGGACAAGATCTACGCCACGGGTCGTCGCAAGTGCGCCATCGCGCGCGTCTGGCTCTACGCCGGAGACGGCAAGATCACCATCAACAAGCGGTCGATGGAGGACTACTTCGGCCGGGCGACCTCGCGCATGGTCGTCAACCAGCCGCTCGAGCTCGTCGAGCAGCTGGGCAAGTTCGACATCTTCGTCAACGTCTGCGGCGGAGGCCTGTCGGGCCAGGCCGCGGCGATCAAGCACGGCATCACGCGCGCCCTCTGCAAGGTGGATGGCGAGTGGCGCACGCCGCTCAAGCGCGCCGGCTACGTGACGCGTGACTCGCGCAAGGTCGAGCGCAAGAAGTACGGCCAGCGCGGCGCCCGCGCTCGCTTCCAGTTCTCCAAGCGCTAGCGGGTCGCCGCACCTGACCGTGGCCTCCATTCGGGTCGCCCTCGTCGGTGCGTCCGGCTACACCGGGGCGGAGCTCCTCCGCCTGCTCCTGTCCCATCCCGACGTCGAGCTCACACTCCTGTGCGCGCACAAGAGCGCGGGGCAACGCATCGACGCGCTGTTTCCGCAGCTCACCGGCCGCCTGTCCACCGTGGTCGAGCCCTACGACGGCGCGCGCGTGGCCAGGGACGCCGACGTCGCGTTCGTCGCGCTGCCCCACGGCGAGAGCGGGCGAGTGGCCGGTGAGCTGTACCGACTCGGCATGCGGCTCGTGCTCGACCTCTCGGGCGACCTGCGGATCTCCGACCCGGCGATCTGCCGCGAGTGGTACGGGCACGCGGACGAGGCGCTGCTCGCGGAGGCCGTGTATGGCCTGCCTGAGCTCGGCCGCGCACGCCTCGATCGGGCGCGCCTGATCGCGGTGCCGGGCTGCTACCCCACCGCCTCGATCCTGGCCCTGTTCGCGCTGCTCGAGGCGAAGCTGGTCGCGCCCGCGCCGCTCATCGTGGACGCCAAGAGTGGGGTGTCGGGCGCCGGGCGCACGCCCGCGCTCTCCTCGCACCTGCCCGAGGCCGGCGAGGGTGTGCGTGCCTACAAGGTCGCGGGCACGCACAGGCACACCCCCGAGATCGAGCAGGCCCTCGGTCTCGCGGCCGGCACCGCCGTGCGCGTGTCGTTCTCGCCGCACCTTCTGCCGATGAGCCGGGGCATCCTCGCGACGGCCTACGCCGTGCCGACGGATCCGTCGCGAAAAACCGAGGACTACCTGCGCCTCCTGCGGGAGCGCTTTACCGGCGAGCCGTTCGTGCGCGTGGTCGAGCATCCGCCGGACACCGCGCACGTTCGCGGCTCGAACCTGGTGCACCTCGGCGTGGCGGCCGATCGTCGCGCCGGGCTCGTGGTGGCCATGACGGCCCTCGACAACCTCGTCAAGGGCGCGTCAGGACAGGCGATTCAGTGCATGAACCGCGCCTTGGGGCTGCCCGAGGCGGCGGGTCTCGGCGGCTCGCCGATGTTCCCTTGATCCGTATCGCGGGACCAAAAGATCTGTATTGACCAAGGAAATAACTGTCTGATAGACTACTTTTGTGATTGAGTCGAGACGCCGAATGATCAACGTGGTGGTGGCGGGGATCGGTGTGTTTGGCCTGGCCCTCACCCTGGTGGCTCGCCTGACCTGGTAGGGCGGATCCACCAGCTCGCGAGCGACACCGTCTCCTCCACCGGCAGGAACGGGTCGTTCACCTCCTCGAGCAAGAGGATCCGTCGGCGCGGGGTGGCCACGCCATCGACCGCGCGAAACGCCACGGCCCCCGACCAGCGCCCCACAGGTCCCGGATCCTGGGGTGAATGGGAGGCGAGTTGTCGGTCCCGCGCCGCCTGCCGCAGGATCCGCAGGTCCGGAGGGTCCCACGCTCGGCCCCGCGCAGTTCGCTCCAGGTACAGGTACCAGGCTGCACCTGGCGAGAGAGGGCTCTGGCTAGCGGATTGGCCACCTGCGGGCTCTCGCACGCAGATCAGCGCCACACCCGCTCGACTGTCGTCCCCCGGAGCGCCGAACAACCAGCGAATAATTCTCGCGAAGAGTGACTTCTCTGTGATCCATGTAAGGCCGAGCACCTGATCCTCGTTGCCATCCGTGAGCCGGACGCACCACGCCAATGAGCCGCGGGATCGCGTTGCAGCTTCAGGACCCGTCAGGGAGAGGTGTCGGCGGGCAGGGGGCCGAACGATCGGTCGAGGCGCTTGAGGAAGCTGTAATAGGGGCCCGGATCGTCGAGTCCCGGGATGACGACGCTGACCCAGTGGTAGCCGCGGGCACGCCACATCGCCGCCTCGCCCGCAGAGGGGACGTGCGGAGCGGGCGCGATGAAGTAGGTGTGACACAGGACCGTGGGCCGGCGGGACAAGAGGTAGGTATCGGGCGCGAACTTCTGGTGGCCTGGCCGCGTGGACTGCGCCGGGACCTCGTGCGCGATGAAGCGATCGGTCAAGCCGAAGGCGTCGATGGCGCGGGCTCGCGCGTACCAGACCTGGGCCCCGGCGCCGCCCACCGTGAGCAGGTCCTCGGGCCCGAGGTGGGGCGCCATCCACTGGCCGATCAGCGCGCGGTCGTGCGCGTACTTGCGGAGGTAGCCGGGCGTGTCGATGCCGCGCTCGGCGCCGATCTCGGTGCTCGCCTTGCGGGTGACGCGTGCGCTCGCAAGGCCGTAGCTGCCCAGAAACCCGAGCGCCAGGGCCGCGAACGCGGGCGCGGGCAGGCGGGGCCCGAGCCTTCCCAGCGCGCGCTCGGCGTGCACGGCCCAAAGCGGCAGGAGCGGGACCAGGAAGCGGTAAAGGCCCATGAAGTCTCCGCCGACGGAGGCGACGTAGAGGACGAACGGGACCGACAGCGCGAGCACCATCAGGCCGCGCCGGAGCGGCACGACGAGCGGCAGCCAGAGCCAGATGCCATAGTCGCGCGCGAAGCGGCCCACGTAGAACGCCCCCTGCGACAGCGTCTCGCCGCGCGCGCCGGACGACTTGACGTAGTAGGTGTTGGGGAATGGAAACCCGTAGTAGCGCCAGTGCCAGACGAAATACGGACCGAACAGCACGGCGAAAGCGACCAGGGCGCGCACCGGAGCCCGGCGCCGATCGACGAGCGCGAAGCCGCCAAGCAGCGCGAACAGCAAGAGGCCCTCCGGGCGAGTCATCGCGCCGAGCGCGCCGAGGACCCCGAACACGAGGTCGCGGCGCGGGGAAGCCTCGAGGGCGCAAAGAGCGCTCGCGGTGACGAGGGTCGAAAAGAGCGCGGTCTCGAGGCCACCTGAGGTCCAGCACGCCAGCGCCCCCGAGCCGCCGAGCAGCAGCGGGGCCAAAAGGCGCCGCGGCGCCGGGGCGTCGGGATCGAGGTGCTCGCCAAGGCGCACCGCGAGCACGATCGTGAGCGCCGACAGCGCGGTCGCGAGCCACAGCGACCAGGCCTCGAGCGCGCCGCCCAGCCGATGGACGCCCGCGAGCAGGACCGTCCACAGGAAGTTGGTGTACCCGTCGACGCGATCGCCGAGGTTGTAGACCAGCTGGCCGTGCTCGGCGAGGTTTCGCGCGTAGATGAAGGAGATGAACGCGTCGTCGGTGACGAACCAGAACTTTCGCGCATGCACGACCAGGAGCGCGATGCCGGGCAGCGCGAGCGCGAGGGTGCGGAGCGGCCTCGCCGGGATCACGGCTTGCTGGCCCTTCACGTCGGGTCAGGCTAGCACGCTAGCCTCGACGCGCGCGGACGGCCCACTCGTAGAGCTCGCCGTACTGGCGGGCGCGCGAGCCCCAGCCGTAGTCGCGCTGCATGCCGCGCTGCTGCAGGGCGCCAAAGGCCTCCTTCTGGTCGCGCCAGACCCCGGTGGCCCAGCGCGCGGTCTCGTAGAGCGAGCGCGGCGTGAGGTCCCAGAGCTTGAAGCCGGTGCCCGCGCCGCTGGCCGGGTCGCATTGCTCGACCGTGTCGTCGAGGCCGCCGGTCGCGCGCACGATGGGCGGGCTGCCGTAGCGCATCGAGTACAGCTGGTTGAGGCCGCAGGGCTCGAAGCGCGAGGGCATGAGGAAGAGATCGCAGCCGGCCTCGATGCGGTGCGCGAGCGGCTCCGAGTAACCGATGACGGCGCGGAAGCGCGCCCCGCCGTGGTGCGAGCGACGCGAGAGGAAGGCCTCGGCCTGCGGATCACCGGAGCCGAGCAGCGCGAGCTGTCCGAGCGTGAGCAAGGCGTCGAGGGCCTCGCAAAGGACGTCGGTCCCCTTCTGCTCGCCCATGCGCGAGACCACGCCGAAGAGCGGCACGTCCTGCCGCTCGGCGAGCCCCAGCTCGCGCTGCAGGGCGCGCTTGCACGCCTGCTTGCCGCCGAGATCGGCCGCCGAGTAGCGCGCGGGCAGGAGCGGGTCGGTCGCCGGATCCCACACCGCGTCGTCGATGCCGTTGAGGATGCCGACGAGGTCCCCGGAGCGAAAGCGCAGGATCGAGTCGAGGCCACAGCCGTGCTCGGGCCGGCGGATCTCGTCGGCGTAGCGCGGGGACACCGTGGTGAGCTTGGTCGCGTGCCAAAGGCCCCCCTTGAACGGCGACAGGTGGCCGTGATCCTCGAGCCCGTCGGCGCGGAAGACGGACGCCGGCAGGCCGAGGAGCCCGAGGCCCGAGGCGGCGAAGCGCGGCTGGTGCGCGAGGTTGTGGATCGTGAGCACGCTCGCGGCGCGCGCGAGCGGGTCGCCGGGCGGCAGGTGGTTTGTGAGGACCGGCACCAGGGCCGTCGGCCAGTCGTGCACGTGGAAGACGTCGGGCTCCCAGTGCAGGTGCCGGCACAGCGACAGCGCGCCGCGACAGAGCAGGCCGAAGCGCGCTAGGTTGTCGCCGCACAGGCCGGCCGGCGGATCGTAGAGGTAGCCACGGCCGTACAGGGCATCGTGCTCGAGCAGGTAGACCGGAACGTCGCTTTGGGGCAGGCGCGCCTCGAGGATCGCGCACCAGGTCTCACCGCCGCCGAGAGGGACCGCGAGCCCCTGGTCGTGTCGAAAGGCGTGCTCGAGGCGCACCGTGTCGTAGCGCGGAAGCAGCACGCGCACGTCGTGGCCGAGCCGCGCGAGCGCCTTCGGCAGCGCGCCGACGACGTCGCCGAGCCCGCCGGCCTTGGCGAACGGGGCACACTCCGAGGCGACGAACAGGACGCGCATGGTGGGGCATCGTAGCGCGCCGGGCGCTGCCCCCGGGGGCGTCCGCGTGGAAGCTACCGCGTCGGGATGAAGAGCGGAGGCGGGCTGGTCGGCCCGTCGCGGGTGAGCAGGTACACGCCGCCGGCAGCGCCGGCGACGACGCCGGCCGCGAGCCCCCACACCCACCAGCGGCGGTACCACGCCGGCGCGACGTCGGCGCGCGCCTCCTCGCGTTCGACCATCGGCGCGGCGACCTGCAGGACGAACGGCTCGGACGCGCTGCCGGCGGTCACGAGCTCGCCCTCGCGCGGGTCGAGCGCGGCGACGTAGTACTCGACGGCCGCACCGCCGCGCAGGTTGCCGAGGAATGCGCCCGGGATCGCGAGCTCATGCGCCTTTCGCGGCGCGTGCACGCTCGAGTACGCGCCCTGGCCGGCGAGGCGATAGTGGATCGCGAGCTCGCTCACGAGGCCGACCGGGTCCGCCTCGACCGAGACGCGGACGCGCCCGTCCTGGCCGCGGGCCACGGCGCCGGGCGGCACGTGCACGAGCGTGAGCGCATGCTGAGGACCGCCGAGGCCCCGCCGCGCCGCGGCGAGCGCCTCGGCCGCCACCGCCCCCGCGTCTTCGGCGAGCGGCAGCCCCGG
>JAHFDS010000055.1 GCA_023248855.1 Myxococcales bacterium
GCGGCCACCACGACGCAGTTGCGGGGGCGTAGCGCGGCGGCCCCGCGCCGATAGGCCCAACTCATGCACCTACGCAGATGCGTCCTTAGGGGAATCCTCTCGCGTGGAAATCCAGGCTAGGCGCAATGCCGGTCACTGGACGCGGTGACCACCGTTGCGCGTCCCACCGATAGCGAGCGCAGCGAGCGTGGTGCCGCCGCAGGCCTTGCCGAGGACGGCACGGGGCCCCACGCAGCGCGGAGCGCGGAGTGGGGGGAAACACAGCGCCGCCGCGAGTTGCTCCAGGTGCTCATCGAAGCACCGGCGGGTTCGCGTATCGCTGTGGGTTCGGACTACCCGAGGCCCTCGATCGAGACCGTCCTGCCGGCGGCGTGGTTCTCGAAGGCCTGTTCGAGCACGGCGCGAAGACGCTGCGAGTCGACCGGCTTCATGGCGTAGTGATGCAATCCGCACTGCGCGACCGCCCGCTCCACGTCGAGCACGTCCGCATAGCCCGACAGGATCACGCGCACCACGTCGAGGCCCATCCTCCGCGTCGCCTCGAGCAGCTCGACGCCGGTCATGCGCGGCATCTTCTGGTCGGTCAGGATCGCGTCCACGCGCTCGCGGGACAGGACCGCGAGCGCCTCGGGAGCGTTCGCGGCGCGCAGCACCTCGTAGCCCGAGCGCAGCACCCGCTCGAGGAAATCGAGCATGTCGGGCTCGTCGTCGACAATCAGGATCCGCCTCACGCTGCCCCCTGCACGGGCCTGATGGTTGGCACGCGCCGCTACCCCTTCCGGAGCTTGCTCCGGAGCTTGTCCCACAGGGAGGCCCGCCCCGGGCCGGGCGCAGGCTCCGGGGGCGGCTCGGGCTTTTCCGGCGGCATCGTGACCTGCGCCGTGTTCGCCTCGTCCACCAGCGCCGGGGGCGGCGTGGGCGGCACGACCGCCGCCTTGAGGCACGCGGCCACCTCCGCGGTCTCCTTGTTGAAGTCGCTCCGGAACAGGCTGCGCACCTGCTCGCGGATCTCCTCCGGATTGAAGCCGTAGCCCTTGAGCAGCTGCTTGAGGTCGACCGCCAGCTCCTCGGCCGACTGGTAGCGATCACCGAGGTCGCGCGCCAGCGCCTTGAGCGCGATCTTGTCGAGGGCCTCGGGCACGCGCCGGTTGAACTTCGAGGGCGGCGGCACCTCGGCCTTGCGCACCTTCTCCATGAGCGCGAACTCGGTGTCGCTTCTGAACAGCTTCTCCGTCGTCAGCATCTCGTGGAGGATGATCCCGGTCGAGAAGATGTCGCTCCTCGCGTCGAGCGGCATGCCCCGGATCTGCTCCGGCGACATGTAGCTGAACTTGCCCTTCAGGATGCCGATCTCGGAGGGGGGCTTGAGCACGCGCCCCTGCACGATGCCGAAGTCGAGCAGCTTGACGTCACCGTCGTAGGAGATCCGCACGTTCGACGGCGAGACGTCGCGGTTGACGATGCTGAGCGGCGCGCCATCCCCGTCGGCGCGGGTGTGCGCGTGGTGCAATCCCTCCGCGATCATCGCGGTGATGTAGCAGGCGTGCGGCACCGGAATGCGCTGGTTCTGCTCCTGGCACTTGCGAAGAATCTGCGTGAGATCCTTGCCGCCCACGTACTCCATCGTGATGAACCACTTGCCGTCGACCTGTCCGGACTCGATGAACTCGACGATGGTGGAGTGACGCGACGGCTCCTGCAGGAGCTTCGCGACCTCCGCCTCGCGCTCGAACATCTCGACGAAGCGGCGCTCCTTGGCCAGCTGCGGCCGCATGCACTTGATCGCGTAGAGCCGCGAGCGGTCTTCCTTGAAGCGCGCGCGGAAGACCTCGGCCATGCCACCCCGCGCGATGAGACCGAGCAGCCAGTAGGGACCGAACTCGACTGGATCGTCGGGGCTGCCGGCGCGGAGATCCCCGCCGCCGCCGCCAGCGCCGCCCGTGGCGGCCGGAGGAGGCGCGCTCACGCCACCTCCGGCATGCCGGCGAGGGCGCCCACAGGGCCGGAAATCGAGACCGGTCGAGACATGTCTAGCCGAAGTGCTCCAAGGTTGCGCAATCCCTCAAGCCCCGACCCTTCTGGATCCTACCACTGCGACAGCACGATGGTCTCGCCACCCTTGATCACGAGCTGCACCGTCTTCTGCTTGGAACCGTCGCCGGCCCGAAGCTCGAGCGCGTGCTCGCCCGCAGGCATCGCGAACTCGTCCCACAGGCCCAGATCTTTGCCGCCCACCTTCACCCGCGCCCAGGGCTCGAGCTTCATCTTGATCACGGCGTACGCGACGTCCTTGGTGATGGGCTTGCCCGCCTCGACCTTGAGGCTGGTGTTCTTGATGAACTTGAGGTCGGCGTTGCGGATCGTGAGCGTGTAGCGTCCGTCGGGCAAGGGCAGCTCCTTGATCGGCGTCCTGCCGATGGGCCGGCCGTTGATGAACGCATCCGACGGGAACGAGGCCGTCACGGTGACCTTGCCCAGCAAGCCCGCCGCCCCGAGCCGCTCGCGGATCTCCGGGACCAGAGCCCCTTCGGGCTTGATGCGCAGGTAGCGGAGCAGGAAGTCCCGCTCCTTGTCCTTCTGGCCGAGCTTGCCGTAGAGGGCACCGATGAGGCGGTACGGGCCCGGTAGGTCGGGCGAGAGCGCCGCGGCCGCTTCGAAGCAGGCGAGCGCCTCCTCGGTCTCCTTGGACTTGACGTGCTTCTGGCCCGCCGCAAAGAGCGCCCGGGCCTCGCGATCGGCGGCCACCAGACGAAAAACCTGCGCGTCGAAGGGCCGCGGAGCCTCCACCAGACGCTCGGCCTCGGCCTCGGCGTACGCGGCCTTCGGGTGCTCCTTGGGCGCCCGCTTGAGGAACCGCTCGTACTCCGCGACCGCCTCGTCGTACTGGCCCGCGAGCTTGAAGGCGTCCGCCAGCTCGAGCAGGTAGTCGGGCTTCTGCCCCGACAGGGCGACAGCGCCCTGCAAGTAGGGGATCGCGCGCGGATAGTCGTTCTTCTTGGCGAAGCCCTTGGCGGAAGCCGAGAGGCTCTCGGGCGTGACCGCTGGACCTGCAGCGCGAGCGGCCAGCGCGCTCCCGCGGGCCAGCGTGGCGCCTCCGGCAAACGCGACGACGGTCGGGACGACAAGGCGGAGGACGAGGGAGGTCATGGCGAAGATGGCAGAGCGTAGCGCGAATCGCCCGCGCTCTCGACTTCTTCGATTCCGATTGAGGGCCCTCCCAAGACACGCAAGGAGCGATGGCGCAGGAAAGCCTACAGCGCCACCGGAAACCGCAGGCAAGGACTTGGCGCTGCACTTTTGCAATGGTAACGTGCTGGAACTGGCCGGTCTGCGATCCGGTCATCAGAGAGCACGCCACCGGATGGCCATCGGACACGCCGTCGTTTTCGATCGAAACCGGCTCGTCAATCGCCGTATTTCGCGCTTGCTCTCGTGCGCGGGCGTACCGGTCACGGCCGTGGAGCAACCCGAGCAGGTGGCCCCTGCGATCTCGGAGGCGACCCAGCTCCTGTGTTCGGATGGCTTCGACATCGACCTCGTGCTCGGTGAGCTCAAGAAGCACCCCCAGCTCAGGGCGATGTTGTGGTCGGCCGAGCCGACCGAGCGGCTACTCAAGTACACGCTCGAGGAGCCGCGCATGTCGAACCTGATCGGCCGTGCTAGCTTCGAGTCGTCCCCGCGCGACTGGGAGCTCGGCCAGGTGGCGCGCCGCCTGGTCGATGCCGGGGCGGGCAGACCGACCTGGGCGTCGATCCTGCAGTGGAGCCACACCGCCATCGAGCTCCGCCCCGTGACTACACGCGATCGCGACACCGCGGTCCAGCACACGGTCTCCTTCGTCGAGCGGATCGGCGTGCCCAAGCGCATCGCCGAGATGTTCGGCGAGCTGGCGCACGAGGTCCTCATGAACGCGATGTACGACGCCCCGGCCGACGAGAGCGGTAAGGCGAAGTACGCCCACGACCGCAAGGCCGAGCTGTCGCTCCTGCCAGCGGAGGTGCCGACCATGGTCCTCGCGACCGATGGCGTACGCCTCGTGCTCGACGCGGTGGATCCATTCGGCCGGCTCAAGCGTCATCATGTCTTCGGAGGCCTGCTTCGGGGCCTCAAGGGAGGCGAGATGGACACCTCGCACGGTGGCGCCGGGCTCGGGATGACCAAGCTCTACCAGTCGGTCAGTGTCATGATGTTCGATGTGGAGCCCGGTCGCCGTACCGAGTTCACGGGGGTGTTCGAGCTCGACATGAACCTTCGCGAGTTCAAGACGCTCGCGAAGTCCGTGCACTTCTTCGAGACCAGCTCCGCGTAAGCGGACCAGAGCAGCAACTCCGCCCCAGGGCGGACGAGAACAGGGGCCAGATGGAAGCGCAAGCACAGACGGCATCGGCAGGAGCGGCGGCGGAGCCCAAGCTCAAGGTCGAGAAGTTCGCCGACGGCAACATCACCGCCCTGAAATTCTCGGGCATGATCGACGAGCAGTTCTCCGGCAAGGCCCTGGCGCAGAGCCTCAAGAGCGGCGTGCTGATCCTCGATCTCGCCGAGATCAACAAGATCACCTCCTTCGGTATCCGCGAGTGGGTGGACTTCATCACGGCGGCAGGCGAGAAGCACGAGCCGCTCCTGATGGTCGAGCTCGCGCCCAAGGTCGTCGATCAGCTCAACATGGTCGCCAACTTCGCCGGCAAGGCGCGCGTGCTGTCCTTCTACGCGCCCTTCCGCTGCGACTACTGCGACGACGATCGCCGGCGGCTCATCCAGGTCGACCGGGACTGGGAGGCGCTCAAGCAGAAGAAGCTGCCCGAGCAGCCCTGCGCCACCTGCGGAAATCCCGAGTACTTCGACGAAGATCCCTCGACGTTCTTCACGTTCATGGCCGGCTACCAGCAGGCCTACGAGCCCGACCCGCAGATCGCCACCTTCCTCGCGTCGCGCATGAACTATGCCGTCTCGGACGGCGCGCGGAAGATCAAGGTCGACAAGTACATCGACAAGCGCTCGGTCTACATCAAGCTGACGGGAGACCTCGACGGCAGCTTCCCGCGCGAGAAGCTCGCGGAGGGCCTCGAGGGAGACATCGTCTTCGACCTCTCCGGCATCGGCAAGATCGACCCGGCCGGCGCCGCCGAGTGGCGCGCCATGATCAAGGAGATCGCGCCGGCGACCGACCGGATCATGCTGGTCGGCTGCCCACCCGGCTTCGTCGAGCGGCTGACCAAGGAGGAAGACCTGGCCGGAAAGGCCCAGGTGCTGTCCTTCAACATGCCCTACCGCTGCGACAAGCTCGCGACCACGACCTCGTTCCTCATCGACGTCGAGCAGCACTTCGACGTCCTCAAGTTCGCCACGCCGCCGGAGATGAAGCACGAGGGCTACGACACCGTGTGCGTGGCCTCCGACAGCCTGCTCGCGCACCTGGCGACGCTGCCCAAGCCGGCCCCGGATGGCGAGCTGCGCAAGTTCATCAAGGTCGCGATCGAGAAGACCGAGAAGCGCTACACGGCGCCGCAGCCGGGCTCGCCGAACATCGTCTCGATCGGCGCGGGGGGCGGCAAGGTCTCCACGATCATCGCGGCGGCGGCGGTGGCGCTGCTCGTGACCGCGGGCGGCTTCTTCGTCTTCAAGATGAAGACCACGCCATCCTTCGACGAGAAAGGCACGCTCGTCGGCGCCTCCGAAGGCAAGCCGCCCGCGTGGATCTCGAAGGGCGACTTCTACCGCGAAGGCGACAGCCTGTTCTTCGTCGGCGCGACACCGGCGTTCACCGCCGACCAGGATCAGGCGATCCAGGAGGCCGAAAACGCGGCGCTCGAGCGCACGGTCCAGGAGCTCGCCACCTCGATCAAGCTCGGGGTGTTCATCGATCACGTGCTCGGGCAGTACCAGCCGGTGCGGGCCAAGGCGCTGTCGGACCTCGAGCGGGCCTCCGTCGGCAACGACCTCGCCGGGCTCGAGCAGGCGCGCAAAATGGCGCGCGAAGGCCGCCTGCGCGTCGCGACCTCGTTCAAGAAGACCGCCGGGGCCCGGGCGCCGCAGGAGCGCGCCGGGTTCTACTGGGAGAAGTACACGACCTCGAGCGGCGACCGGTACCGCGGCTACGTGCGCTACTCCATCCCGAAGGCCAGCTTCGAGGCGCTCGCCGCGGAGTACCAGCTGCTGAAAGAGGCCCAGGGCATCAAGGTGCTGACCTACTTCCCGGGCCTGGCCTGGCGCCACCGCGAGGTCGAGGAGGGCGCCGTGATCGTGGGCGTCAAGGGCGACTCCCCGCTGCGCCTCGTGGGCCTGGTCGAGGGCGACCTCATCGCCAGCGTCGAGGAGCGCCCGATCAAGAGCGCCGAGAAGTTCGAGAAGTTCCTGACGCAAGAGTGGGACGAGAAGTGCAAGTCCTCGAGCGGCGGCAAGCTGTCCTTCAAGGTCAAGCACGGCGACGCGGCCGCGGTCGACATGACGACGCGGGTGACCAGCGCGGGCGGCAAGTGCGCGGGGGAGAAGGGGGAGTCGCGGCCGACTCGACCGCGCACCGGGCCGCGTGAAGGTGCGCCCCCGCCGCCCACCGGGCGCGGAGGCATCCCCGACAACATCTGGAAGGACAATGCGAACGAGTAGCCGCTGACAGCTGGCCGGATCGGAAGCAGCCGGATCGGGAAGAGCCGGATCGGACACAGCCGGATCGGAAGCGATCCGGCGCGAGAGGGGCACAATGAGGATCCTGATCACCGCGGCGCTGGGCGTTCTGTGCACGCTCTTCGCAGGCGTAGCGAACGCGCAGTCGGCGGACGAGAAGAAGGAGGCGGCGCGCCTGTTCGACGAGGGCAGTCGCTTCTACAACGCCGGCGACCTCGACAAGGCGCTGACGACGTTCGGCAAGGCGCTCGAGAAGGACCCCAATCAGCCCGGCTCGTGGCGCTGGCTCGGCCTCATCTACCGCGCCAAGAAGCAATGCAAGGAATCGATCGACGCGTACACGCACTACCTCAAGCTGCAGGGTGACAAGCCCTCGCGCTTCTCCGAGCGCGTGCACACCGAGATCGAGATCTGCAGAAAGGAGCTCGGCTACGCGCCGATCCCGAAGGACCTGCCGGCCGGCTCGGGCGCCCTCGCCGTGAGCGCGAACATCGACGGCGCGCAGGTCTCGGTGGACGGCATCGCCCGCGGCGCGACGCCGATCGAGCCCCTGCCGGTCACCCCGGGAGCGCACGAGCTGCAGCTCGCCAAGCCGTGTTTCATCGCGGTGACGCAGTCGGTCGAGATCCTGGGCAAGCACGTCACCGACGTCCGGATCGAGCTGCAGAAGGACCCGGCCGCGCCCCGGGAGAAGTGCGACGAGCAGGCCCGCAAGGCGCCCGTGGCGGTCGCCACCACCGGCGTCATCCGGCTCGAGACGCCGGCCAAGCCGTCGTCCGTCCTGCTCGACGGCAGGCCCATCACGCTGCGCGCCGACGGCAGCTTCGAGAGCCTCCCCGGAATCCACACGGTCAAGGTCGACACGCCGGACCACGAGGAGTGGGAAAGGCGCGTCGTGGTCGTTCGCGGCGAGCCCCACTCGGTCCCCGTCATCGTGCGCACCAACGCGCAGCGCAGCCGCCTACGCATCGGCGCGTGGTCGGCGCTGGGCGTCGCGTTCGCGTCGGGCGCCGTGGGGCTTTACTACGGCATCAAGGAGTCGGACACGTTCGACAAGGCGCGCGACCTCCACTACATCGAGGTGCACCGGTCCAACTCCAACCCGACGCCCTTCACCACGCGCGACGAGCTCGCCAGGCTGCAGAAGGACGGGGACAGCCAGCGCACGCTGTCGATGGTGACGCTCGGCGTCGCCGGCGCGGCACTCGCGACCAGCGTGGTGCTGCTGGTCCTCGAACGCGACGAGCGCACCGAAGGCCAGGAGCCTCCGATGGCGACACCCGACGGCGGGCCACCCACCGCAGCGAGGCCCCGACGGATCGCCATCGCGCCCGTGCCGCTGCCGGGTGGTGCGGGCCTCGTGGTGTCCGGGAGGACGTGGTGATGCGCCGGCTGGCGATCGGAGCGCTGCTGTCGATGGCGAGCTGCGCGCTCGCGCACGACGACTACCCGGGCAGGAACGAGAGCTGTGCCAACGACAAGGACTGCTTTCCCGAAACTGAATCCTGCGTGAAGGCGACCCCGAATGCGCCATCGGGAACGTGCATGCCGAAGCCGGGTGCTGGGAGTGGCGGCGCCGCCGGATCAAGCGGAGGCACCAGCGGCGCGGGGGGCGCAGGTACGGGGGGCGCAGGTACGGGGGGCGCAGGCGGCGCAGGGGCAGGCGGCGCAGGGGCAGGCGGCGCAGGGGCAGGCGGAATGCAAGGCATCATGGCAGGTCCCTTCCAACACCGAAGCGAGGTGCTCTGATGCGCTCGTTGCGCGTTCTCGCGCTCGCCACGTCTGCCCTGCTCCTCCCGCTGGCCGCGCACGCGGGCGGCCTCGCGCGACCGAACGTCGCCGGCGCCCGGCCGGTCGGCATGGGCGGCGCCTACGTGGCGGTCGCCGAGGACCCGAGCGCGGTCTGGTACAACCCCGCGGGCCTGGCGCAGGTGCGTAGCAGCCAGATCCTGGCCGGGCTCGAGCTGGCAAAGCCCACGTTCTCCTACGAGCCGGCCGACGGTCAATGCGGGCAGGATCCGGCGACGAGCCAGCCTCGCACCCGCTGCCCGAAGGTCGAGTCGTCGAGCGGCCTCGCGACCGTGCCGGTGGTTGGCGCCTCCACCCGATTTGCATCGGCAGGGGGAGCGGAGCCGTCACGCCTCGCGATCGGCTTTCTCTTCTACAACGGCTACGGCGGCGCCATCGAGTTCGACCGCGCCAAGCTCAAGAGCAACAACGAGGAGCCCGGCGTCATCAAGTCGACGCTCGCGCTGCTCGAGGCTGCTCCGGCCGTCGCCTACCGCGTCAACGAGCAACTCTACCTCGGCGCCGCGTTCCGGATCGGTATCGGTCTGTTCAACGTGGAGAATGCCGGCGGCAGCCACAACCGCGCCAACGCCACCATCGACTCCACCGGCGCCGGTGTCGGCTACTCACTCGGCGCCATGTTGAAGCCGATTCCCCAGCTTCGCGTGGGCCTGACCTACCGCTCTCAGCTCACGGTCGAGCCGAGCGGATCGGCGAGTATCGAGAACACGCCGGGCTCGACTCCGATCAGCTCCGACGTCAAGACCACGTTGCCGTGGCCGCAGGCCGCCGTCGGCGGTGTTGCGATCAAGCCCATCGACAAGCTGCTCCTCAGCACCCAGCTCGAGTGGGTGAACTGGTCCTCGTTCCAGGCCATCGCCCCCAAGTTCCAGAAGGATTCATCCCTCAACCGACTCGCCCGCTACGACACCAACTTCAAGGACTCATGGGCCGCGCACGTGGGCGTCGAGGTCACGATCCTCGATGATTCCAGGCCGATCGGCGCCGCCGTCCGCGCCGGCTACACGCGCGACTCGAACGCGATCCCCGATGCATCGATCGATCGCCAGTACGTCGATGGCGACAAGAACACCGTCGGGGGCGGCGGCACCATTGCCCTGGGTAGACACCACTTCGATGCGGGCGTGGAGGTCCTCTTCGGCGGCAAGCGCAAGGTCTCCACGTGCGGTCCCGACAGGAACACGGGCCGGCCTACCGACGTGTGCGGCGACGTCAACAACGACCAGCAAGCGGCCCCGGGCTCCTTCTCCGGCTCGCTCTTCACCGGCCAGCTCGCCTACCGCTACCTGTATTGATAGCGCCCGCCTCTGGGCACGTACCAGCGAGAGCAGCACGCAGACCCGCGAAAAGAATGCGGATAGGCGAATATGCTCTTTACAGTCGTCAGAGCCGGACGCTATGATGCGGCGCTATGGAGAGGCGTCTCGAATGCCCTTCAGACGCGCGTCGTAGGGGGACGCGCCTCTGGCGGGCCCGATCTCTTGGGGCCGGTTCTGTGAGCCTTGTGCTGCTGGGTCTGGGAGGTGGGTCGCTGGCCTGCGTCGACGGATTCCGCGGTTCCTACGTGGAGGCGCTGTTCGAACAGTCCACCGGCGACTCTGGCGGTAGCTCGACGGCACCCAACTTCCCGTCGATCCAGGCCGGCAGCCACTACTCGCTCTGGGCGGGCCTGGGCAACCAGCCCGACCCGAGCTCGATCGGTGTCGTCAAGGTCGCGTCCTTCAGCTTCGCACCTGCCGTCAACACCCGCAGCCCCTGCCTGATCGAGCGCGAGAACGGGCTGCTCATCATGCGCGCTTGCGACGGCGATACGGTTTGCGAGTTCTGGAAGAAGCGTGCGGCGGCGCTCGAGGACTCGCGGAACGGCTTGCGCGCGGCGGTCACGGTGTCGGACGGCCTTGCCGGGTCGCAGAAGACCTCGACCGTCATCGCTCCTCCTGCAGACGCGACGTCCTCGACGGCCATCGTGGCGGTCTCGGACGACGAGATCGTCCTCGGCTCGCTGGTCATCACCGAGAACGGCCGGACGCTCGAGAACCACTGCCCGCTGGCGGACATGGAGTCGGCAGGCACGGGCGGCGCCGGTGGCATGGGCGGCGCCGGTGGCAGAGGCGGCACCGGTGGCAGAGGCGGCGCCGGCGGCATGGCTGGCGCAGGCGGCATGGCTGGCGCAGGCGGTGTGGCCGGTGCCGGCGGCACGGCCGGGATGGGCACGACCACGACGCCCGATCCCAACTACTGCCTCTACCCGAACGGCACCATCGCGGTCCGACAGGGCGCGGCGGCCCGCACGTTCGAGGCGACGTACCGGGTGCAGATAGAGGCGATCCCCATGGGCACCACGGCGGCCGAGCGTAGGCGGCTGTGCAACGAGGCATTCAAGAAGAACCCCAGGTATTACGTCGCCAACGTCCGGCAACTGACGGCGCCTCTGAGTGGCCAGCTCTACGGGGTCAACCGCACACAAGATCCAAGCTCCACCGGCTTCCTCGGTGGAGCCGAGATCGTGGTCCCCTACGACCTGCATCAGATGAAGACCATGTTCGTCTCGGTGGAGAACCGGACCGTGGCCGAAGCGAGCATGTCGCCGCTTTCGGGGGCGTCCGACGTCTACCTGTCCGGAACCGCCACGCAGACGAAGCGCGGCGCCATCGATGCCCTGCTCTACAAGGTCGGCGCCAGCGCCCAGATTCTCGGGGCACAGATCTCGGTGCTGACGAGCCTCGGCGAGGACGAGGTGCAGTTCTGATGTGCCCGTCGGAGCAGCGAGTGACGCGCGGGACGAGAACATTCGAGCGAGAGAGGACTGGCGGCATGATGGGAATGGACCGGATGTTCGTTGTGCTCGCCACGTTCGGCGGGCTATTCGGCCTGGGCTGTCAGGTCAAGTGCGGCACCGGCACCGTCGACAAGAACGGCGAATGCAGCGCCGTCTCGGTCGTGTCGCCGGCGATGTGCGCCCCGGGAACCAAGCTGGTGGGCACGCAATGCGTGTCCGAGACCACCTGCGGCATGAACACCGTGCGCAATGACGCAGGCGTCTGCGTGGGGACGGGCGGCCAGGTCACCGGCGACGGCGGCGGCTGCACGCCCCTGCAGTGCCCGACTCAGGGCACCGGCCGGTACTGCGTCACGGGCAAGGTGACCCGCTGGGCCGACGACGGCAAGCCGCTCGACATGCGCGCCAAGGTGACCGACGCCGACAACGCGTGCGTGAAGATCTACAGCCCGACCGACTTCGTGGTCGGCAACGTGATGGCGCTCGGCTCGGGTGAGGCGCACCTCGACAGCTGCGGGCGCTTCATGGTCACGGACATCATCGAGACCTCGACCAAGTTCATCGCGGCTGCGGTGGATGACTGCGCCGAGAACCCCTCGTCGGCGCTCGTCGGCAGCTGGGCGCTGGTCGCGGTCGGCGGCGAGCAGGTCCCCGGCCAGGGCACCATCGACCTGACGACCGGGCAGACCACCGCGATCGGCATGACCGTTGCGGAGGCCGAGGCCCTCAAGACCCAGGCAGGACGCGACGTGTACGGCCAGAACGGCTCCTACATCGCCATCTTCCGCGACCCGCGCAACTCGGCCTTTCCACCGGTCCAGGGCGTCATCCCCTTCGGCGTCACCGACGACTACGTCAACATGTCGAACGCCATCTACTTTGGCGCCGACCTCAACACCCTCGACAAGGGTCGTGCCTTCACGATGGGCACCGGACCCACCGGGGCCGTGCTCATCAACCCACCGCACGTCACACAGCACTCGGGCAAGGGCGACTCCGGAATGATCCCGTGGGACACGATCCTCGGAGGCTCGACGGATGGAGCGTTCTTCGTCCAGCGTTGGCGCCTGAAGAGGCAGTAGGGATGCGCATGAGAACGAACGCCACCTCTCGCCTCGGCCGCGCTCTCGGGCACGCCGTTGTGCTCGCGCTGTTCGGGCTCGTGCTACTCGCGAGCGCGCCCGCACGTGCGCAGTACGGCGTGGACGCACAGCGGTTCCGGCCCGCGCTGGACTCGTACGGCATCTTCATGGTCGAACGGGCCAGGACGTCCAAGCAATTCGACTTCGGCTTCAAGCTCAGCAACACGTTTCTGTCGAAGCCGCTGCGCCTGGTCCTGTCCGACGCGAAGGGCGTGAAGGAGGAGCGCGAGGTCCTCTCGTACCTCGACGTCGTCAACCTCCAGATGCACTTCGGCCTGACCGATCGCATCGAATTCGCGATCGACGTGCCCGTCATGCGCAGCTCGATGGGCGCGGGCTTCGGCAAGCCACAGGACCCGATCAGGAACAACGACGGCACGTTCTTCTTCGCGCCGCTCTTGCGCCAGAACGACACCTCGTCGAATGGTGGCCCCGGCGATACCCGCCTGGGCCTCAAGGCACGGGTGGTCGAGCAGGACGCGTTCTCGCTGGCCGCCCAGCTCGTCGCTACGTTGCCGTTCGGTGACGAGGCGAGCTTCCTCGGCTCGAGCTCGTTCACCTACGAGCCGAAGCTCGTCGCCGAGATCACGAAGGGCAGCGTGTCGATCGCGGCCAACGCGGGGGCGCGACTGCACCAGAACCGCCAGGTGGTGTTCGATCCCGAGGCCCAGGCCGCGGCCGCCAAGGCCGGCACGCCGTTTTCCGGCAAGCCCATCCTGGCCGAGAGCCACGAGGTGATCCTCGCGGTCGGCGCGCTCTACCGGGTCAACCCCTACTTCTCCGCCGCGGCGGAGTTCATGCGATCACAGGCCGTGGCCGCGCCGGCGGGCGCGGAGGGCGACTCCCCCAACGACCTGATGTTCGGCTTTCACGTCTACCCGGCCTCCGACTTCTCGATCGCGCTGGCGGGTGGCACGAGCGTGGGGGACTCGGCGCGCAAGGACGCGTTCCGCGTCATGGCGGGGGTGGCCTGGGCTCCCGAGGGCGAGCAAGCGACGAGCGGCGCGGACCGTGACAAGGACGGCGTACCGGACGAGAAGGATCTGTGCCCGGATGAGCCGGAGGACAAGGACGGGTTCCAGGACGACGATGGCTGCCCCGACCCGGACAACGACCGGGATGGTGTGCCGGACAAGCTGGACAAGTGCCCGAACGAGGCCGAAGACCGCGACGGCTTCCAGGACGAGGACGGCTGTCCGGATCCGGACAACGATGGCGACGGCATCCCGGACGTCGTGGACAAGTGCCCGAACGAGGCGGAGGACAAGGACGGCTTCCAGGACGAGGACGGCTGCCCGGACCGCGACAACGACGGCGACGGCATCCCGGACGAGAAGGACAAGTGCCCGAACGAGCCGGAGACGGTCAACGGCATCGATGACGAGGACGGCTGCCCGGATGCGGGAACGCAGACCAAGCTCGAGTCGATCTCCGAGCGAGTGCCCTTCCCGGCCAACAAGGCGACTCTGGACAGCGCCGGTTCGAAGTCGGTCGACCGGGTCGTGGATCTGCTCAAGCAGCACGCGGACGTGCAGATCCGAATCGAGGGTCACGCCGACCCGAGCGGCAAGCCGGGCAAGCTGGATGCTTTGTCGGCCGCCCGAGCGGAGGCTGTGCGCGAGTACCTGATCCGCAAGGGCATCCGCGCCGACCGGATCAACTCGGCGGTCGGCTACGGCGGCAAGCGCCCGCTCACCAAGGGCGGCACGAAGGCCGATCGGGCAAAGAACGACCGCGTCGAGTTCATCGTCACGAGGAGCGGACAGTGATGCGGCGAATGTCTGGTCCCAGGATGGCGCTCGTCGTCGGCCTTGCGGGCGGGCTGTGCGTCTCGTCGCCCGCCATCGCGCACAAGAAGCAGGAGAAGCAACCGACGGCCAGCAAGGCGGCTCCGCCGGCGGCCGCAGCGGCCGGACCGGAGACCGGACCCGAGCAGCCCGAGATCCTGACCGAGGGGCCGGAGATCCCGACGACGGAGAAGACGAGCCAGGTCGACCTCGCCAGCCTCGTGACCTCGGCGGCCAAGAGCGTGACGACGGTGCAGGAGGCGCCCGCGATCGTCACGGTCATCACGGCCGAGGAGATGAAGCGGCGGGGCTTTCGGACCGTGACCGATGCGATGGTCGACGTGCCTGGCTGGGGCTACTGGCCAGGCGAGGGTCACAGCGTGTACACGCCGCTGACGCGGGGCACTCCGCTCTCGGCGCTGTTCCTGCGCGACGGTGTCTCGCTCAGCTCACCCTTCGAGCAGACCGGCAGTTTCCAGGTCTTCATGCCGATCGAGAACATCAAGCGCATCGAGGCGGTCACCGGCCCGGGCGGTGTGCTCTGGGGCGCCAACTCATTCCTCGGCATCATGAACATCATCAACAAGGATGCCGAGGACGTGGACGGCATCGAGGTCAGCGCCGGCTACGGCGACGGCGAGGGCTTCAAGAGCGCCTTCAAGGCCTACGGCATGTTCGGCAAGGTGCTGGCGGGCGGCAAGCTCAAGATCTTCCAGCACGTGTCGTACGAGAACTTCGTCGGCGAAGAGTACACGATGCAGCAGAACGTGCTGTCGAGCCCGGCGCCGCAGCCAAACGGCCCGATCTTCTACGGCCCCCTGCTGACCTCGGAGATCCCGCGCAGCAGCATCATCAACATCGACGGCAAGTACTCCGCGGGGCCGATTTCGCTCATCTACAATTTCCCGATCGTCGAGCTGCATCAGCCGACCACCTTCCCGTCCACCGTGGTGAGCACCGGGCTGCCGCCCCTCGTGGGTCCCAACGAGAATTTCCCTATGGTCTCCCCCGGAGCCCCCCGCCCCTACAACCCGACCAGCCAGACGGATCCTCTCAACGGCGCCCGGGATCATCGGACGGAGTACTTCGAGCGGTACGGAATCGTGGAATACAAGAGCCGGTTCGTGGAGGACCGCCTCGGCGTGAACATCAAGGGATCCTGGGTCGAGTTCATGCGCAACATGCCCTACTTCGGGATCTTCACGCCGTCCGCGCTCCTGCCCGGCGGCCTGACGTTCCGGGTGCACCACGACGTTCGGCGCTACGGCGGATCACTCGATACGGACTTCCAGATCAACCCCAAGATGCGGGTCCTCGCGGGCTTCGAGAGCTTCTACGAGCAGGACAAGAACTCGAACATCGAGTTCCTCGCCCCCTACGTCGCCGACCCCACCTCGGCCAACTTCGGGCAGATCGACACCTCGAAGCTGCCATTTGCCTGCCCACCCCCTGGCGGGGCCCATGTCGAGGGAGAGACGCCCAAGGGGATCACCCCTGGCTGCAAGGTGCCGTTCGTGTTCGACGGGGATCGTTCCGTTCTCGGCGGATTCGTCAGCGGCCAGGTGCGCCCGCATCCGAAGGTGGTCCTCGACGCGGGCGTCCGTGGCCAGCGCGCCTACGGCTCGAACCCCTATGACACCCAGGTGCTCCTCTCGGGCGCGGCGGTGTGGAATTTTCTGCCCGACTGGCACCTCAAGCTCAACTACGCCGAGGGCTTCAGGGCCCCGACGTTCCTCGCATCGAACGGCAACGGCGCCGCCGTGAACTTCGCGGGCAGCCCGACCCTGGTGCCCGAATCCTCGCGGGCGGCCCAGGGGGAGGTCAACGCGCGGTTGCTCCGCAACGTTCGTCGTGTGCGCGAGCTCGCGCTGCGCTGGGACTACGCCTACACGCTCCTCGACCACTTCTTGGTGGTCCAGGACGGACGGTGGGCGAACACGAGCAAGCGTGCCATCCACTCAGGGGAGTTCCTCGGCAAGCTGTATCTGCGTGGGGACCACGCGCTATCGCTGGGCTACAGCTATAACCACATCACCACCGAGGACCGCGGCACCCTGCAGTCGCTGCCGAACCACTGGTTCACGGTGGGTGCGGTCTTCAACGTGATCAAGGACCATCTGGATGTGAACACGAACCTGCAGGTCATCGGCGCGCTCGAGGATCCGGATCGCTTGCCGAACAACGCCGGGATCGGCCCCCTGCCCGGTCTGCGCCCGGCCTACAACTCGGACACCTCACTCGATCGCATCGCGGCGACGTCGCTCCTGCAGCTGGGCTTGCGCGTACGCAACCTGCTCAACAACCACCTCGACGTCGCGCTCAACGCGTACAACCTGCTCAACCAGCGGTGGTTCTACGCGGACGGCTTCAACGAGCGCTCGCCCCGCCTCGAGCTGCAGCCGCTGCCCGGCCCGGGCATCTCGGCCTTCGCCAGCGCCATCGTCCGGTACTGACCGACGTCATTCCTCCGCCGCCAGGCCGGCGAGCCGCCGGTCGATGGGGAAGCCCGCTTGGCGGGCGGCCCGCAGAAGAGGTCGTGCCCCTTTGCGATCGCCGCGCTCCAGCAGGAGCAGGGCGAGGTTGTAGGCCGACCCGGCCGCCGGGCGCGCCTGCCGGATCGCCCGCCGGTACCAGCGCTCGGCCTCGGCGCGATCGCCCTGCTGCTCGGCCAGAAGGCCCAGGCGATGGCAGAGCGTGCCGTCGGCCGGCCGTTCCCGGGCCAGCTCGAGGGTGCGGGTGCGTGCTTCGGCGGGAGCGGATGTGGCAAGGGCATCGGCGAGAGCGCGCAGGACCTCGAGGTCCTCGGGCTCGCGCGTGGCCAGAGCGCGCAGCCGATCGGCGGCGGCCGGCGCCGGTGAGAACCTGAGCTCGGCGAGCTCCGCGGCCACGGAGCCCGGGTGACGCGCTCGGACGTCGGCCACCAGCCGTGCGGCTTCCGCGGGCCGATCGGCCCTGAGACGCTGCGCGAGCGCCAGAGGCGCCTGGGTGCGCGCGGGGTTGGTCGAGAGAGCCGCGCGGAGCAGGCGCTCGGCGTCGCCGGCCGATGGGGCCAGCTCGGCCAGGCGCACCGTAGGAAGATATGCGTCTTTGCGAATCTGTAGCGCCGCCTCGAGAGCCATCCGCGCGCGGGCGGGCTCGCCCTGGCGGGCCCAGGCAAGCGCGACGTTGGTCCAGCCGACCACCGACCGGGCGGCGAGCACGGACGCATCCTCGCGAGGGAACCAGTGGAGGGTCCCGCCGATGGCGAGGGCCCCTGCGAGCGCCAGCCAGCGCCGCTCGTCGAGGGAGCGCACGAGGCCAGCCGCGCCGAGGAGGGCCACCACGGGGAACGCAGGCGCCCGGTGACGGGAGGTCACGAAGAACACCAGGAGGGCGGCGCCGAGAAAGGCGAGGAAGGCCCAGAGAAGCACCGCGCACGGCCGCGAGCCGCCGCGCCCTGGCCAAAGGCCGAGCGCAGCCAGCGCCAGCGCGACAGAGAAGCTCGACGGCAGCCAGGCGAGCGACACCACCGTGGCCCGCTCGATCGCGGGATCGAAGTCCTGGAGCGGCTCCTGCCCCGAGATCAGCCGCGCGGCCTTCCAGGCGACGGCCCGTGCGGCGATGGCGGGGTGAGCCGCCAGCTCGGAGAGCGACCGTCGCCAGAGCGTTGCCGCCGCCTCGGTGTCGGAGACCGGGTGGCCGACGGCGATGCGGCCGAGGCGGAGGAGCTCACGTCGCTCGTCGACGATCGCCCCGGACAGACCGGGGACCGCCCCGTAGAGGCCCCGCGCCTGTGGACCGTTGCCGGCCGCAAACGTGGCCGCTGCCTGGCCGGAAGTGACGCGCGGGCCGACGCCGATCCAGGCATTCCGGAGCGCGATCGGAGCCATCATCGCGAGCACGCCGCCAGCCAGGGCGAGCGCGGTGCGAGAGCCGCGCGCGCGCCACTCGAGCGCCAGAGCGACCGCAGCCAAGGGCAAGAGCTCGGGGCGCATCAGGCCCAATAGGCCGAGCAGGATGCCTGCGAAGAGCGCGCCTCGGGGGCCGCTGACGCGCAAGCACGCCCACAGCGCAGCCGTCACGAGTGTGGCTGCCGGGACCGTGGGGAGCAGCTTCGTCTGCTGCGACACCAGCGGGGCATAGAGCGCGACCGCGAGCGCCGCGACCAGGGCGACGCGCGCGTCCCAGAGCTTGCGGCCGATGGCGAAGGTGAGCCCGACGGTAAGCGCACCGAGCACGACCTGGAGGGCGTAGACGCCCGGCGCGAACGGCCGGTCCGCCAGGCGATACACGGCGCCCACGACCAGCGGGTAGAGCTGGGTGTGGTAGGCGAAGTCGGGATGGCCGAGGTCGCCCTCGAGCACGCGGCGACCCAGCGTGTCGTAGATTTCCGCGTCGGAGATCTGGGCGGAAAAGAACGGTGAGCACCGCGCCGCTTCGAGCATGCTCAGGAGCGAGACGGCAAGCCCGACCGCCACCGCGACGGCGAGCCCGCGGCGGCGATCGTCGGCAGGGATCACACCAGGCCCAGGCGCCTGCGCAGAAGCCACTCGAGCACCACGAGCCCGAGCGCGAGCAGCAGAATGGGCGCGCCGCCCGAGAGCTCCACCTCGCGCCGGCGCTCGACCCGCTGCGCACGCGGCGCGCGCAGCTCGAGGCCAGCCCACGAGTCTGCCTCGGACAGCGCGCGTCCCCCGGTTTCCTTGGCGATCGCCTCGAGCACGGCCGGGCGACCGTGCGGATCGTCCAGCTCACGCGAGGTGGCGCGCACCACGAACACGTCGCCGTCCTCGACGCGACGGCCCGATAGCGTGGCGCGCGCGACGGCGCGATACGCCCCGGGGCCCTGCGGCTTGAACACCAGCTGCCCGAGGCCGTCGTCACCGAGGCGCACGCTCGCGGCCTGCACGCGCTCGGCGCCGCGCGTCACCACGACCTCGACGGGGAGTCGGGGCTCGGCGGGGGCGCGCAGGCGCAACGTCACGTCGGCGCCACGGCCGTATTCGGCTGCGTCGGCCTCGATACGCAGTGGCGAGAAGTCGGGGTCGTGACACAGCCAGCGAATGGTGTTCTGCCAGAACCGCTCGAACGCGCGCACGTCGGCCGGTTCGGGCGAGAACGCCCACGCCCAGAGCGAATCCGTCAGCAGGGACAGCGAGCGCCCTTCGCCCGGCTCGGCGACGGCCAGAAGCGGCAGAGGCGAGCCATCCTGGGCGCGTGCTTGCGGGTGCGTCGCGAGCGCGAGCGCACTCGGCTTGAGCCCACGCACGAGGTTCGCCCCCTCGAGCACCGGCAACGTGGCCCACCGGGCCTCGTTCTCCGCCGGGTCCATGCGCAGCGCCGTCACCGGGTGCACGCGGCCGGCCCGGGTCAGCTGCGGGCGCAGCTCGCCCTCGAGGTAGTACCGCTCCGGTTCGAGGCTCGCCCCGGCCTCGAGCTCGACCGGGAGGATCTCCGCGATCGGCGTGCCACCATAGCCGCCACCCGAGAAGGCGAGCTCGCCGCCGACCGTCGCCAGGCCGCCGCCACGCATCACGAAGTCGCGGATGCGGTCGAGGTACGGCACCACGCCGTAGGGGCCGAGGTTGAAGTTCTGCACGATGAGCACGTCGAAGCCGCGCAGCTCCTCGGCGAACAGCTCGTGCGTCGGGAACGGGATCAGGGACAGCTCGCTGTTCGCGACGATCTGCAGATCGGTCGGCGTGCGCAGGATGAAGAACGACACCAGATCGACGTTCGGGTCACGCTTGAGCAGCCCGCGCAGGAAGCGCTCGTCCCACGACGGCCGGCCCGCGATGTGAAGCACGCGCAGGCGATCGCGGATCACCTTGAGCGCGAAGGCGCGGACGTTGTTGGTACGCAGCGCCTCGCCGGGCATCGGATCGACCGACACCTCGAAGGTGAACTTGCCGACCCGCTCGGGCGTGAACTCGAAGCGCACGCGCACCTCGCCGTCCTTCTCCGCCGAGACGACCTGCTCCTTGTCGAGGTGGGCCTCGCCGCCGCCGCGCAGGTGGACGCGCAGGGGCTGCCCGGCGTAGCCAGCGACGCGCACCACGGCCTCGAGGCGCGCCGCGGTCCGGATGAACGCAAAATCGTCGGACAGCACCTCGGCGATCGCCACGTCTCGAAGCCCGCTCCTGCCGACCGCGACGGTGTGGACGGGCACGGCGAGCTGCTTGATGCCCTGCGCCGCCTCCGGTCCGAGCCGCGCACCGCCCCCGGTGAGGCGACCGTTGTCGGCTCCGTCGGACACGAGGATGACGCCGCCGAGATCGCCCCCCGCGTAGCGCGCGCGCAGCTCGGCAAGCGCCTCGGCGACGTGCGTGGCCTCCTCGGCGTGGCCCACACCGCGCTGCGCCTCCTCGAGCGTGATCGGCCGCAGGCGCTCCCCGAAGGCGTAGACGTCCACGCGGTGGTCGCGGCCGAGCTGAGCGATGGCGCCGGCCTGTGCGCGCAGAAGGCCCGTCACCCGCTCGGCGCGAGTGGGCGAGCCCGGACCGGCCTCGGCGATGCTCATGCTGCTGGAGGCGTCCACGAGCACCGCCACCTGGTTCGGCACCGGCGACACCTGGCGCAGCTCGAGCGCCGGCTCGAAGAACAGCGCGAGCGCCAGCACGATCGCCAGCGAGCGCAGCGCCCCGAGCAGGACCACGCGTGACGCGGGACCCTTGCGGTAGCCGCGAAAGGTGAGCACCAGGGTGCACAGCGCGAGCGCGAGCACGCCCAGCGTCACGCCCGAGCCGACGGGCGCTCGCAGCACGAAGTGCGCGTCGTTGTAGGTGCCGCCGACCAGCCACTCGAGAAGGCGGCTCACGGCGCGCTTCCCGGCGTCATTCGGTCCGCCACCGGCGGCGCTTGAGGATGAACGGCACGTGGACCTGGTCGTCCTTGTAGTCGAGGCACATGGCGTACATGACGAGGTTCACGCCGAAGCGGAAGGCGAGCTCGCGCTGGCCCTGCCCGCCCGGCACCACCTCGTGCTCCCAGCGCCCGAAGGCGTCGCGTGACCAGGCCCCACCGAGGTCGTTCGGCGACAGGACCGCCACGACGCGTTGATCGCGGATGAGGGCGAGCGGCGGCGCCACGCTGGTGCGCCCCGGCGCAGCGTCGAGCAGGTAGAACGACTTCCAGAGCACGTGCTCGCGCGGCAGCGGCACCAGCGCCGTACGCGGGTATACCCTGCCGAGCAGCGCCCGCACGCCGCGCTCGAAGTCGCCGCCCGCGCAGCCGCACGTCGCGTCCGCCAGCAGCAAGCCCCCGAGGTCGAGGTGCCGGCGCAAGCGACTGACCTCGTCCTCCGACGGCAGCGATGGCGCCGACGCGCCGGAGACGTAGAGGAACGGAGAGCGGAACAGCGCCGCGTCCGCGAGGTGCAGCTCCGCCGGCGCCTCGGCCACCTCGATCGAGGTTCGCTTCTCGACCTCCCAGGCCAGCCGCCGCAGCGCATTGAGGCGAGGGGGCTCACCTCCCCAGACGATCTGGCCGATCCGCAGGCGCGCCCGGGGGCCGGCGTAGGTCCTCGCAGAGACGGCCGCCGCCGCGAGCGCGCCGCCCGCGACCAGGAGGAAGCTGCGGCGATCCATCGACAAAGATGCTGGTCCGGCGCGAAGGGGGTGTCAACCACGCGCGACGCGCGGCAAGGTCGAGTAAGATCTCGCGACGTGGAGATCTCCGGACGCCGCATCCTCATCACCGGTGGAGCAGGTTTCATCGGCTCGCACCTGGTGGAGCGGCTAGCGCCGCGAAACCAGGTCGTGGTGCTGGACAACCTCCACCGCAACGCCCTGGCCCAGACCGATCTGGTCGATCGTTTCGGCGTCGAGCTCGTGGTGGCCGACGTCATGGACGCGGCGGCCGTGCGCACTGCCATGCGGGACTGCCAGCTCGTCATGCACCTCGCGTCCATCGCTGGCGTCGACACCGTGCTCCGGAACCCGAGCCGCACCATGCGCGTCGCGCTGTTCGGGACGGCCAACGTGCTCGAGGCCGCGCTCGAGCTCGGCGGCGTCGAGCGCCTCGTCGACTTCTCGACCAGCGAGGTCTTCGGTCGCTACGCCTTCAACGTCAACGAGTTCGATCAGACCACCCTCGGCGCGGTCGGGGAAGCGCGCTGGACCTACGCCGTCGCGAAGCTGGCGACCGAGCACCTCGCCCTCACCTATTACAAGGAATTCGGCCTGCCGACGGTGTCCGTCCGGCCCTTCAACATCTACGGTCCCCGGCAGGTGGGTGAAGGGGCGGTCCACCACTTCATCGATCGCGCGCTGCGCGGCGAGCCCCTCGAGGTGCGCAACGACGGCGCCCAGATCCGAGCCTGGTGCTACATCGACGACATCGTGGATGGCCTCATGCTGACGCTTTCGGCGCCGGCGGCTGTCGGCCACTCTTTCAACATCGGCAACCCGCGCTCGACGCTGACCATCTTCAACCTGGCGCGTGAGATCGTCCGGCTGACTGGTGGACGCGCGGAGATCCACTTCGTCAAGCGGACGGAGGTGGACGTCGAGCTCAGGATCCCGAACATCGACAAGGCTCGCGATCTCATCGGCTATCGCCCGCGCGTCGATCTCGAGGAGGGGCTCGCACGGACGATCGCCTGGTATCGTGAGCGCCTTCTGACACGCGTGCAGAGTGGACCCTAGCCCAAGCGGAACACGCCCGTGAGCGACGTCGTCCTCGAAGCCGAGAGCCTCGCAAAGACCTACCGCCTGGGATTCTTCCGCAAGCGCGTGGAAGCCGCGCGAGACGTGAGCCTCAAGGTGCAGCGCGGCGAGATCTTCGGGTTCCTGGGGCCGAACGGTGCCGGCAAGACCACCACGATCAAGATGCTCATGGGCCTGATTCGACCCACCAAGGGCCACGCGCGCGTGCTCGGCAAGCCCGTGCCGGACCTGGAAGCCAAGCAGCACGTCGGATTCTTGCCCGAGAGCCCGTACTTCTACGACTACCTGACGCCGCTCGAGTTCCTCGACTTTTGCGGGGCCCTCTGCAACCTCGACGGCCCCACGCGGCGCGCCCGCGCCCGGGAGCTGCTCGAGCAGGTGGGTCTCGGCCACGCCGCCGACCGACCCATGCGAAAGTTCTCGAAGGGCATGCTCCAGCGCGCGGGGCTCGCGCAGGCACTGATCCACGATCCGGAGGTGGTGGTGCTCGACGAGCCCATGACCGGCCTCGATCCGCTCGGCCGCAAGGACGTGCGTGATCTGATGGTGGCGCTGCGTCAGCGCGGCAAGACCATCTTCTTCTCGACCCACATCCTGCCCGACGTCGAGCTGGTCTGCGACCGCGTGGCGATCGTGGTCGGCGGCGCGGTGCGCGATGTCGGTCCGCTCGCGAAGCTCCTGTCGCCGCGGCTGCTCGGCACCGAGGTGGTGACGCGGGCCGCCGGCGAGGAGGCGCCCAGGGTGGCACAGCTCGCAGGGGACGCCGACGTGTCGGCCTTCATCCGCGGCGCGCTCGAGCGCGGAGAGACCGTCGAGGCGGTCTCTCCGCGGCGCGAATCGCTCGAGGATCTCTTCGTCCGCGAGGCCGGGAGGCAGGGCCCGTGACCGCCCTGGCGCGACGCCTGCGAGCGCTGGCCTGGAACACGTTCCGCGAGGCCATCCGCAACAAGATCCTCTACGCGCTGGTTTTCTTCGGCATCGCGATGATCGGCGCGGCGCTGGCGCTCGGTCAGCTGACGCTCGGCCAGGAGGGACGGCTCCTGCGCGACCTCGGCCTCGCCGGGATCTCCCTGTTCGGCGTCCTCATCGCGGTGTTCGTGGGCGTGAACCTGCTCTACAAGGAGCTCGACCTGCGCACGATCTACGTCATCGTGCCCAAGCCCCTGCGACGCACCGAGTTCGTGGTCGGCAAGTTCCTCGGCATGGGCCTCACGGTCACGGTGCTCGTCGGCGTGATGGCGCTCGTCCTCGCGAGCGTCGAGCTCGTGCTCGGGACCGGGCCGAACCTGGCCCTGTTCAAGAGCGTCCTTCTGGCCTGGGGCGAGATCCTCGTGATCACCGCGATCGCGCTCCTGTTCTCGTCGTTTTCGACGCCCTACCTCTCGGGCATGTTCACGCTCGGCATCTTCATCATCGGGCGCTCGCTGCCGGAGCTCCTGCAGTTCGCCAAGAAGCTCGACCCGCTGCCACGCGAGCTCGTCCGGATCTCGGCGGCGCTCCTGCCGAATCTCAACCTCTTCTTCGTCAGCGGCCAGGTGCAGGACGGCCAGTTGGTCAGCGTGCATGGCGCCTACGTCCCCTGGACCTACGTGGGCTGGACGCTGGGCTACGGCGCCGGCTACACAGCCATCCTCGTCTTTCTGGCCGCGCTCGTGTTCTCGCGCAGGGACTTCATGTGACTCGCTCGAGGGTGCTCCTCGGCGCGACGGTCGCCCTGGGCCTCCTCGGCGTGATCGCGGGGCGCGTGGTGCTCGAGGGCCGCTCGACGCTCGCGGTCGGCCTGGCGGCCGCCGCGCGCGGTGACGACACCGCAGCGCTCACGCATCTGCGGCGAGCCACACGCTGGCACCTGCCGGGCAGCCCGTACCCGGCCCGCGCGATGGACGCGCTGGCCGCGCTCGCCGACCGCGCCGAGGCTGCTGGGGACCTGCGCCTGGCCAGGCGCGCGCTCGAGGCCGTGCGCAGCGGCATCCTGACGACGCGCAGCGTCTACACGCCCGAGGCCGCCCGCCTCGGGCCGACCAATGCGCGCATCGCAACGCTTCTCTCGCGCGAGGAGGGACCGGCCGCGGATCCCGGAAAGTCCCAGGCCGAGCGCGCGGCCTACCACCTCGCCCTTCTGGAGCGCGATCTCCTGCCGTCGGTCACGTGGTCGCTGGTGGCGCTCGCAGGCTTTGCGACCTTCGTGCTCGGCGCGGTGGCGCTCGCGCTGCGGGGGGTCGGCGCCGACGGCCACCTCGACCGCCAGGCCAGCCTGCGCTTTGCCATCGCGATCGTCGTCGGCTTCTCGTTCTTCCTGGTCGGCCTCTGGCGCGCCTAGGGTTTGGTCCCCCTCGACTATCCGACGGGTGGCTGACGAATCCGTTTTCCGGCGCTTCTTGGCCGCGATATAAGCTGCCGCGTGAGCGGGCAGGACCATCGACTGGTCGTCGTCGGCGACGCCGACGTCGCCGACCCGTTGCTCCACGTGGCGCAGGTGCTCGGCTACCCTGCGCTCGTCCGCACCGGTGACGAGCTCCCCGGCGATCTCGGCCCTCTCGATCACGTGGTTCTCGTGACCACGGACCTCCGCGCCGTGCGCCCGCTCGTTCAGCAAGCCCTGGAAGCTGGCTGCGCCTACATCGGGGTCGTCGGCAGCGGCGCCGCCTGCGCGCGTCTGCTCATCGATCTGCAACGTGCCGGGCTCTCCGCGGCAGCGCTGGGACGTGTGGCCGCGCCGGCCGGGCTCGACCTCGAGGCCGCAGAGCCCGGAGAGGTCGCGGTCTCCGTGGCGGCCGAGCTCGTGCGCGCCCGCCGCGGCACGCTCGCTCCGCGCACCCCCTGGGATGCGCGCGACTGACATGCGCCGTCCTGTCACGGTCCGCGCCCTGCTTCCCGGCGATCTGCCGGAGGTGGCGGAGATCCTGCGCGATGCGTTCACGTCGGTGTACGAGGAGCACGGCTTCCTGACGCCATTTCCGAGCCTGGAAGGCGCCACCTGGCTGAGCGAGACCTACGCTGCGATGCCGGCGACGGTGGCGCACGTGGCCGAGCTTTCGGGCGAGCTGGTCGGCGCCGCCTTCCTGCACCTGCGCGGCGCCTCGGCCAGCCTCGGCCCGGTGGCGGCCCGGCCGGCTGCCACGGCCGGAGTGGGCCGCGCGCTGGTGCAGTCACTGCTCGACGTGGCCGGCCCGCGGTCGGTCCGCCTGTTCCAGGACGCCTTCAACTCCGAATCCTTCGCGCTCTACTCCAAGCTCGGCTTCCGGATCGTGGAGCCTGTCGCCTACGCCGTCACCGATCGCCTCGAGCGCGGCACGCGCGCGTCGGCGGTGTCGCTAGCCGGCCCCGACGATGTCGCCGCCCTGCTGACCTTCGATCGGCTGCACACCGGCATGGATCGGTCGGCAGACCTGCACGACGCCCTGGCCACCGGCACAGGACTGCTCTTGCGTCGTGAGGGTCGGCTGTGCGGCTTCCTGCTCTGCCGCCGCGGCGCCCAGCGCCTGGTGGTCGCCCCGGCCGTGGCCGAGACGGCGGCCGGGCTATGTGCGCTGGCGGCGGACTTCGCCCAGCGCAACGCCGGGCACGGCGCTGCGCTCCGCGTCCCCGTGGGTTCCGGGCTCGGCGGCGGCGGCCAGATCTTGACGACCCTCCTCGGGCTGGGCTTCCGGATCGAGCACCTCGGCAATCTCATGGTGCGCGGCGCGTACCCGGAGGTGCCCGGTTGCCAGCTCCTGGCCATCTTCCCCGAGAGCCTCTAGGGCCCGCCGTCACTGGCGCTGCCCGACCTACATGCACATGCATGTGCAAAGGCGCAGCGTGCAGGGATTGCGCGAGCACCGGCATGTACACCTCCAAGTCATCGACATTACTAACGTCTCGGTCTGGGCAGAGACCTAGCCCGACCCAGGGCGTCGAGACTCGCACGCGCGTGTACAAAGCCCTGGCTGATAGACTCGTGGTTTCAGCAGCTTGGGAGAGTCCTCGAGGTGGCACATGGTCTGCAAAGCGGTGCATGCGAATCGCTCCGCCCGGCGGAGCCCTCAAGGAGACGACAGATGACCTTCACCCGTGCCGTCGAGCGTACCGCCGCCAAGGCCGCTTCCAAGGCGTGGCCGCTCGTGCAGTACCTGAACAAGCGGTTCGAGGGCAAGTCGGTGCAGCCGAAGTGGGCGCCGGCGCCGCTGCTCAAGACCAAGGAGCGCACGTTCCCGCAGCTCGGCTGGCCGCGCCAGACCGATTCGCTCTGCCCGGTCTGCGTCAAGGAGACCCGCACCGCGATCCTCTCGGGCAAGAAGGACATCTCGGAGCTGATCGACGGAAAGCCCGGCGAGATCAAGGCCGAGATCATCGAGCGCGACGGCAAGATCCTGATGGTCAAGGAATGCGCCAAGCACGGGAAGTTCGAAGACGTCATGTCGATCGACCCGAAGTTCCTGGCGCGGATCGAGCGCCTCTACCCAGGCCGTGACTTCAAGGCGCCCAAGACGGACCTGCGAAACCACGGCACGTCGTCGATCCAGTTCGGGCGCGGCAGCGTGCTCACGGTGGACCTGACGAACCGCTGCAACATGATGTGCGATCCGTGCTTCATGGACGCTAACCAGGTCGGCTACGTCCACGAGCTCGAGTGGGCCGAGATCCAGAAGATCCTGGACGACGCGATGACCATCCAGCCGCGCCGCCAGATGTCGGTGCAGTTTTCGGGTGGCGAGCCGACGCTCTCACCGTACTTCCTCGACGCCATCCACTACGCGCGCGAGGTCGGCTTCTTCTGCGTGCAGTGCGCGACCAATGGCATCCGCTTCGCGCAGGAGCCGGGCTTCGCGAAGAAGGCCAAGGAAGCGGGCCTGCGGCTCGCCTATCTGCAGTTCGACGGCACGACCAACGAGGCCAACGGCCACCGCGGCGTCGGCAACCTGTTCGACGTCAAGCTGCGGGCCATCGAGGAGCTCGCTGCCGCGGGCATCGACGTCGTGCTGGTCGTGACCATCGTCAATGGCGTGAACAACGATCAGGTCGGCCCGATCCTGCAGTTCGCGATCGACAACGCCGACAAGGTCACGGTGGTGTCGTTCCAGCCGGTCTCGTTCACCGGCCGTGACGAGGACATCTCCGACGAGCTGCGCGAGCAGCAGCGCTACACGCTGTCGCACCTCGCGCACGACGTGGCCAAGCAGACCGGCAGGACCGATCCACATCGGGACTGGTTCCCGCTCTCGGGCCTGGGTCCCTTCTCGGACATGGTCGATCACCTGATGGGCGAGTCGGCGGAGATCGGCTCGATGAAGTGCGGCTGCCACCCGAACTGCGGCATCGGCACGATCCTCATGGTGAACAAGCGCACCAAGGAGATGGTGCCGCTGTGCGACTTCCTGAACATGGAAGGCCTGCTCAGGGACATCCAGGAGATCACCGACGCGGGACACGGGCGCACGGCCTCGATCGCGGAGCTGGGACTGGCGATCCTCAAGAACTTCAACCCGGACAAGGCCCCGAAGGGCTACACCTTCATGGACCTCATGCGGCAGCTCCTGTCGCAGTCCGGCGCGAACGCCGACAAGGTCGGCGGCAGCGAGGGCGACGCGCACAAGTTCGAGTGGCGCGTGCTGTTCGTCGCGGGCATGTGGTTCCAGGACCTGTTCAACTACGACTTCCGCCGCACCGAGATGTGCATCATCCCGTACGGCACGCAGATGGGTGAGATCTCCTTCTGCGCGTACAACACGGGGGTGGGGTGGCGGAACATCATCGAGAAGATGATGATGGACGCCACGGTGGCGGACTGGTTCAAGACCAAGGGCCGGCACAAGGTGTACGCCGGCGGCCATGAGGTCCCGCTGCCGGAGTCGTCGGACCAGACCATCCGGCTGCCGGAGCCGCCCAAGCCCGAGTCCCGTCGCTCGCGCGACCTGCGCGTCGTGGCGTAGCTCCCCGATCGCCTCTGGCCCGCGCGCCTCCGCGCGGCGCTTCCTGCCTCTCCTCTTCCTGCCTGCCGAAGGCCCTGCGCGGCCTGTGCTGCAAACCAAGCCATGCGCTGTGGCCCGCTTCTTGGAAGGCCCCTTGTGAGGCTCGAAGATTCGAGCGTTTGCGCTTGCGGGTGGGGACATCTGTCCACACTCGAGCGCGCTGCGGAAATGGGGACTTCGATGCGCCTTTCATCCGTCGTTCTGTGGACCGGGCTCGCGATCTGTGGCTGCGCAACGCCCGCCAAGCTCGACGAGCTCGGCGACGGAACGCGGGGATCCAAGCCCTCCGAGGGTGGCGGCGGCGCCGGTGCGCTCGGAGGGTCGAGCGGCAGCGCGGCGCCAAGCCCAGGCTCCGCCGGAGGTAGCGGTGGCGGGCGCGGGGCACCTCCGCCCCCGGGGACAGGGAGCGCCGCCGCCGGGGGGGGAACCCCCGGCGGCAGCTTCGCTG
>JAHFDS010000408.1 GCA_023248855.1 Myxococcales bacterium
TTCATCGCGTTCATCGCGTTCATCGCGTTCATCGCGTTCATCGCGTTCATCGCGTTCATCGCGTTCATCGCGTTCATCGCGTTCATCGCGTTCATCGCGTTCATCGCGTTCATCGCGTTCGACGCGTTCATCGCGTTCATCGCGTTCATCGCGTTCATCGCGTTCATCGCGTTCATCGCGTTCATCGCGTTCATCGCGTTCATCGCGTTCATCGCGTTGGCCGAGTTCGTGGCGGCGGCCTGCATCGTCCCCACCTTTTCGGTCCCCCTTGCGCCCGGTGCATCCTCCTTGGGGCAGCCGGTCGCCGACAGGATCAGCAGGGCAACGACACCGGTTCGCTGGCTCATGCGCCTGACCCCAGCACGTACAGTGCCAGCGGACGCCGGTCCTGAATTCAATGGGTTGACCAGCCAGGGACGCGCCGTTCCCGCGCCTCGTCAGGCGGAATCATGCCGATGCTGCGTGTCGCACCCTGGCCCACCCTGGCCGCGATTGACGCCGCGCCACCCGTGCGCTCAGCTCGCCCGGTGCCGACCGACCCGCGCTACCGGCCTGATCCGCAGACGCCCCGACTCGGGGGCGAGCTCTTCGACGCCGTCACCGCGGCCAGCTTCCCGCGGCACACCCTGCGCTTCCGGCACCAGCGCTGGGCCGAGCGCATCGGGCTCGGCGCGCTGACCCCGGCCGAGTGGACGGCGCACTTCGCGCGCTTCGAGCCCCTGCCTGGCAACCTCGGCACCCCGCTCGCGCTGCGCTACCACGGCCACCAGTTTCGCACCTACAACCCGCACCTCGGCGACGGGCGCGGCTTCCTGTTCGCCCAGCTGCGCGACCCGGTGGACGGCCGCCTGCTCGACCTCGGCACCAAGGGCTCGGGCAGGACGCCGTGGTCGCGCGACGGCGACGGCAAGCTCACGCTCAAGGGCGGCGTTCGCGAGATCCTCGCCACCGAGATGCTCGAGGCGCTCGGCGTCTACACGTCGAAGTCACTGAGCCTGTTCGAGACCGGCGAGGCCCTCGTGCGAAGCGACGAGCCCTCGCCCACGCGCTCGAGCGTGCTCGTGCGGCTGTCCCACGGGCACGTGCGCTTCGGCACGTTCGAGCGCCTGGCCACCCTCGGCCACACCCGTGCGCTCGCCGAGCTGTGCGACTTCGTGCGCGCCCACTACTTCCCCGAGATCGAGGACAGCCCCACCGCCGTGACGCAGCTCTTTTCCGCGATCGGCCTTCGCACCGCGACCCTCTGCGCGTCATGGGCCGCCGCGGGGTTCGTGCATGGCGTGCTCAACACCGACAACATGAACGTCACGGGTGAGAGCTTCGACTACGGGCCCTGGCGCTTCCTGCCTCACTTCGATCCGCTGTTCACCGCGGCCTACTTCGATCGCTCGGGGCTCTACGCCGCGGGGCGCCAGCTCGAGGCGGTGCGCTGGAACCTCGAGCGCCTGGCCGAGGCGCTCTCGCCGCTTTGCCCGCGCGGCCGCCTCGAGCGGGTGCTCGCCGGCCTCGAAGCGGGCTACCTGGCGGAGCTGGCCGCGCGCGTGCTCGGCCGCCTCGGCGTGGCGCGGCGCGATCCGGTCTCCGATGCGCTGCTCGCCGCCCGCGCGTTCTGCTTTCTCCAGCAGAGCCGCCTGCCGTTCGACCGGCTGTTCTTCGACTGGTACGGCGGCGAGGTCAGCGCGCCGCGCGCCTTCGCGAGCGCCGTCGGCGCCGGCTACACGGGCGCCGCCTTCCTGGCCTTCCGCCGCGCCCTCGACGACCGCGCGCCCGCCCGTCCCGAGGCGCTGTCCGATCCCTACTTCCACGGCCCGGGCCCGACGACCATGCACCTTGGCGAGGTCGAGCGCGTCTGGGACGACATCGCGGCGCGCGACGACTGGCGCGCCTTCGACGACAAGGTGACCGAGGTGCGCGCGCTCGGCCTCCGCCTTCGGTGATCGCGCGGTCTACGGCGGCCCGAAGGCGATCGAGTCGGTGCCCGACGCTGTCGCCCGGAGGCGGTAGAGGACGTGCGGGCGCAGCGGGTGATCGGAGGGCAGGCTCGGGTGCTCGAAGTCGTCGGCCGGGTCGTGGCGCATGCCGAGCTTCTCCATGACGCGCCGGGAGCGGTGATTCGCGGGCACGGTGAAGGACACGATCTCCTCGAGCCCCACGTGCTCGAACCCGAACGCCACGACGGCCCGTGCGGCCTCGGTCGCATAGCCGAGGCGCCAGTGCTCGGCGGCGAGTCGCCAGCCGACCTCCACGCACGGGGTGAAGGGCGCCTGGAAGCTCGGCCGGGACAGGCCCGCGAACCCGATGAACGCCGACCCGCCCACCACCTGCACGGCCCACAGGCCGAAGCCGTGGGCGACGAAGTGCGCGCGCATGCGGCCCACCATCGCGTCGCTCTCGGTGCGCGAGAGGCGCGCCGGGAAGTGCTCCATCACGCGCGGGTCGGCGTTCAGGGCCGAAAACGGCTCGAGGTCGCGCTCGCTCCATCGGCGCAGCAGCAGTCGCTCGGTGCGGATCTCGTCCGACAGGGTCATCCTGGCGTCGATCGTTACCACGCCGGCGCGCTCCGAACCCCGGTCGTTCCGATGGGCTGGTCAATGGGCGGTCGCGACCGCTACGATCCTGCGGTGCTCGCTCCCTCTTCGAGCCGCCAATGCCCCGCTGGCGCGCGATGAAGCGTGCACGCCGGGGGCGCCCCTCGGTCCTCACCGGGCTCTTCGCGCTCGCGCTCCTGCTGTCGGGCGGCTGGCTCTGTCTGGCCGGTCGCTCGCCCCTGCGCGACGTCGAGGTGCTCGGTGGCCTGGGCGTCCTTGGCGGCGTCCTCTTGCTGGCTGGCTCCTCCTGGCGGAGCCGTCGGGTCCTCTCGGCCGAGCTGATCGAGCTCGACCAGACCCTCGTGCGGCGCGTGGCCGAACGAACCCAGACGCTGGCCGCCGCGAACGACCAGCTAGAGCGCGACAACCAGCGCCTCGCGGAGCTCGGCCGCCAGAAGAGCGAGTTCTTCTCGAACGTGTCGCACGAGCTGCGCACGCCGCTCACGGTGTGCGTGGGCCTCTTGGGAGAGCTCGTGGCAGGCCACCGTGGCGAGCTCCCCGCCGAGTCGCTCGAGTACCTGCACAGCGCGCTGGCCGCGGCAAGACAGCTCATCGAGCTCATCAACCAGCTGCTCGACTTCGCCCGGCTCGAGGCGGGGCGCTACGAGCTCCGCTTCGAGTCGGTGAGCCTCGGACCGGCGGTAGCCGACATCGTCGAAGCCTTTGCGCACCTGGCCCGGCAACGCGGGCTCACCTTGCAGCGGGCAGGCGCCGAGGCGACCGTCATCGCGCTCTGCGACCGCGACGCGCTGCGCAAGGTGCTGAACAACCTCCTGTCGAACGCGCTCAAGTTCACCCCCAAAGGGGGCCTCGTGAGCGTGCGCGTCACCGCCGAGGGAGACGACGCCGTCCTGGAGGTCGAGGACACCGGTCCTGGCATCGCGCCCGAGCTGCACGAGCGGATCTTCGAGCGCTTCTACCAGGCGAACAGCAGCGCCTCGCGCGAGCACTCGGGGACGGGCATCGGTCTGGCCTTCGTGCGCGAGCTGATCGACCTGCACGGCGGCGCGATCGAGCTGCGAAGCGGGATCGGCGCCGGCGCGAGCTTCCGGGTCCGGCTGCCGCTGGCACCCGAGGGCATCGGTGCAGAGCCGGCCGCGGCGACTCCCCCGCCACCCCAGGCGGTCGCAATGGCGCGGGTCCGGACGCCCGCGCCACCCGCGTCCAGCTCCGCGGCGCGGGATCTGGCGCGGGTCCGCACCCCCCCTCCGCAACCGTCGGCCGCGGGATGGATCCTGCTGGTCGAGGACAACCCCGAGGTCGCCCGCCTGATGGCCGACGTGCTCGAGCCCTCGTTCCCGCTGCGCCTGGCGCGAAACGGCGAGGAGGCGCTCGCCCAGATGGCGAACGATCTACCCGACCTGGTCATCAGCGACGTGATGATGCCGCGCATGACCGGCCTCGAGCTGTGCGAGCGCCTGCGCACGGGGCGCAAGACCAGCTCCGTGCCGGTGCTCCTGGTGTCGGCGCGTGCCGACCACGCCGACCGCCTGGAGGCGCTCAACGCCGGCGCCAGCGACTACCTGGTCAAGCCCTTCGATCCCCGCGAGCTGCAGGTGCGCGCTGCCAACCTGGTCGGCCTGCGCGAGCGCGATCGCTTCCTCGACGAGACCAACAGCCGCCTCGCACGCTCCCTGTCCGAGCTGCGCAAGACCCAGGCCGAGCTGGTCGTCGCCGAGAAGATGGCGGTGCTGGGGACGCTGGCCGCGGGGATCGGTCACGAGCTCAACAACGCGCTCAACATCATCAAGGGCAACTTCCCGGTCCTGCGAGAGTACGTGGAGGCCCACGGGCGCGAGGTGGATCGCCTCTCGAGCCTGCTCGGCCCAAACAGCGCGCCCTCGAAGGAGCTCGGGCGCATGCGCCGGGAGCTGCGGCTGATGCTCGACGAGATGGCCGGCGCGTCGGCGCGGGCGACCGACGTGGTCTCGGGCCTGCGACAGCTGACGCGTCAGGCGGCCACGAGCGAGGACGAGAAAGCCGATCTGCGCGCCGTGGTGGAGCGCTGCGTCGAGATCGTGGCCGCCGAGCACCGCGGCCGCGTCACGCTCGAGACCCAGATCACGGGACAGGCCTTCGACGTCCGCGGTCATCCCGTCGAGATCGAGCAGGTGATGCTGAACCTCCTGCGCAACGCCGCCCACTTCAGCCTCCCCGACGGCATCGTCGAGGTCACGCTGCAGGAGCTCGCGGGCGAGCGCCTCGTGCGGGTGCGCGATCACGGCCAGGGCATCGCGGCCGCGGACCTGCCGCGCATCTTCGATCCCTTCTTCACCACGAGGCCGGTCGGCCAGGGCATGGGCCTCGGCCTCGCCATCACCGCGGTGGTGGTGCGGAGAAATGGTGGGCAGGTGGAGGCCAAGAGCTGGCCCGGGGAAGGCGCCGAGCTCACGGTTCGGCTGCCACCGGGGTCCGCGGCCCGCGCTGGCTAGGTCTTGCCGCCGAAGATCGAGCGGAACCAACCCCCGACTCCGCCCTCGGCGGCCGGCTCGGGCGTTTGTGGGTCCGAGGTCGGGAGCTTCTTCACGCGATCCATGGCGCGGCGGTACTGGACGCGCCGCTCGTGGAGGGCCGCCGCCTCGTTCAAGGTCGTGATCAGGAGGTCTCGCTCCACGGGCTTCGAGAGGTAGCGAAACAGGCTCCCGCGATTCACGGCGGCGACCAGCGCGTCGATGTCGGGATAGGCGGTCAGGAGCACCGCCACGGCGTCGGGCCGCTCCTCGGCCGCCGCGGCCAGCACCTCCGGCCCGGAGACACCCGGCATCCGGCTGTCGCAGAGCACGATGGCGATGTCCGCACCCGTCGGCGCGCGCAGCGCGTCGAGCGCCGCCTGCCCTCCCTCGGCGAGCTGCACCTGGAAGCACCCGTGCAGCAGGCGCGCCACCAGGTTGAGGTTGCCCGGCTCGTCGTCGACCACGAGCACGAGCTTCCCGTTCGCCGTCTTCGCGTCCATGTCAGGGCTGACGCGCCCATCTTAGCCGATCCGAGCGCGTGAATGCGCGCCCTACGACTTGCCGGCGCAGGCGCTGATAACCTCGCCGGCGAACCGCGGCGGGATCGAGCCGGACGCGTCGCACGCGTCACCCGAGGACGTGCACCGGCCGAGCCGAAGTTGCTTGATACCGTGCTTGACCAGGCTCGGGTATTTGCGGGCGGGCTGTGCCGGGCTGCGCAGCTACGGAGTGCACAGAGGGGCGGTCGCCCCCGACGCGACGAAGTGGTAGGAAGCCGGAGCGCTCGCCCAGGCCGTGCTCCCGACGCGGATGTCCGGATTCGTCGGGCTGCAACGATCCCATTCGCCCCACGCGGTCAAGTAGCCCTGTACCTCGCCCTTTATCCAGTTCTGATCGCAAGCGCTCGCATGGGTGAAGTCACAACCGCAATAGAGCACGGTGATGCTGCTGCCGCTGACGGTCCCGGTGTAGCTCTGCCACGCGCCACCAGGCCGATAGGCCAGAGCGCCCGAGGCAGTGCACGAGCTGCCGATGGTCGAAGGCTCGCCGTTGCCGGAGATCGGCTGCGCGGGCGGCGCATCGACGCAGAGCGCGCTCGCGAGCGCGACGCAGAGGTCGCCCCACTCGTAGTACTGGCAGGTCTTCTGTCCACTGGCCGCCACCGGCGCGTAACTCACGACCTTGCGATAGCAATCCCAGGAGGGCGAGCCCGCGCACTGCGCCGGGTGGTTGTTGTCCGGGCTCAGATTCGGATCTGGCGGGCTGGAGTTGTCCGTGCTCACGAACACCGGCACGCCGGTGATGAACGGGCTGTGACAGCGATCGTTCGGATCGGCGCCTGTGACCGTCAGCGTCAGCTGCGTGAAGCTACCGCAGCTGCCGACGACGAAGCTGTGCGACCCGCCGATCTTCAGGAGGCTACCTGGGATCGCGGCATTCGCACCTGTAGAGGTCACGCTCGAAACTGGGACGGGCTGCCCGTCGAGCGTCGCAGTCAACGCGCAGCTGCCGTCGGCGGCGAAGCTCGTACCTGTGATGTGCACATTCGCCTGCGGCATGCTGGCGGGCACCGCGCCAGGCGTGATGGACGTCGTGGAGGCGCCAGTCACCGTGATGCTCACGATCCGGGCCTGGTCTTGCGTCTCGAAATAGGGGAACCAGAGCGCCAGCTGGTGGCTGCCCGGCGTCGTCACGAGCGCGCCCGGGACCAGCGCGTCGGCGCCGTTGAAGGTCACGTTCGAGATCGCGAGCGGCTGGCCGTCGAGCGTGGCGTTGAGCTGGAACGGTGCCTGGGCGTTGAAACGGAATCCATTGACGTGCAGGGGCGTGGTCACCCCAGCGGTCAGCGAGGTCACGTCAACCGCGGGCTCGCCAACACGGGGCCGGATCCAGAGTATTGGCGTCGCGCCATCTGAGCGATTCCCGCCAGCGTCGACGACCCACATGGCGTAGCGGCCAGCCACCAGCCCATTGACGTCGACGGTTGCGTCAGAGGCGTCGATGACCGTCGTGGGTAGGGCGACGCTGGTCGCATCGGGCTGGCTCGGCGAGAATGCTCCGGCATACGTCGCTTGAACGACCACGCGGGCTGGCGCGTAGCCGACCCCGCCGCGA
>JAHFDS010000409.1 GCA_023248855.1 Myxococcales bacterium
GACCTCGTCGATCTCCTGCGGACCCTTACCGGAGTCCTTGAGCGCCTGCTTGAGCGGCGCCATCGTGCGATCGACCAGCGGCTGCATCATCTGCTCGAACTTCGCGCGCGACAGGCGCATCTGCAGGTGCTTGGGCCCGGTCGCGTCCGCCGTGAGGAACGGCAGGTTGATCTCCGTCTCGAGCACGCTCGAGAGCTCGATCTTGGCCTTCTCGGCGGCCTCCTTGAGGCGCTGCAGGACCATCTTGTCCTTGGAGACGTCGATGCCCTGGTCCTTCTTGAACTCCGCGATCAGCCACTCGATGATGAGCTGATCGAGATCGTCGCCGCCGAGGTGCGTGTCGCCGTTCGTCGCGACCACCTCGACGACCTTCTCACCCACCTCGAGCACCGAGATGTCGAAGGTGCCGCCGCCGAAATCGTAGACGGCGATGATGTGGTCCTTGCCCTTGTCGAGGCCGTACGCGAGCGCAGCGGCGGTCGGCTCGTTGACGATGCGCTTGACGTCGAGGCCCGCGATCTTGCCGGCGTCCTTGGTGGCCTGGCGCTGGGCGTCGTTGAAGTACGCCGGCACGGTGATGACCGCCTCGGTCACCTTCTGCCCGAGGAACTCCTCCGCGGCGCGCTTGAGCTTCATCAAGATGCGCGCCGAGATCTCCGGCGGCGTGTACTTCTTGCCTCGGATCTCGAGCCCAGCCTCGCCGCTCGCGCCGCGGACCACCTTGTAGGGCACGCGCCTTTGCTCTTCGACCGCCTCCTCGAAGCGACGGCCCATGAAGCGCTTGACGGAAAACACCGTGTTCTCCGGGTTCGTGATCGCCTGACGGCGCGCGATCTGCCCGACCAGCACCTCCCCCTTGTCGTCGAACGCGACGACCGAAGGCGTCAGGCGCCCACCCTCCTCGTTCGTGATCACGCGGGGCTCCTTGCCCTCCATGATCGCCACCACGCTGTTCGTCGTCCCGAGGTCGATGCCGATGATCTTGCCCATGTTCGTCTCCGTACCTCTTCTCCAAGCTCGAGCGCCCTGTGGCGCTGCTGCCCGGTGTGCGCCTCGCAGCGCAACGTCTCGATATCGAAGGCAACCTAAGCACCAGAACCCACCTGTCAACCTCCGTGCCCGGGCATTTGGTGGCCTGGGCAACCAGGGTCGACGTCAGCGCAACTGATCTGGCTAGGCTTGCGGCTCGGGGCGGCCTTCGCCGCGCGGCGGCATCCCGAGGGTTGGCGAGGCGACGACCGAATCAGGCATCTCGGTGAGCACGAGGGGCAACAGCTCGTCCATGCGGCTGACGTGGATGAGCTCCATCTCGCGCTTCGCCTGATCGGGGATGTCCACCACGTCCTTCTTGTTCCGCTCGGGCAGGACAACCCGCTTGATGCCGGCGCGGTGTGCCGCCAGCACCTTCTCCTTGATGCCACCGACCGGCAGCACCATCCCGCGCAGGGTGATCTCGCCGGTCATGGCGACGTCCCCGCGCACGCGCTTGCCGGTCAGCATCGACACGAGCGCCGTGAAGAGCGTGACGCCCGCGCTCGGCCCGTCCTTCGGGATCGCGCCGGCGGGGATGTGAATGTGCAGGTCCTGCTTCTCGAGGAAGTTCTCCTCGAGCCCCAGCCACTTGGCCTTGGTGCGCACGAACGAGAGCGCCGCCTGCGCGGACTCCTTCATCACGTCACCGAGCTGCCCGGTCAGGACCAGCTGCCCCTTGCCCGGCATGCGCGAGACCTCGATGAACAGGATGTCGCCACCGACCGGCGTCCACGCGAGCCCCGTCGCCACGCCCGCCTCCGCGGTGCGCTCGGCGCTCTCGAGGAAGAACTTCTGCGGGCCGAGGTAGTCGGGCACGCGCCCGGCGTTGATGGTCTCCTGCTTGTCGAGCTTGCCCTCGGCGACCTTGACCGCCACGCCGCGGATGATGTTCGCGAGCTCTCGCTCGAGGTTGCGCACGCCCGCCTCGCGCGTGTACGAGTCCACGATCTCGCCGATGGCGTCGTCGGTGATGTCGCACTGCTCTTCCCGGATGCCGTGCTCCTCCAGCTCCTTCTTCACGAGGAACTGGCGCGCGATCATCTGCTTCTCCTCGCGCGTGTAGCCCGGCAGCTCGAGCACCTCGAGGCGATCGCGGAGCGCGGCCGGAACCGGGTCGAGCTGGTTCGCGGTCGCGATGAACATGACCTTCGACAGGTCGAACGTCACCTCGAGGTAGTGATCCGAGAACGTGTTGTTCTGCTCGGGATCCAGCACCTCGAGCAACGCCGCGGCGGGATCGCCGCGGAAGTCGTGCCCGAGCTTGTCGATCTCGTCGAGGATGAAGACCGGGTTGTTGGTCCCCGCCTTCTTGATGCCCTGGACGATGCGTCCCGGCAGCGAACCCACGTAGGTGCGCCGGTGGCCGCGGATCTCCGCCTCGTCGCGCACGCCGCCGAGCGAGACGCGGATGAACTTGCGGCCCAGCGAGCGGGCGATCGACCGACCGAGCGAGGTCTTGCCGACGCCCGGCGGGCCCACCAGGCAGAGGATCGGCCCCTTCTTGTCTGGCTTGAGCTTTCGGACCGCGAGGTACTCGATGATGCGCTTTTTGACCTTCTCGAGGTCGTAGTGGTCCTCGTTGAGGATCTTGCGCGCCTCGTCGACGTCGAGCTTGTCCTCGGTCGCGACCGACCACGGCAGCTCGACCAGCCACTCGAGATAGGTGCGGGTCACCGTGTACTCGGCCGACGAAGGCTGCATGACCTTGAGCCGCTCGAGCTGCTTGAGCGCCACCTTCTCGGTGTCGGCCGGCATCTTCGCCTCGACGATCTTCTCCTTGAACTCGTCGAGGTCCCCGCCCGAATCGTCCAGCTCGCCGAGCTCCTCCTTGATGGCCTTGAGCTGCTGGCGGAGCACGTACTCGCGCTGGTTTCTGCCCATCTCCTCCTGGACCTGCGTGTTGATCTTCTCGCGCACCTTGAGCACTTCGAGCTGGCGCGAGAGGAACTGCAGGACCTTGCGGATGCGGGTCTTGAGGTCGAACGTCTCGAGGACGTCCTGCTTCTCCTCGATCTGCAGATCGAGGTTCGACGTGATGAGGTCGGCGAGCTGGCCCGGGTCCGTCACCGAGTCGACGAGCGCCGTCGCCTCCTTGGGCAGCTCCGGCATGAGCTTGACCACGCGCTTGGCGATGTCCTTCAAGTTCATCACGAGGGCGTCGAGCTCGACGTCGGTCGCCTGCGGATCCGGCAGCGCGGTCGCGCGCGCGGTGATGAACGGCTCGGACCCGAGGAACTCGTTCACCTTGATCCGGGCCACGCCCTGCAGGATCACGGAGAAGTTGTCCTTGGCGAGCTTGATCACCTTGAGGATGCGCGCGGCACAGCCGACCGTGTACATGTCGCCGCTCGACGGGTCCTCGGTGCGCGCGTCACGTTGCGTGAGGATGCCGATGACCGGGCGTTCCTTCGAGATCGCCTCGTCGACCAGGCGAACCGATTTGCGCCGCCCGACGTCGATCGGAATGATCGACCCCGGGAACAGCACCGAGTTCCGGAGCGGTAGGACCGAGATGATCTCCGGAATCTCGACCGGTCCATCTTGCGAGGCCTTCTTCGTCGTCATCGGCCCAAAGCCTCCCTCGTCGCGGACGTGCGCGACGGCCATGGGGAACCTGCTGCGCTGTGCCGCCTTCGGCGGCGGTCTTGCAAGCTAGGGCCCCGCCCCCGGCGTGTCAAGGGTTCCAGGGGATGTTGCGCGCGGTGGTTTCGTCGTGTCGAACGCCGTGCCATTCGACGCGGAACGTGGCAGCATTCCAGCCAGGATGGCAGCCATGTTCGACGGTGTCGGGATGCTGATCTTGAAGTTCCGCGACCTCGCGGGACGGCGAGCCGCGGCCAAGCGCGAGGGGCAAACGCTGGCCGCCCCCGAGGAGGCCGAGTGGGTGGAGGTCCGCCGTCAGCTCACGCGCGCGCTGCGCGACTCGGCGGCGCCGGGCGGGCGCCGAAGCCCCCGCGTCCAGGCTGCGCTCGGCGCGACGCTGTCGATCGACGCCCCCGGCGGAGCCCTCGAGCTCGAGGAGCAGGCCGGCGAGGTCACATCGCTCAACGTGCACGGTGTCGGCCTCAACGTAGCACACGCCCCCGACGCGGGCACCCGCGTGACCGTCCGTCTCGCGCCCACCGAGCTCACGGGTGTCGCCCTTCGCTTGCGCGGCAACGTCGTGTCGGTGCGCGATGGCGTCATCGGCATCGAGTTCGAGGGCCTCGGAGAGGCCGATCGTGAGCTCCTGACCGTGCTCTTGCTCGAGGAGTACCTGGGAGACGGCTGACGCGCGGACCTACAGCAGGCCGGTCGGGTTCACCGAGGGCGCGAGCAGCTGGGCGATCACCCAGTCGGTGGCGCGCCGCCAGAAGGCGCGTGGGCGCGCGACCAGGGCCTCGAGGTAGGAGCCCGAGGCGATCTCGCGGAACAGCTGCGCCGGGCTCACCTGGCCCCAGTCGATGAGGGGCTCACGCGGCGCGCGGCGACGCTCGACCAGCACGTGCTCCTCCACGATCTGCGACTCGTCGATCTCGTGCTCGAGGTGCAGGAGCGAAGGCTCCGCATCGATCTCGTAGTGGAGCGCCGCGTAGGCGTCCTCTTCGCTCTCCACCACGGTCGGCAGGACCAGCTCCAGCTCCCTGCCGATCGACATCCCCACCAGCCTCTCCAGCGAGGCCTCGAGCACCTCGTCCTCCACGCGACGTGGCGCCCATCCCGGTGACGGGAAGATGGCGCGGAACAGATCGTGGAACGGCAGCTCCGCGGGCGGACGCTCGGTCATGATCTCGCGCCACTTGAGCGGCCTGCAGTAGCTTTGCAGCGCTCGCAGGCGCGCGTTCCGTTGCGTCGTGGCCTGGATGTCGATCAGCATGGTCAGTCCTTGGTCTTCTTGCGGCCGCGACGTCCGCGGCTGCCACCGGCGTCGCTGTCGCCATCGCCGTCGACCTCCTCGGCGAACATCTGATCCAGCATGTCGTCCACGTAGCTGGACAGTCCGTCCAGCTGCCGCAGCTCGTCGCGCTCGAACTCCTCGTAGGACCGGTAAACACGCATGAAGGCCATCGCACGCTCCTTTGGGTTCAGTCGAAGGTCGACATCGATCGGTCGCGGTTCGAGCTATCCGGCCAGCACCCGTCGGGCCGGCCCGGTCACGCTGCGGAACGCGAGCCGCCACTGGGTCCAGCGGCTGACCCGGCGGTTTCGCTTGGGGGCGGCCAGCGCGTCGCCCTCGGCGAACCACGCCTCGCAGAGGTCGCTGTGGTCGCCCCAGGTCTCCCGAAGCTCCAGACGGTCACCGCTCGGCAGGGTCAGCTCGATCACTTGGCTCCAACCTTCCCACATGAAGGAGCATGTCCTACATGTGGTTCTACAAATCTCACGGGAGTCGCCCGGCGTCAAAATTTTCGCGAAAAAACTCTCAACCATCTGAAATGACGACGTTATGCTGGCATATTGGCTTGCGACGGGGCGCGCCCCGTGGTAGACGCCGTGGTCTTGACGCGGGTCCTGGCCATCGCGAACCAGAAAGGCGGCGTCGGCAAGACGACCACCGCCGTGAATCTCGCGGCCTCGCTCGCGGCGGCTCGGCAGCGCGTGCTGCTCGTGGACATGGATCCGCAGGGCAACGCCACGAGCGGCCTCGGCGTCGACAAGAATCAGGTCGAGCGGACCGTCTACGACACGCTGATCACGGGCCTTCCGATCGCGGAGGTCCTGGTGCCCACCGAGCTCGACGAGCTCAGGCTCGCGCCCGCCAATCGCGAGCTCGTCGGTGCCGAGGTGGAGCTCGTCGGTGCCGAGCGCAGGGAGTGGCGCCTTGCGGACGCGCTGGTCCCGCTCCGGCGCGCGTGCGCCGGGGACCCGCTGGCGTTCGACTTCGTGCTCATCGACACGCCGCCCTCGCTCGGCTTGCTCACCGTGAACGCGCTGTGCGCCGCCGAGGGCGTGATCATCCCGATGCAGTGCGAGTACTACGCGCTCGAGGGGATCAGCGATCTGGTGGGCACCATCGAGCGGGTGCGCGAGGCGCTGAATCCCAGCCTCGGCGTGCAGGGGGTTCTGCTGACCATGTACGACGCACGGCCGAGCCTGACCAAGCAGGTCGAGCGCGAGGTGCGCGAGCACTTCCAGGAGAAGGTGTTCGACACGGTCGTGCCGAGGAACGTGCGCCTGTCCGAGGCGCCGTCGCACGGCAAGCCGATCCTCCTTTACGACATCGCGTCGCGCGGCTGTCAGAGCTATCTCGAGCTGGCCAGGGAGTTCCTTCGGCGCAATCCCCTCGGGGCGCCGTTCGGAGAACGACCATGACCGTCCCTAAGCCGGGCTCGAAGGGAGGCGCGCTCGGCAAGGGGCTCGGCGCCTTGCTGCCCGGCGCTTCCAGGCCGGAGGCCGCGCGGCGCGATCCGCGCCTCGTGCCGATCGAGCAGATCCACCCCCGCGCGGACCAGCCGCGCCAGACCTTCGAGGACGATGCGCTCGAGGCGCTGGTGGCCTCGCTGCGCCAGCACGGCGTCATCCAGCCGCTGGTCCTTCGGCCACGGCCGCCAGGCGACGGCGGGGGCTTCGAGCTCATCGCGGGCGAGCGCCGGTGGCGCGCCGCAGGGCGGGCGGGGCTGCGCGAGGTGCCCGCCGTGGTGCGCGAGGTCGACTCGCTCGTGGCCTTCGAGCTGGCGCTGGTCGAGAACGTGCAGCGCCAGGACCTGAACCCGATCGAGGAAGCGGACGCGTTTCGCCGCCTGATCGACGAGGCGAGCCTGACGCAGGAGGCGCTCGCCGAGCGCGTGGGGCGCGATCGCAGCACCATCGCGAACACTCTGCGCCTGCTCGAGCTGCCGCCGCCGGTGCGGCGCCTGGTCGCAGAGCGACGCCTGTCCGCCGGGCAAGCGAGGCCGCTGCTCGCGCTCCGCGACGCGCCCGCGCGCCTCGAGACGCTCGCGCGCCGGGTGGTCGAGCAGCAGCTGAGCGCCCGCCAGGTGGAGGCCGCTGTGCGCGCCGACAAGGGCCGCGCGGAAAAGGCCCAGGTGCCGCCGACGCGGCCGAGCGCCGCGGTGGCCGACCTCGAGCAACGCCTGCGGCGGTCCCTGGGGACCAAGGTGACGGAGCGCGATCAAGGGGGGGGCAAGGGC
>JAHFDS010000410.1 GCA_023248855.1 Myxococcales bacterium
ATCGTCAAAAGACGTCACCAACGTGGTCGAGGCCCCGCCGCCCGCAGCGTTGCTACCAGAGTCCGCAGCCTGTGCAAAGACCGGTGCGCAAGCTGTGTCTAACCAGCCGGAATCAAGGGTTAATTTCGCCCTTGACGTGACTTAGGAGATAGCGAGCGAAGACGCAGGTTGGCGGGCCCGACGCGGCTTTGCCGCGGCGGGGGAAGGGCAGCGTGCCCGGGTGGCCGGCTTCCGAGCCGGCCACTCGCAACTAGCCCGGCCTCGAGCGGCCGCGCCAGCGCCAGGTCCACGACGATCGGGTTGTGGTCCGAGATGCGCTGCCCGTCGTGCGTGGGGCGCTCGATCACGGCCGCGCGGCGGGCCTGGACGCCACGCCCGGCGAACCAGTCCACCTTCAGCGGCACCATGCCGCCCCGCGGCTCGAGGCGCCGCTCGAGCCAGCGCAGGAGCGGGGCCGGCACGTAATCGTGGGCCTTCGTGATGAGATCGACGTCGTTGATGTCGTAGTAGATGGTGCCGCGTGCGCGATCGTTGAAGCCCGCGGTCGAGTAACCCCGGCGGCGCAGGGCATCGAACAGCCTGCGCTCGAACACCTCGTCCGGGCGCATGTACTGGTCGAGCGTCCCCTCGAAGCCGAAGCGCCCGATCTTGTGCACGCAGTTGAGCGTGAAGCCGAGCGGGCCGCCCAGATCGTACGTGTTCGTGTTTAGGTCGCCGCCGACGAGCACGCGCCCTGCACCGAGCCGCTCGATGTGCGCGAGCACGCGCCCGAGCTGGGCCGCCCGATGCGAGGGCGGCGAGAACGGATCGAGGTGCACGACCGCGCACAGCAGCGGGCCATCGGGGAGCTCGAGCTCGACGAGCAGCGCGCGCTTCTCGCCGAGCCGCTTCTCGATCGCATGGAACTTGTCGGTGTACTCGGGCAGCGTCACCGCCTCGAAGCGCCGCACCGGGAAGCGCGTGAGGAGCGCGTTGCCGTGGAGCGAGAGGCCGTTCGGCACGCCGTGGCCGCGCTCCGCCTGGTCGCCCGGCGCCAGCACCACGTGGCTCGTGGCGAACACGTAGCGGAGTCCGAGGGCACGCGCGAGGTCGCGCGGCACGTTGCGATTGTCCGACCGGCCCATGCCGATGTCGACCTCGTTTAGCATGAGCACGTCGGCCGCGGCCAGCGTGTCCTCGCCAGACAGCACGCCGACGAGCGGTGCGAACCGCTTGCCGCGCTCGACGTTCCACGCCACCACCCGCGCGGTCTCGTGGCCGAGCGGGCACGGCCGCACGACCTCCGGCTCCGCGAGATCCCACTCGAAGCCCGCGAGCACCCGCTCGACCTCGTGCTTGCGCGCCCGGTACCCACGATCGCGCTCGAGCGTGCGGCGCGAGCGGATCTGCGCCCACCGCGTCAGGTCGGTGTCGAGCTCGTGCGTCAGCTCGAAGCGTTCGGGCAGGCTTGCGGGAGCGGTTCTCGGATGGATCTGCTGGAGCACGTGGGGTCGCCTCGAGTCGCTACGGTTGCCCGGTGCATAGCACATTCGATCGGGCGAATCCGGGCTCGGCATACTGGCGGTGAGCGGGTGACGAATCGCTGCTCCGATGACGGCCTCGCGGCCGGAGAGAGTGATGGGATCGTTCTTCACGAACGTGCAGGTGCAGATCGGGGGCGGCGCGAAGGCGCCCGCGCTCGGCGAGGTCGCCGTGATCGCCAGCGTCGCTGGCGGGTCGCGCATCACGCCGCGGCCCGAGCTCGATCTCGACGCGCTCGAGCGGGCGCTCGCGCCGATCCTCCCGGCGTGGCCGGTCCGCTGACCTGACTGCGAGTCAGTCGCCCGGACGACCGGTCGCGCGCTCGATGGCGTCGAGGAGCTGACGCCCGCCTTCGGTGGTCTCCTTGCGCCAGCACTGGCCGGTCATGCAGGCCCCGGCCCGTCAACGCGAGCTCCGGTTCAGTCAATGGGCGAGGGCGGCCTCGGCACGCTGGGCGGCGCGGAGCTGGCGGCGCAGGAGCTGCGGAAGCAGCGTGCCACCTGTGGTCCAGGCGGACGTGCGGCCGGTCGCGTCCACGGCGCGGACCTGCCAGCGCGTCGATTCGAGCGGTGGCGCAATCGAGACCGATGCATTGACGCGAAGCGTGCCCGATGGCGGCAGCGTGAGCGCGGTCTCCTGCGTGGGCGTGCCGGTCAATGCCTGACGCGAGGGACGGACCTCGAACTGCAGACGGATCGCGTCGCCATTGGCGTCCCACGACGTCGCATTGAGCTCGACGAAGCCGAGCCGGCGGCCGATGGCGGCGCCGCCGGGGATGGCGCGGAGCTCGACGGGGGCGACGGGTGCGGTGGGCGTCGTGCTCAGGAGGGGCGCGACGACGAAGTGCCCGGGCTCACCGGGAAGGAGGGGCAAGGACACCCAGGGGCTCGCCTCGGCGCCGAGGCCCGAGCGCGCGGACCACTGGTAGACGCCCCCGGGGAGGAGCCCGGGGTTCCAGGCGACGCGCGACCCGGGGCGCGCGATGAAGGAGCGCGAGACGCCCTGGGGGCCGGTCACGCGGAGCTCGGTGTTCGTGGGGAGCTCCCAGCCGGGGAAGCCGCCGCCCGCGACCGAGAGCTCGAGCAGCGCGCGCGCATTGCCGGTCATCGGGTCGAAGGCGATGGGGGCGGTCCCGCCGACGGCGACCGACTGGCGGAGCGCCGTGGGCGGCGTGATGCCCGCCGGCAGGCGCGGGATCGTGACGGGCCACTCGACCGTGAACGTGGGGAGCGTGTCGTGCGGCGTGTAGCGGGAAGTCGAGCTGACCTGGAGCGCGATGCGGCCGCCGAAGCGTACGGAGAGCGTGACGGGCGCGGGCGTGGTGCCGGTGTCGGAGGTCTGCTCGATCGTATAGACGGTGGAGCCGGTCGGCGAAATGACCGACCAGCGCGCGCGCCACGGCTTCGGGAGCGAGGCCGCGGCGAGGCTCATGCGCACCTGGGTGTCCGGATCGAGGCCGTCGAGGCGCGTGCCGGAGAAGCCCTCGAGGGCCTGGCCCTGGAGCGCCTGGCCGGCGCCGAGGACGTTCATGCGCGTCGTGCCTTTCTTGAACGGCCGCAGGATCTCGTGCTGCACGAGCACCGAGTTGCCGCCCAAGGTGCGCCGGACGGCGCGCGTCGTGGCCTCGCGGCAAACGGGACAGAACGGCACGTCCGCGCTCGAGTCGCGCATCTTGCAATGTTCGTTTGCGCGCACGATGCCCTGCGTAAAGCCGTACCCGCCCTCGAACGCGGTGACGCGCTGATCCCACGGCATGTAGACGCTCGCAGGCAGGGACCACCAGCTCGAGATCTTCGAGAAGAGGACGCTCGTCGAGACGTTCGGAGCGGTCGGCTCGAGGCCGTGGTAGGTGTCGGTGAAGTCGGCGTACTCGTCGGCGAGGCCGCCACCGAGGCTGGTGTGGCCGAGCTCGTGGACGAGTACGGTGGCTGCGTCGCTCGACGGCAGGAGGACGAGGTTGCCCATCGCGCGGGCCCGGGCATTCCCGGAGAGCAGAGAAGCCTCGGACAGAAAGACGATCACGTCGGCATTGCGCGCTGCCAGGCCGACCTCCGCGAGGCGCGCCAGGTTCAGGAACGAGACGACCGTCGTATTGGTGGTGTCGTCGAACACCGAGGTGGTCGCACGCTCGGCGGGCAGGGGCACCGCGCTCGCGGGCGCGCGCAGCCGCCAGAAGCGCAGGTTCGACGCGAAGCTCGCGAGCGGCTCGGACACGTGCGTCGCCGGGTCGAACGTGGAGACCTTGCGCGCGAGGTCGAGGGAGGCGCCCTCGAAGGGGCCGGTCGCGGACGGGTTCGCGAAACCGTCGGACACGAGGAAGACGTCGAGGGCCGATCGCGGGTCGAGGTCGGGGCTGCCGCTCGCCGCGGAGATGAGCTCGGGGACGAGCGCCGGCAGCGGGCGCGAGAGGTCGAAGCGCATCTGCTCGAACGTCTTCATGAGGCCGGGGAGCTGCGTCTCGAGCCGCGTCTTGATGGTGCGCGCGATCTCCGCGTCACCGACGGCAAGGTCGGTCGTGATGTTGCCGTCGGCCGAGACGTCGACGATGGGCACGAGCTCGGTGTGATCGCTGTGCACGAAGGCGAGCACGTGGACGGAGACCACGAGGTCCACGTCTGCGTCCCAGATGACGTCGACGTGCTTGGTGACGTTGGTGCGGAAGGTGTATTCGCCCGTGCCAGGGAAGCGGCCGACGAGGTAGGGCGCGCCGTGCGAGCCGAAGAACGGCAGCGGGTACTGCAGCTCGAAGCGCGGAATGCCGCTGAAGTCGAAGGAGGTCTTGTCGAGGTGGACATCGAGGCCCTCGGCCTTGGTCTCGGTGACCACGCGATGGATGGTGTGGTTGCCGAGGAAGTTCTGCATCGCGGGCCAGAGCTTGGGCATGAACTGGTCGTTCAGGTACGCGACCAGGTCCTTGTCGGTCGCGGCGCGCGCGGGCGCGGGGTGCGCGAGGGCGAGGGCGAGTGAGGCGAGTGGCAGGAGGAGCTTGCGGAGGTTCATGTCGAGGGGCATGTGAGTGGCCATATGGGTGGTTCCAGCAAGCGGCGCGCCACGGGCGGGGAGCACGCGGATCCGGGCATTTGGCCGGGCCGTGGCGCGGGTGGAGACGCCTGGGGCGTGCGATGTCGCGCGGATGTCGCGCGGGCGGCGAGGGTGCGGCAAGCGCTGCCCACAAGGCCTGCCGGGCGCGGTGCGTGACGTCGCAGCGACGTCACAACCGACGTCGCACGACCATGGCCGGCCACACACCTCGTTCGTGCTTCTCATTTCGCGTCCGCGCGGGTGGAGCAGCGCACGCACAGGCCAATCGAGAGCGGATCGTCTGGAACCATCCCGACGGATACCAGACGATCACGTTCTACGACGCCGCGACGTCGAGCTACGCGGGCTTCAAGACCTTCCAGCTCGGCACCAACTTGCGCTTCGTGGGCGTCGCGGGAGATCGATTGCTGTGGCAGGAGCAGCGCGGCCAAGCTTTTCCAATGCCGACGGCTCGTGAGCCTCACATCTGCGGCGGCGCGCCGATGGCACAGGCGGTGCGGTTGCAGGGACTCGCCGACCTGCGCGACCACCTCGCGCGCGGGCGAGTGCTCGAGCGCGATCCGGACCGCCTCGTCGACCGTCAGTGCAGGCTCCCCTGGTCCTTCCCGGGCCGCTTTTTTCTACCGGAAGCCCGGGGCCAACATGGCGGCGATGCGCTCCGGACGCCGGATGCCCTGTTTCGTCATCCACTCTTGGGCGCTCTCGAGCGACCTTCGCCCATCGTCTCCACCGACGAGCTCGGCGCGTCTGGTTTGATGGTGCAAACGGCCACGAAGGTGAGGCTCCGTCGGTCCAGAAAGGCGCCGGCGAGAACAGCCGTGGGCGAACGTTGGCGCTGGCCAGTCGCCGCTGACCATGCCCTTGCTGAGCCATGTCTACTCAGCGCGGTGGAAGGTGAGCTCGATGACCTTGCCTGCGACGTCCAGCGTCATTCCGACTGAACCGTTGATGTCCTGCGCGCAGCGCCAGCGCTTGGTTGAAACATCGGCAGCCGCGAGCCGCGTTGCCACCTCGGGATGCTCCCAGTTCACGGTGCAGTCCTTCCCAAGGGCGGACATCGTCTGTTTGAGCGCCTGCAGGGCGACCGTCGCGTCGCCGCCGCGCGCGAGCTCGAGCTTCTCGCTATAGGCTTCGATTGCCGGCGTATGCCGCGCTTCGAAGGTGCTACCGTCAGCCAGCTTGTACCGGGCTTCGTGGACATCGCCGGAGATCCACAGCTTGCAGGTGCGGGGTGGGCTCGCCGCGCGTAAGCGTAGAGCGCGCCCTTTTCAATCTGCGCCTTCAGGGAAGCAAGCTGCTTGGTTTCACCAGCGCAACCCAGACGTGGAGCGTTGGCGACGGCGACCCAGGTTCGTTGCCAGCGATCACGAGCTCGGTCGAATCCGTCCTCGTGGGTGCCCTTGCTCTTGCGTTTGGACGTTACGATCTGCCCAGCGTGATTCTCCTTGGTGATGATGAGGCAGGATCGTTTCCCGCATTGGGATTGCTGGCCAAACCCGAAGAGAATGTCGTTGCCTGAAATCCAGAAGTAGCTGTCGCCGCAGGCGCTCTCACGACAGTCGGCGGTGTCTGACCAGTGGCTCACGATGCCGCGCCCGTCCGCCTCGACGTTCGGCTCCTCCCAGATCGCGCTGCGACGGAGTCTCTTCGGGCCCGAATCCCAGACGAAGACCGTCGTGTACCCATTCTTGCCGTTGCCCCACGTGATCGAATAGTCGGCCAGGCCGTCGTGATTCCAGTCCGTCTTCACGTCGATCTCAACATCCTGAATGCCGCAGCGTGGCTTCTCCGGCTCCCCGCCGGCACAGTATCGACGCAGCTCGGCAAGCCGGGTCTCATAGGCTTGCCGGCACGTCTGGGGATCGGCGCACGCAGTGGCAACCGCCTTGTGCCATTGCCGCTGCTGTGCCTTGAGCGCGTTGGTGTTCACCTTGGCCTCACCCTTCTCTTCCGCGTCCGTGAGCCCCAAGACGATCCGATAGAGGGCGTTGAGCTCCTCGTCGACCCGCTGCAGATCAGGGCTCTCACAGACCATTTGCTCGAAGGGCGATGTCGCACGACTGCAGTCCATTCCCACGGCAGAGGATTGCAAGGACAGCGCGACCGCCGAGATCATGGTCAAGGACGTGAGGGAACGGAGACGCCCCCGTCCGGCACGGCTGGACACAACCGTTGGCGAGCGACGCTCCACCTGCGAGCACACGGACTTCGGCCGGCCCTCCCAGCAGTTGCAGATTCTGCAACTACTGCCGCCCGCCCCGCGAAGGACGCGTTGGCTACGTGTACTCCAAGGTCAAGCTGCGTTGGTTCAGGATGGCGCCAGTCGCGGTGAGGAAATTCATGCCCGAGGATTCCCTGCATCTTGAAGCCGTAGTCCATCCCGCCGGCGGCGGCGCACCAACGCGAGGGAGGCGCGGCCAGGAGCGCCAGCGGCGGTACGACGGTGCCCTGCGCGCTCACGCGCGCGATCTGTCGATCGGCTCGCAGGATCGAGCGCAGCCTCGTGCGAGGATGTCGTACATGCGGTGCAACCTCGTGCTCGTCCTGCTCCTCGTCGTGACCTC
>JAHFDS010000056.1 GCA_023248855.1 Myxococcales bacterium
CGGCGGTCGCCCGGGCGCGCGGGCTGGTGCGCCTGGCGATCGTGCAGCAGATCGCCACCGATCCCGCGGCGACGCCCGCGGCGTTGCAGGCCGCCCTCACCGAGGCGCGGGCCGATCGCGCCGCCCTCTCGCCTGGCGAGCAGGACCTGCTCGAGCTGCGCGAGCTCATGCACCAGCTGCGGGGCGGGCGTGCCGGCGTGCCCGAGCGCCTGCGCGAGCTCGCCGAGCGCATCGGTCCCGCGCGAGCCGAGGCGCTGCTGGGCTCGGGCGGCCTCGACACCCTAGTCTGCTTCGCCGCCTATGCCGGCAAGGACTACGACGAGGCCGCCCGGCTCGCGCAGGGGATCCTGTCGCGCCTCGGAACCCGGGCCCCGCGGACCGTCGCGAGCGCGCTCGAGCGCGTGCTGGGACGGGCGCTGTTCGCGCAGGCCGCGCGGGCGCTCGACATGGCGAGCTCGGCGCAAGCGCGCCGGCACCTGCAGGGAGCGCTCGCGCACCTGGAGCGCGACAGCGATGAGCTCCGGCTGGCGCGAGGCGCCCTCGGCTACCTGGAGGGCAAGAGGGAGACGGCTCGCAAGGCCTGGCAAGGCGTCGATGGCCGCAGCTTCCCCGAGGTGCACGCCAACCTGGCGCTGATCGAGCAGGACGGCGGCCAGCACGAGGAGGCGCTGGCCGAGCTCCGCCGCTACCTCGCCCAGGCCAAGGGGCCGGCCAGCCGGGTGCGTCGCTGGGCGGACGTCCTCTCGGCGCTGCTCGGTCGTGGCGAAACCAGAAGCGCTCCCTCCTCGGACAGCGCGCTGTAGGGCCGATCCAGGGGCCGGGGTGCCGCCCGCTACCGCTTGGCCTTCTTCGGCGCCTTTTTCTTCGCCGGCTCGCCGGGCGCCCGAACGCCGGCCGCCCGATACGCGTCGCGCTTCGCCAGGTCGAACAGCGCCTCGTCCCGGTGCGGCTCGAACACCCGCTCCAGGATCATCCGGGTGCCGTCGCGGTTCTTCTTGCGGAGCTCGAGCTCCAGCATGGCGCCCGCGACCTCGGGGCTCTGATCGTCGCGCTTGAAGGCGGCGACAATCTCGCGATCCGCTCGCGCCAGGGAGCCTTCCGCCATCGACACGCGCGCGCCGAGCGCGAGCACGGCCGCGGAGGGCGGCTCTTGCAGCGTGGCAGCCAGCTCGACGGCGCCGCGGGCGAGCTTGATCTCGCCGAGACCCAGGGCAATCTGAACGTGGAGCTTGCGCAGCCGCACGCCGGTCCACTTCTCGGTGAGCGCGTCCGAGAGAATGCGCCGCGCCTCGTCGGCCCGGTCGTCCTTGCCGAGGGCCAGCGCGTGCCACAGCTGCGATCGGGCGGAGCCGCCCTCCACGTGGGCCAGCCGCTCAGCCGCCACGACCGCGGCCTTGGTCTCGCCGAGGGCCAGGTTCGCCCGCACCAGCGCCACCAGCGTGAACCAGGGCGCCGTCGGGCCAGACGCGGCGGCTTGCAGGAGCTGCACGGCCTCCCGGGTCTCGCCGCGCCGCAGCGCCAGCATCCCTCTCGCCACCGGCCTGAGGTCGCGGCGCGACACGGCCTCGAGGGCCTTGTCCGCGTAGCCGCTCTGCGGTCGGGCCTCCGCGCAAAGGAGCAAGGCCTCGTCGTCGGGGCGATCGGACTTGAGGTGCGTCAGACAGATGGCGTCCACGAAGGGCTCGTCGTCGAGGTCGGCCTTGGCCTGCAACCGCAGCGTCGACAGGGCGACGGTCGCCGAGGGCGACAGCGTGACGTCCCGGATCTTCTCGAGGGCGCGCAGGGCCAGGTCGGGATGTCCGACCCGGAGCGCCGCCTCCGCGAGGGCCAGCCGTGCGTCGATGCTCCCGGCATGCCCCGGCCGCTCGGTCAGGCGCTCCACCGCCTTGTGCGCGTCCCCGCCTGGCAGCAGCTCGGCGCGCCCGAACGCGACCTCGTACTCGGGCTCCGGCCAGCGTCGCAGCGCCTGCCCGAGCTCGGTGCGCGCACCCTCGAGATCACCACGGGCCAGCGCAAGGCGACCGCGCGCGTACGAGAGCTCCGCTTCCCACGGCGGAGCGCCGCGCACCTCGGGCTCCGCCAGGCGGATCGCGGCCTCGAGGCGCGCAGCAGCGGGCGCGTCGCGCTGGGCTGCCAGCATCGCCGCGATGGCAGCCTCCAGCTCTGCGAGCGGGCTCTGGGGTGCGAGGCCCCGGGCTCGCTCGGCAGCCTGGCTGGCCTCGTCGACGCGACCCAGCCGACGCAGCAAGCCGGCGCGCTGCAGGTGCACGGCGACCAGATCCGGCTCCAGGAGCGCCGCCTCGTCGAGCAGGCCCAGCGCCTCGGAGGACTGACCGGCGCGTGCGGCCACGAGGCCCGCCGCGAGCGACAGCAGCGCACGCTTGGGCTCGCCGGGCACGAGGGTGGTCGCGAGGGCGTAACCCGCAGCGGGGTCGCGCAACCCCTCGACCAGGATGGCCGCCACCGGCGCCGAGCGGCCCTCGCCGATCGCCTGCTTGAGGAGGACCTTCGCCTGGTCGACCAGCTCGGGCCTCGCGGTCCGCGCGGCGCCGACCGCCACGCGCTCGGCCCAGGCCTCGAGCGTGCGGGGCGAGGGCCGGGAGGCCCGCAGCTCGCGGGCGATCCCCTGGGCCTGCGCCATGTAGTCCGACGGAAGGTCGAGGTGGGCTCGCCGCTGGAGCGCGTTGCGCTCCTCGTCACCGGACGCCACCCGATGGCGCCAGAGCTGCAGGCCCGCGATGCCCGTCGCGGCCGCGCCGGCGCCGATCAGGACCGCGAGCCATCGGCGAGGCGCCTGCTTGCGCGCAACCCCGGCGTTGGCCCACGAGATCGCCGGGATCTCGCGGCGAGGGGCAGGCGTGGACGGGCGCTCGGACACGCGCTGCACCGGCGTGGTCGGGGTGAGATCGGAGGCCGCTTCGAGGAGCGTGCCGAGGGGCGGGCTCATCGCCGGCACGGTCGGCGCCGGCGGCCTGGCGATCAGCGTCGCTGCCGTGGCGTCGTCGGATGATGCCGGCGGCGTCAGGCGCCCCATCAGATCGGGGCCAGCACGAGGCGCCTCCGCCACCCGTGGCACGCCGAGCGCCGTGGCCTTGACACCTCGGCCCTCAGGCAGATCGAGCGACGGCAACTCGGGGATGTGCCGCCCAGGCGCTGGCAACGGCCCCGAGAAGCTGGGCTCGGGGGGAGTCGAAGTGACGACCGCCACGGACGGCTCTGTCACGTCGGACAGGCTGGGGTCGGGTCGCGGAGGCTGCGGGGGTCGCACGCTAGGCCCTGGCGACTAGAACCTCATCCCGTTCTTGGCGCGGAACATGAACCAGTCGTACGTGAGGTAGCCGGTCACCGCGAGCCCAGCCACGAACAGCACCGTCGAGCTGAGGCCGACGAGCGCGACTCCGCTGCCGGCCGCCGCCGCTATCGCCTTGAACCGCTTGGCCTTCTCGGTCCGGTTGCGCTGGTGAATCAGACCACCCATGTCTATCGCTCCTGGGGACAAGACGACTTCTGCCAGGGGTCCAAAAACGCGCTACGCTCGAGCCCGTGAGGCGCGTTCTCCTGCCCCTTTTCGTGACGCTCGCCTGCGGCGGCGCCGTCTACGGGATGTACCTTCGTTCGCTCAATACAGCTTACACGATCCCCGGTCTCCTGGTCGGAGGCCTCGCCATGGGTGGCACACCCCGCGCGGACGTCAAGGCCCGGATCGCCGAGCTGGAGACCCGTCTGCTCGATCGTCCGGTCGAGCTGGTGCTCGGCCAGGACGACAAGGATCCGACGGCCGGCCAGCGCCAGCACACCACCTGGCGTGAGCTGGGCGCGCGCCTCGACGCCGCGGCGATCGAGCAAGCGACCGTCGCCACCGGCAAGACCGGCGAGCCGCAGCGCGACCTGGCAGAGCGAGCGCTGGCGCGGCGCAGCCAGCTCGACGTCCCGGCGCCGCTGACGCTCGATCCGAGGCGCACCCTCACCTACCTGGCGGAGGTCAAGCGGCGGCTGGACCGCCCGCCGACCGATGCGCGCCTCGATCTCGAGAAGAAGCAGCTGGTGCGGGAGCAGGACGGCTATCTCATGAACGTCTACCAGTCGCTGACGTCGGTCGAGGACGCCGCCAGGACCGGGGCGACGAGGATCCCGCTGTCGGGCGTGGTGTCCCGGCCTCGCCTCGGGGCCAAGGAGCTCGGCGACCTCGACGTCTCGACGGTGATCTCGAGCTGGCAGACCACGTACTCGGTGGCCGCGACGGAGAGCGACCGCACCTACAACCTCAAGGTCGGCGCGGCCAAGATCGACGGCACCATCCTGCGCCCGGGCGAGCTGTTCTCGTTCAACGCCAAGACGGGCGACCGCACCGAGAAGGAGGGCTTCCGCGTCGCGCCCGTGATCCAGGAGGGCGAGCTCATCGACGGGCTCGCGGGCGGCATGTGCCAGGTCGCGACCACCCTGCACGCCGCCTCGTGGTTCGCGGGCCTCGAGATCGTCTCGTCGCGACCGCACTCGCGGCCGAGCGCGTACATCACGATGGGCCTCGACTCCACCGTGGTCTATCCGTCGACCGACCTCAAGCTCAAGAACCCCTTCGATTTCCCGGTGGTCATCCACTACACGGTGTCGCAGGGCAAGATGCGGGTCGAGCTGCTCGGCAAGCGTCGCGTCTACGACAAGGTCACGTTCGAGCGAAACATCACGCAGGAGATCCCGTTCGAGCACACGGTGCGGCACGATCCGAAGGTGCCGAGCGGTCAGAAGCTGATCGATCAGCACGGCTTCCCTGGCTACCACCTGGTCCGGAAGCGCACGCTGTGGAAGGACGGCCAGATCGCGGGCACGCAGACGTGGAAGATCTCCTACCCGGCGACGGCCGAGATCGTACGCATCGGCAGCGGACCCGCTACGCTCAAGAAGGTGCCCGAGCCGCACCACCACGTGATCCCTCCCGTCAACGGCCGGGCGTTCTCGCTCGCGCTGCCCGAGGAGAAGAAGGCGACCAAGAAGGACAAGGCGACCAAGAAGGGGTGAGCCCGATCAGGCCGCATCCACCGACGGCAGGAGGTCCAGCGTGCGCTCGAGCTCGTCGGCGTCGATCGTGAAGTCCCCCTTGCCCGCGAGGGCGCCCACCACGAAGGCGAAGGACTGACCGTCGCGATCCGTGAGGTCCTTGTAGACGCGGACGAAGCGGTTCGGCGGCTCGAGCGCCACCACGGCGCCCCCGATGGGCAGGTGCATGATGCCGTGCATCAGGCCGCTGCCCTCGATGCCGACCACCGCCCTGGCCCCGGCGCAGGTCCGGACGATCGTCGGCACGTCCACCTTCGACGGATCGAGGATCCGGAAGCCGCGCTGATCCCGCAGCCGCTCGGCGAGCTCGACCTCGTTTTGCAGGATGCGCTGCATCCCGGTGCGCCCGCGCAGGATGAAGACGCCGGGGTGCGGCAAGGGCGCCTCGATGTGTGCGCGCAGCTTCTCGCCGAGCGAGCGGCAGCGCCGGTGCTTGCTGCTGTTCTGGCCGACGTCCTCGAAGATCAGGAGCTCGCGGATGCGGGCCGCGTGCACCCGCTCGGGCTTCATGCCGAGCCAGTCCTCGTAGGCGGGCGTGTGGAACGTGACCGGCTGATCGGTCGTCAGCGGCGTCCCCTCGGCGGCGGCCAGCGGGTAGGTGGCGCAGTCGTCCATCAGCCAGTTGCCGAAGTACTTGTTGCCGCTCGCCGTGCAGTACACGGCGCCGCGCGCGATCTCCCGCTCGACGCGCACGTGCGGCAGCCGGCGCGCCTGCGGCTGCAGATGCCAGCACGCCTCGTCCTTGTAAAGGACCCCGTCGACCAGCACCGCGTCCCTTAGCAGAAACGCACGCGTGGCCGCGTGGACGATGGGACGGCCACCCGTCATCGCCCCGCGCGGGTGCTCCGTGGCGAAGACCCAGCCGGTCACCCGCTCGAGCTGGCCGGGCAGGAACACGGCCGGGCGCTCCAGGCCCTCCTCCGCAGGCGCGATCTCCCAGGTCCTGTCGGCTTTCTCGCGCAGATCGCGCGGCGTGAGGCGCGCCAGGCGCCTCGCGAGGTGAATAGCCGGTAGGGGGGTCCACATGGCGGGCCCGAATCTAGTCAGATGGATCTGGATTGAGAAGGAAATCCTTTCGTCCCGGGGAGGACCGGGAGGGGCTGCCTCGCTCGGCGACGCATTGCGTTAAATTTGATTGCATACAATTCATCATCGGTGCTACGGGAGCAAGACATGAACGTCGCCGACTACGTCGCGCGGTTTGCCTCCCGGCTGGGGGTGCGCCACCTGTTCGGGGTCGGCGGCGCCAACATCGAGGACGTCTACGATGCGCTGGCCCGCGCACCGGGTGCGCGCGGCGTCCTGGCCAAGCACGAGTTCTCCGCGGCGACCATGGCCGACGGCTACAGCCGGGCCACGGGCGAGCTGGGCGTCGTGCTCGCCACGTCCGGCGGCGGCGCGCTCAACCTCGTGCCCGCGCTCGGGGAAGCGCACGCCTCGGGCGTGCCGGTCCTGGCCCTGGTCGGGCAGCCGCCCACCGCCGCCGAGGGCCGCGGCGCCTTCCAGGACACGAGCGGCCTGGCCGACTCGCTCGACGCGGTGCCGCTCTTCGCCAGCGTCAGCCGCTACTGCCGCAAGATCGATCGAGCCGCCGGGTTCCAGCGCCACCTGCACGACGCCGTCGCGGCCGCCCTGTCCGACCGCCGAGGACCCGCCGTGCTGCTCTTGCCCAAGGACGTGCAGCAGGCCGAGATCGACCCGAGCGATCCGTTCCACGACGTGCTGCCGTCCCTGCCCCGCCGGACGCCGGTGGACGAGTCGGCGGTGCAGCGTGCGGCGGCGATGCTCGCGGGACCCGAGGTCGGGCGGCCGCCGCGGGTCCTCGTCATCGCCGGCGACGGCGTCGCGCGGCACGACGCACGCGCGGAGCTCGCCTCGATCGTGCGGGCGCTCGACGCCCACGTCGCGGTGACCCCAGACGGGCGCGACGTGTTCGACAACCACGATCCGCGCTTCGCCGGCGTGGTGGGCATCATGGGGCACCCGGGCGTCGGCGCGCGGCTCGACGCGGCGACGGTGTGTCTGGTGGTCGGCACGCGGCTGCCGCAGCTGGCGCGGATGGGGCTCGAGCCGGCGCTGCTTGCGCGCCGCCTCGTCCACGTGCACTGCCAGCCCTCGTTCCTCGACCCGGCGGCCCTCGCGCACGCCCCGGTCGAGCTGCTCGGCGACATCCGTGAGCTCCTGCGCGCCCTTTGCGCGCTCTTGCCGGTGCGCGGCGCCACGGCCTTGCCGCCGTCCTCGCAGGCCCACCTGCCCTCGACGTTCCTGGCCGGCTCGCTCGGCGCGGCCATGCCGTTTCGGGCCACGCTGGAGGTGCTCGGCGCCGAGCTGCCCGACGACGCCAACGTGTTCGTCGATGCCGGCAACACGGGCGCGAGCGCCGTGCACTTCCTCAAGGCGCCGAGCCGAGGCCGCTTCGTGGTCGCGCTCGGGATGGGCGGCATGGGCTACAGCTTCGGCGCGGCCATCGGCGCGGCGTTCGCCAATGGCAAGCCGACCTACGTGCTGGCCGGCGACGGCGCCTTCTTCATGCACGGCCTCGAGATCCACACGGCGATCGAGCACCAGCTGCCCATCACCTTCGTGCTGTTCAACAACAACGCCCACGCGATGTGCTTTGTGCGCGAGCAGCTCTACTACCGCGGCGACTACTCCTTCAACCGCTTCCGCCCGTCCCACCTCGGCGCCGGCCTCGAGGCCATGTTCCCCACCCTCGCGGTGCCGGCGGCGACCACGCCGGACGAGCTGCGTGCGGGCCTGCGCGACGCGCGCCGGCACGGCGGCCCGCGGGTGATCTCGGTGGAGGTCGACGCCCGCGAGGTACCGCCATTTGCCCCGTTTCTGCTGGCTCTCGAGAAGAAGAGCGCCGCGCCCACGAGAGGACTTCACGATGAAGATCGACGAAAGCAAGCTGGCTGACACCCCGGGCCTGATCCGCTGCGAGAGCCACGACGGCGACGCGATGGCCGCGCACACCCTCGAGCTCACGCACTCGGTGTACAAGCACGACCAGATCTACGGGGATTTCTGCCCGATCCAGGCGCACATCGACTGCCCGCCCGAGAAGGTGTTCGCGTACCTGGCGAACGTGCACAGCCTGTCGGAGTGGACCTACAGCGTGCGCGACTTCGAGCCGACCGAGACGCCGGGCCTCTACGAGGGCAAGGACTCGCTCGACGCGGACACCAAGATCTTCTGCAAGGTCGTGGCGAATTCCGACGCGATGACGGTCGATTACCACTGCGCCTGGGACCAGGGCGCGGATCTGTGGATGATCTACCTCTACCGGATCGTGCCCGCCGAGCTCGTGCTGAGAAAGCCCGGATCGGTCGTGTTCTGGGCCAACTGCCACCACCCTTACTACGACAAGAACCCTTATCCGGAGCTGTCACCGAGGCCCGATCGCACCTGGGTCGGCGAGTGGTGGAGCTTCTTCTACGGCGGCCACACCATCGAGCTCGCGAACCTCAAGCGCGTGCTCGAGCATCGTCACCAGCACGGCCTTGCCATCGGCCCCCATCTGCTCGGAGCCGGACGATGACCCCGATCAGCCTCATCGACGTCGCGAGCTACCTGCCCGAGACCATCGTCGACAACGACTTCTTCAAGCGCCCGGGCGAGGTGCCGAAGAAGCGGGCCGGCGCGATGTTCTTCGCGCCCACCACGCGCCGTCACGTCAGGCCCGACGAGACCGCGGCCGAGATGATCGCGCTTGCCTCGCGGCGGCTCATCGAGCGGCTGGCGCTCGACCCCGCCCGCGACATCGATCTCTTGCTCACCAACGTGTCGGTGCCGGACCAGGCCTTCACGGGCTGCGGAGCCGAGGTGGCGCACCGGATCGGGTGCCGGCCCAGGCACGTGACGGACCTGCACAACACCGGGTGCGTCTCGTTCGTGTACATGCTCGAGCTCGCGCGCCTCTTGATGCCGGCGACGGGCGCGAAGGGCGCCCTCCTGTGCAACGTGCAGAACGCGGGCGGCCGGATCTTCGGGCAGTCGGAGACGCGCTACAAGCCGCAGGCGCCCGTGCCCGGCGACGGGTGTGGCGTGGCCTACCTGCGCGCCTCGGACGAATCACCGATCCTGTCCGTGGTGCACCGCTGCTTCGGCGAGAACGCGTGCGACATGACGGGCAGCGGCAGCGGCGACGGCCGGCCGTGGTGGGCCGCGGGCGAGAGCCAGCTGTGCGTGAACTTCACCGAGGCGCGCATCGCGTCGATCTTCCGGCGGGGCAACCGCATGGTCCCGGAGATCGTCGAGGCGGCCTGCCGCGAGGCGGGGATCTCGACGGAGCAGATCGACGCGCTCGTGACGAACCAGCCGAACCCGTTCTTCCTGCGCAACTGGCGCGAAGCGCTGCAGCTGCCGGTGGAGGCGCACCACGAGAGCTTCGACCGCTACGGCAACCTGTTCGGGGCGGCCATCCCGATCACGCTCGACGAGACCCTGCGCGCCGGCAAGCTGGCGCCAGGCTCACGCCTCGTGCTCGGAGGCTTCTCCCACGCGGGCGACTACGCGGCGGCCGCCGTCGTGCACTGGAAGAAGGGGCAAGGCGCCGCCCTCGCCCGCGCGTCGTGACGGAGCTTCCCGCCGCGCGTGGCCCCGCGGTGTGGCAGGCGCTGCGCCTGTCGAGCCGACCCGAGGCCTTCCTCCGGCGCTGCGGCGCCCGCGGCGATCCGTTCACCGTGCGCCTGCCGGGCCTGGGCGCCGTGCTCGTGACCGGACACCCCGAGGGCGCGCGCGACGTGTTCGGCGCCCCGCCCGACACGTTCGAGCCGCTCTTGCCGAACCCGATCGAGCCCCTGCTCGGCCCGGGCTCGCTCATCCTGCTCGGGGGCGAGCGTCACGGCCGCGAGCGCAAGCTCCTGATGCCGCCGTTCCACGGCGACCGCATGCGCGCCTACGGCCGCATCATGCGCGATCTGGCGCGCGAGGCGCTGGGCCGAATGGTCCCGGGGCGCCCGAGCTCGGCCCAGGCGCTGGCGCGGGAGATCACGCTCGGGACCATCGTCCGCGCTGTGTTCGGCGTGCAGGATCACGCGCGGCAGGAGCGCTTCCGCGCGACCATCGTGGCGGCGCTCGAGCGCTACACGGGTCCCCTGCTGGTGCTACCGGCGCTGCGGCGGCGCTTCCTCGGCCTCGGCCCGTGGGCGCGCTTCGTGCGAGCGCGCGGGGCGCTCGTGGCCCTGCTGTCGGACGAGATCGCGTGCCGCCGGCGTGAGGGAGCGAGGGGCCGCGAGGACATCCTGAGCCTGCTGCTCGAGGCGCGCCACGAGGACGGCAGCCCGATCGCCGAGGCGGACCTGCTCGACCAGCTCGGCACGCTGCTCGTGGCCGGTCACGACACGACGGCGACCGCCCTCGCGTGGGCGCTGCACTTCTCGCTGTCGATCCCCGAGGTCGGCGCGCGACTCGAGCGAGAGCTGGCGGCGCTCGGGCCGGAGCCCGCCCCCGAGGCGCTGGCGCAGGCGGAGTACCTGGGCGCCGTCTGCAGCGAGGCGCTGCGCCTGCACCCGGTCGTGCCGGTGATCGTCCGGCGTACGCGTGCGCCCTTTTCGCTGCGCGGCCATGACGTCCCTGTGGGGCAAGCCGTGGCGGTCGCCGTGACGCTCTTGCACGAGCACCCGTCCGTCTGGTCGGAGCCGGGGCGGTTCCTGCCGGAGCGGTTCCTGGGCCGGCGCCATGCCCCGTACGAGCTGGCGCCGTTCGGCGGGGGCGCCCGCCGCTGCGTGGGCGCCGCCTTCGCGACCTACGAGCTGCGGATCGTGCTCGGCACGCTCCTTGCGGAGGGGAACTTCGCCCACAGCACGGCGCAGGCGCCCCAACCCGTCTTGCACGGCATCACCATGACCCCGCGGCGGCCGCTGCCGATCGTCGTCTCGACCGGAGCCTGCTGACGCTCACTCGGTGTAGCCGAGCTCCAGCTGCAGGCGATCGAGCTCGACCGCACCCTCGAGATCGATGCGCACCTCGTTGTCACCGGCGACGAGAAGCGTCGCCGGCAGGGCGAGCGCGCGTGGCGCCCAGTGCGAGCGCTGGGTGGTGCCGGGAACGGTCTGCCAGCCAATGAGCTCGCCCACGCGGGTGCCATTGACGGTCAAGGTGGCCCGGCCGGGGCTCGCGGGGTCGGACGTGCGGATGTCGTACAGGAACGAGGCCGACCCGAGGCCTTGGACGTCTGTAGGTGGCAATGCGACCCGGAGCGTCTTCGTGGCGATGGGCTCGCAGTAGTAGGTGCCGAGGCCGCAATAGAGCACCGAGCGCCACTTGTCCATCGCCTCGGAGTTGGGCTGCGGCTGGCCGCCCACGGGCGTGGCCGAGAAGTGCCGGATGTCGCGCACGTCGTGACGCATCCAGCCGTCCGCGCGCCCCTTCGGGTAGGCGGCCGTGCGCACGAGCTGCACCGGCTCGACGCGCACGTCCTTCCACGGGATGTCGCGCACCTGACCGAGAAAGCACTCGCCCTGCGGGTGGTGATCAGCCTGGTAGGCCACGCCGAGCAACTGCACGTGCACGAGGCGCCAGGGAATGCGCACCGGGAAGCTGCCGAGCGGCTCGAGGTTGCCGTCGTCGTCGAGATCAGCCGCGGCTTCGATGTGGTCCGGGTAATACGTGAAGCGGAAGCGCACCAGCCGATCGGGCTCCGAGACGTCGTAGTCGATGGTCGGTCCCACGTGCTCGCCGCGCAGGCCATCGACCTGCCAGGAGGCGCCCATCACGAAGCTCCAGCCGGTCGCGCAAGGGATGTCGTCGCGCCCGGTCGTGACCACGTTGACGGAGGGCGAGGCGGGCGCGTGACCGGAGCCCGGGTGTCCGTCGAACTGCACGCTGCGGTCGGTCCCCGCGACCGGCACCGCGGTGAACTCGCCGCCGGTGACCTCGGCGGCAGGCGTGATGGCGAGCTCCCACCAGTGGCCCGTGGTGACGACGCGGGTGGTGCGGAACTCGACGATGCCGGGGCGCTCGGCGCTGATCGCCATGGGGTTGCGCAGCCGGGCGCTGGCGATGGTCTCGAAGTCGAGGTGCATGATCCCGACGCCGGGGCCGCCGTCGCCGCCGGGTACGTTGCGGGCGTCCTTGTGGCCGTCGTCCGGGGCGGCCAGACCCGGATGAACGCCGACCCAGTGCCCGCGCGAGCCCAGGACGTAGAGGTTGTTGTGTGACGTGTCCGCGCGCACGCTCCAGGCGTCCGCGTTCCAGTGAACCGTGGTCGCGTTGGCATCGTCGCGCGTCGCGGCGTGGGCGCCACGAAAGGAAAATCGCTCCTCGAACACCCCGCCCGCCACCGGTCCCGGCACACCACCCCCGCCCGCATCTCCGCCACTTCCTGCATTGCCCCCACTGCCTGCATTGCCCCCACTTCCTGCATTGCCGCCACTGCCTGCATTGCCGCCCCTGCCTGCCGCGTCGGCGCCGCCACCCCCCGCCTGACCTCCCGAGCCCGCCGCGACGGCCGCCGGGGCCCCGCCGCAACCGAGCCAGAACAGGCCAAGACACAGGCTGATCCTCGTCATCGACATGCGAGCCCTCCCTGAGTGGTGGGTGCCAAGAGGCACCGATCGAGCGGTGCGCCCTCGAGCGCGCGCAGGAAGGCCACGAGGGCCGCCCGCTCCGCCTCGGACAGATGCAGGGGCAATAGGCGCGCGTCCTTGTCCCCTGCGAAGGACACCACGCTGGAATCGCCGCCGCCCTTGTCATAGGCGCGCACGACGTCGTCGAGCGTGGGGGCGTAGCCGGTATGGAAGTACGGCGGCGAGGCCGCCACCCCACGCAGGCCCGGGGTCTTGAAGGCGCCGACGTCGGCCGCTTGCACCGACAGTCCGGCGAGGTGCGCGCGGCCGGCCGACGGGTCGTCGCTGAATGCGCCTGCCGCACCGAGCGGATCCGCCAGCACGACCGGGATGCCGCCCGCGCGGCCGAGGTCACGCCGCGCCACATGGAGCCCGTCCTGCGCCACGCCGTCGTTGTGGAACTCGCCGTCGGAGAACGTGGGTCCTCGGTGGCAGCGCACGCACCCTGCCCTGCCGATGAAGAGCACGAGCCCCTGGCGCTCGATCCGGTCGAGCGCCGAGCTCTGCCCCGCGACGAACCGATCGAAGCGGCTGTCCCGGCTCTCGAGACGGCGCAGGTAGGCGGCCAGCGCCTTGCCCACGTTGACGAACACGCGATCCACGAGCGCCTGGTCCTCCGGCGCCATCTCGTCGTAGTCGAGCGCGTCCGGGTGCGCCGCGCCCGGGCGCCCTGTCGTGGGATCGCGATCGGTGTCGGGAAAGCGCGCCAGGTCCGACAGATCGGGCAGCGGCCCGAAGATCGCCTCGTACTCGGCGCGATGGTGGCGGAAGAGCGCGCGCACGACCGCGACGCGCGAAAAGTTGTGCTCGAGCGGCGACTCGATCGGTCCGAGCGTCTGGCTCCAGAGCGCGTCCTTGCGGCCGTCCCAGAAGAACCAGCGCTGATGGGCCACGTTGAGCAGCGCCGGCGAGTGACGCGGCGTGAAGCCAGCGCCGAGCGAGGTCTGCGGCGGATAGGAGCGCGCATCCGAGAAGCCGTGCTCGGGCGCGTGGCAGCGCGCGCAGCTGACTCGGCCCGCGGCTCCGACCGGGCCGTTGCCGCCGTCGGCCTCGAGGCCGTTCTCGGGCGCCAGGAGCGGGCCCGACAGCCGGGGATCGAAGAACAGCCGCTGGCCGAGCGCGGCGGCGTCCTGGCGATCCGCGTACGCATTGGTGGGGTCTGCAGGCGGAGGCGGCAGCGGTGACAGCGTTCGGACGATCTCCCAGTCGCGCTCGCTCAGGCAGACGCCCGCGGAACGCTCCGCCTCGCCGCAGCCCGCGGACACGTCCGGCTCGGCCCGGGGTGCGTCCTGATCCCGCGCATCGCGCGCCGCTGCCGCGTCGGGACCTGCCGCATCCGGCGGGCCGCCCCCCAGGGGCGACGCCGTGCAGCCGACGAACCAGAGCGCGATCCCAAACCGTCGCATGCAAGCCCCCAGTGCAGCCCGGGTGCCACGGCCCCTCGGGGCCTGATTTCAGGCGAAATTCGCGCTAGAAGAGCCGACGGGGCTCGAGCGGGCTCGACGGATGTAGCGGCGCAGCCACTCGGTGTGGCCGAGCGTCCACAGGGTGGCCCGGTCGGGTATCCTCCGCGCACGATGACTGCGTTCCTCGACACCGTCCTGCTGTTCAGCCTCCCCGCTTCCGGCAAGTCCGAGACCCGGACCTACCTGTCCAGCCTCTCGCCGGAGCAATGCCGCGGCGAGCTCGGCATGGGGCCGACCCTGCAGCTCGACGATTACCCGTACGTGCACCTCATGCACCGCATCGACGACGAGCTCGAGGCCACGGGCGCGCGCGCGGTCTACTACCAGGGCGCGAGCCGACCGTTCGCCGACGGGTGGACCTGGGCCGCGCTGATCGAGCTGCTCAACCAGGACTACGAGGCCCTCGTGCAGCGCCGACCCTACGTGGCCGCGAGCGCCGCCGAGCTCCTGTTCGACCGGCTCGACGCCGCGCACCAAAAGGTCGGCTGCCGCGACGCGATGGCCGATCTGCCTCACCGCATCCGTCGCAAGGTCGCGCAGGCGCTCGAAAAGGAGGCGCGCGCCGAGCTCGAGCTGCTCAACCGCACGTGCGCGCAGGACCGCACCGGACGCACGATCGTGATCGAGGCCGCGCGCGGCGGGCCGAACGGCAGCGCCTTCCCCCTGACCCCGCCGCACGGCTACGAGACCGCGTTCCAGCACCTGAGCCCGTACATCCTCGAGCGCGCCAGCGTGCTCTACGTCTGGGTCGAGCCCGCGGAGAGCCGCCGCAAGAACATCGAGCGCGGCAAGCCCGGCGTCGAGGGCCAGGCGAGCATCCTGCACCACAGCGTGCCGATGGAGGTGATGCTCGGACAGTACGGGTGCGATGACATGGCCTACGCGCTCGAGCAGAGCGACCGCCCCGGCTGCATCAAGGTCGAGCGCATCGTGGCGGAGGGCGGCCTCTACCGCACCCGGACGTACTACCTGCCCGCCGCGCGCTTCGACAACCGCCGGGACCTCACGACGTTCATCCGGAAAGACCGCGCCGACTGGCGCAAGGACGAGATCGACGCCATGCACGCCGGGCTCGTGTCGGCGTTCTCGGTCCTCCTCGGCGCCCAGGGCAACCGCTGACAGCGCTGGTCAGGTGGCCGCTGGGACAGCGATCTCCCCTCGCCGATCGAACGCCGGGTCCGCCGCGAAGCGCTGCACGAAGGCGCTCGCCGGAGCGGCCCGCAGCTTGGCGATCGTGCCCGCCTGAACGACACGGCCGTGCTCGAGGACGACCAGGCGCCCGCAGAGCCGCGCGGCCTCGGCCGGGTCGTGCGTGACGAAGAGCGCGGGCAGGCGCGCGGCGCCGACTAGCCCCTCGAACAGGTCGAGGAGGTCGGCCTTGGCAGCCACGTCCAGGTTCGAGAGCGGCTCGTCGAAGAGGACCGCGCGCGGCTCCCCCACGAGCGCCCGGGCGATCGCGACGCGCTGGCGCTCGCCACCCGAGAGCTCGCCTGGCCGTCGCGAGGCGGCGGTCGGCAGACCTACCCGGACGAGCATGCCCTGGATGCGATCCTCGCGCTCGGCCCTCGGCAGGCGGCCGCCGAGGACGAAGGCCAGGTGCTCGCGCACGGTGAGGTGCGGCCACAGCGCGAGATCCTGGAACACGACCGCGAGGCCGCGGCAAAGGGGCGGGACGAGGATCCGCGCGCCCTCCGTCACGTCGCGCCCCGCAATCCGCACGGTGCCGGCCTGCGGAGCCGTCAGGCCGAGGATCACGCGCAGCAAGGTCGTCTTGCCGCCCCCCGAGGGGCCGACGAGACCGACGATCTCCTGTCCGACAGACAGGCTCACGTCGTCGAGCACCGGCGTGGCTCCGGCGCGCAGGGTGACGCGCTCGAGCTCGAGCATCACGCGCGCCTCCGCAAGAGGAGCCCCGCGCCGGCGAGGATCGCGCCCGTCATGGCGACCTGCAGGAGCGAGAGACCGGCCACGACCGCGGGCGGCCCGTTGGCCTCGAGCGTGAAGATCAGGACCGTCAAGGGCGCGCCGCCGGCCGGGTAGTAGAGGACGGCGCCCTCCAGATCGCGCAGGCAGAAGACCAGCGCGAGGAGCCAGACGGCGCCGAGCCTCCGCGCGTGCAGCGGCACCACGATTCGCAGGAAGCGGCGGCGCCACGGGGCACCGGAGATCTCGGCAGCGTCTTCGAACGACCGTGGGCTCTGTGCGACCAGCGCGGCGACGGGGCGAATGCCGAGCACGGCGTAGCGCGCCACGTAGCCGACGACCAGGATCGCGGTCGAGGCGTACATCGCCGCGGTGGCCGGCCGGTTCCAGGTGGCGATGAGGCCGACGCCGAGGACCGCGGCGGGCGTCACGAATGCGAGCGTCGCGGCGGCATCGATGAGGCGCGTGCCCGGGCGACGCCTCGCCAGGCTCCAGCCGAGGATGGCGCCGAGCGCGGTGATCGCGGTGGCGGCCAGGGCGGCGGGAACCAGGCTGTTTCCAAGGCTGTCGCCGATCCACGTCGACAGCGCTCCGATTGCGGGGAATGCCTTCAATGCGAGCAGGCCGAGGGGCACGAGGCCGAGCCCGACGGCTGCCCACACGAAAAGCGAGAGGGCGACGCGCCAGCGCGAAAGCGCCAGGGGGCCGCGGGCTCGTCGCGGGCCGAGCACCGGCTCCGCGCGTCGGCCGACGCCGCGCTCGATCGCGATCAGCCCCACGGCCACCCCCACGAGGGGCAGCACGAGCGCGAACGCTTCTCCGGTGCTCGTCGCGGTTGCACCGAGGCGCGCGAACACCGCCGCGGGGTACGCCGGCACGCGCAGGAACATCGGCACGCCGAGCTCGCCGAACGCGAGCGCAAAGACGATGATCGCCCCGAGCGCCGCGGCGGGCCGCGCGATCGGCAGCAGGATGCGCACGGCCACGCGCCCAGGGGATGCCACGACCAGCCCGGCCTCCTCGAGCGCGGGATCGATCGCCTCGAGCGCGAGCGCCACGAGGACCGTCACCACTGGCGAGAAGGCGAGCACCAGCGTCGCCACCACGCCGGGCTCCGCGAAGAGGAGCGCCGCCGTGTGCTCGGAGCCCAGGGCGCCGCCGCGACCGAACCCGTGGAACCAGCCGAGCGCGAGCAGAAACGGCGGCACGAACGCCGGAAAGGCGTGCAGCGCCAGCGCCGCGCGCCGGCCTGCGACGTCGGTGCGGCCGAGCAGGAGCCCGAGGGGGACGCCGATCACGAGCGTGCCCGCCACGACCGCGAGCGTGCGCACGAGCGTGATCCCGAAAAGGCCCCAGGTCCGGGCGGCGAAAAGGACGTCGAGGTCGGCGCTCCCGAGATCGGCGGCGACCGTCGCGAGCGGCCACGCGCCCGCCGCGAGCACCACGACGGAGGCGGCCGAGAATGCGACCCACTCCCCGCGCTCGCGTGGAATCGTCAGAGGCCGGCCCACTCCAAGAGCCACGGCTGGATCCGCTCCATGACGTCCCCGAGCCTCGCGTAGTCGACGGGCATCGCCCGGACCTCCGACAGGCGCCGCATCCCCTTGGGTGCGCTCACGCCCGCGCGCACCGGCAGGTGAGCGGCCGTCTCGGCCAGCTTGCCTTCGACCGCGGCACCGAGCAGGTGGTCGACCAGCCGCTGGCCCTGCTCGCGGTGCGGCCCGCCCTTGAGGAGCACCACCGTCGTCGGCATGACGAGCGTGCCGATCCCATCCTGGTCGGGGTACACGATGGCCACGGCGGCGCCCTCGTGGAGGGCCTCGCTCGCGTCGTCGGTGTCGGTGAGCCCGAAGGCCACCTCACCAGCGGCGACGAGCCGCTTCACCTCGCCATTCGAGCTGGCGACCTTCACGCCGTTCTTCTTGAGCTGCTCGAAGAAGTCGCGCGCCGCGGCGTCGCCAAGGCTCGCGAACAGCGCGGCGGCATGCATCGTCGTCGTGCCGAAGCACGGGTTCGCGATCGCGGTCTGGCCCTTCCACCTGGCGCTGGCGAGATCGCGCACGGAGTGGGGTAGCTCGCCGGCAGGGACGCGCTTGGTGTTCACGAGCAGGATGCGCGCGCGCGCCGCGAAGCCCGTCCACGTGCCGTCGGCGGCCTTGAACGACGCGGGGATCGAGGCCGCCTGTGGAGACACGTACGGCTGTGCGAGCCCGCGCTTGACGAGCAGGAAGGGCCGGACCGGGTCGCCCGACCAGAACACGTCGGCGTGCGGGCTCTGCGCCTCGGCCAGCAGGCGATTGAGGACGCCCGTGCTCTTGGCCTCCTCGGTGTCGAACACCGCCTTGACGGCGATCCCGCTCGACCGCTCGAAGTCGCGGAAGACCGGCTCGGAGAACACCTGGTCGACCGACGTGTAGGCGACGACCTCGCTGGCGGCGCGCTTGCAGCCGGCCGAGCAGAGCAGGAGCGAGATCGCAAGGGCACGGCGCACGGTCAACCCAGTCCCTTGATCGCGCAGCCAGCGGCGCCCGCAGCGACGATGAGGAGCGGCTCCGGCAGCTTCTTGAACAGCAGCATCAGCGCGAGGGTGGCGCCACCCAGGACGACGGTCGGCCAGTCCACGAGGGCGCGCTGGCCGAGGACGAAGGCGGCGCCACAGATGGCCCCCGTCGCCGCCGCCGTGACGCCGTCGACGAAGGCCTTGACGGCGCGGTTGCCGGCCAGACGTCGGAAATAGGGTGCCGGAATGACGACGAACAGGTAGCAGGGCAGAAAGACGCCCACGGCCGCCAGCGTCGCGCCGAGCGGCCCCGCCACGAGGTAACCAATGAAGGCCACGGTGATGACCACCGGGCCAGGCGTGATCATCGCGACCGCGACGGCGTCGAGGAACTGCTGATCCGTGAGCCAGTGCAGCTCCTCGACCACGCCGCCGCGCAGGAACGGCACGATCGCGAGGCCGCTGCCGAACACGAACGCGCCGGCCTCGGCGAAGTAGACGACGAGCTTGCCCAGGGTATCGCTCGACGCCACGCCGAAGAGGCCTGTCCAGAGCCACGCCGGGCCGACGCCGAGCGCAGCCGGTGCGGCGCGCGGCGGCGCGCGCACCAAGAGGACGAGCGCGCCCGACAGCGCGAAGACCCACACGCTCTCGCGCTCGGTCCAGCCGGTCACGACCGCATTTACGGCGAAGACGGCCCAGAGCAGCCAGTCGCGGACCAGCGTGAGCCGCACGAGCTTCCAGACGCTCCGGCCGATGATGGTAATGACCGCCGCCCCGACGCCGTAGAACGCGCCGCGCATCCACGGCAAGCCCCCGTAGCGCACGTAGAGCCAAGAGAGCGCCAGCACCATGACGAACGACGGCAAGATGAAGGCCGCAGCCACCAGCGTCGCGCCGAGCACGCGCGCGCGCACCCAGCCGAGATAGATGGCGAGCTGTGCCGCGAGCGGCCCCGGGGCGAGCTGCGCGAGCGCCAGACCCTCGACGTACTCCTCCTTGGCGATCCACCGCCGCCGCTCGACGAGGTCGCGCTGCATGTAGCCCGCGAGGGCGATGGGGCCACCGAAGCCCAGGGCGCCGAGCCGCAGGAAGTACAGCAAGAGCTCGCGCAGCGTGCAGGGGGCGGTGCTCACCCCATCGCCCGGTGGGCGCGCAGCGCGCGCGCGTAGCGGTGATTGACCTCGTCCCATTGCACATTGGCGAAGAACGCATCGACGTACTTCGCCGCCGCGGCCCCGAAGTCGAGGTGATAGGCGTGCTCGAACATGTCGAGCACCAGGAGCGGCTGGCCGAACGTCAGCGACTGCGTGTGATTGCCGGCCCAGTACGTGCGCAGGTCGCCGGAATGGAAGTTGAAATCGAGGAGCACCCAGCCGCTGCCCCCCGCCAGGCTCATCGCGGTTTGGCGAAAGAGCTCCTCGAACCGTGCGAGGCCACCGAATTGCGCCGAAAGGGCCTGCTCGATCGCACCCGCGGCCTTGCCCGCACCGCCAAGGCCCCCGAAGTAGAGCTCATGCAGGATCATCGAGTTGGCATACGTGAGCTCGCGCTCCTTGAGGCCGCCGAAGAGGAACCCCGGCGTGTCCTTGCCCGCGCGAGCGAGCTCCTCCTCGACCTTGTTGAGGTTCTTCACGGCGCCCGCGTAGTTGTTGTCATGGTGCGAGACGAGCAACCGCTCGGACAGGCCATGCAGCTTCTTGGGGTCGAAGGGCAGCGGCTGCACCGGATGCTTGCCGGGCGCAACGCCGGCCGGCGCGGGGCTGGCTGCCATGGCCTTCGCCGAGCGTGGAACCGCCAGCAGCGCGGCGCCCGCGCCCAGCGAGAGGAGCGCCTCCCGGCGCGCGATCGAATCGGTCATGGTCGTTTCCTCCGGAAGGATTCGTACAGGCCGTCGAAGAGGACGCTCGCTTGTGCGAGGCGCACCTCGTCGCTCTCGTGGGTGATGGCGATGCCGCGGACGAGCCGGTCGACGCCCGCGGTCTCGTCGCGTCCGAACTTCGCGTCCTTGAGGTCGATGTCGTGGATCACCTCGGCGAGGGCGACCAGCGCGGGATCCGACAGGCCCGCGCGCTCGAGCAGCACCTCGAACGAGCAACGGTCGCCCTCGTGACTGAAGTTGGCCAGCGGCGACCGGCCGGGCCGCAGGTGCGCCTCGAACATGTCGTAGAGGAGCTCCTTCCGGCCGGGCTCGTAGCCCTTGCCGGTAACGAACTTGAAGCGCGCCTTGGGATCGATGAAGCGTCGGATCAACCACGCGCACGCCATGCGGTCGACGTGGATGCCCTTGCGCGTGACCCACGTGCGGCCGGAGACGCCCTCGAGCCGCATCGGCTCTGGCGCGGGCGCCGATGCGGTCGTGAAAAGGCGCGCCTCCACCTTCGCGAGCAGCCCACGGGCAGGGTCGCCCGCCGGCGCGCCGAAGAAGTCGATGCTCCGGATCTCCTCCAGCTGCTTGCGCAGGCGTCTCGCCGTCGCCTCGAGCCCTGGGGAGCGCTCTCTGGAGCGGCCCCCCTGCGCGAGCGCCTCGCGAAGGGCCCCCGCCACCTCGCGGTAGTCGGCGTCCCGAGCGGCATCGAACTGCGCCTCGAGCTGGCTGTCCGACAGGCCGTGGAAGAACCGCGCCTCGCACAGCGACGCGTCGCCGCCGCCCTCCACGATCTCCCGGACGACCCACTGGAAGTCCTCCACGGCCTGATCGTTCCGCGGCAGCGCGTACACCGAGCTCTTGACGGCCACGGCGCCGATCCGCGCCAGCCGCCGGCCGATCTTCACCCGCAGGTAGTTCGGATCTGGTGGGATCTGGTGGATGAGCAAGATCCACCGCGGGGGCTCCGCCGTGGCGGCGGTGGGCGACTTCCGGCGCGGCACGTCAGGGGATCGTCGCACGGAGGTCGTCGAAGTACGTCACCGAGTCGGCCTTGGTCCAAAGGCCCACCTTGCCGGCCTCGGGGAAGGTCTTGTCCCTGGCGTCGATCACGCGCTTTCCGTCCCATTGGACCTGCAGATGGTCGCCCTTCGCCTCGAGGGCGAGCTCGTGCCAGGCGCCACTCCGCACCGTGCCGTTCCAGCTAGCGAGCTGCTTTCGCTGGCCGTTCTTGACGTGGTAGAGGCGCACGTTGCCCTCGAGCGCATTGGCGCGCGTGACGTAGTAGTTGTCCGCGTCCCGGTAGCGGAACACGAGACCGCACGCCTGATCGACCTTGCCGGAGACGGGCTTGCACCTGACGGACAGGACGACGTCTCGCGCGACCGGCGCGTCGGCGACCGCGACCGGGAAGCGATAGTCGGTGTCGTCGGCGTCGATCTGCGCGAGCACGCGGCCTCCAGAGGGCGCGCCCTTGTCGGTCTTGACGACCCACTTGCCAGGCCCGCCCTGGCCCGTGCGACCGAACGAGAAGCCGGTGGGCGCCTTGTCGGGTGCATCGCCGTCGAAGGACCAGACAATCGGGGCGGCGGCCACGGCGAGGCCGGCGACCGCGCAGCACAGGGGTACGAGCAGCCAGCACGTCGCTCTCATCTGCGGTCTCCTGGTCCGGTGAGTCAGCTGAATCCTAGTCGATTCGACGTGATTCACAAGTCTGTTTTGCGCGTCAGCGGGCCGAGCGACGCGAGAACGCGTGCGCGCGGATGGATCGCCAGCAGACGAGCAGCGTGAGGAGCGCTGCCGCCGCGGCCGACCACAGCACGCCACGCGCGTGTGGGAAGAGCCCCGCGAGGCCCACGTCGGCGGGCCGGGCGATGCGCATGCCTCCGAGCGGCGGTCGTTCGGGGCCGAGCCCCGGGATCGGGTACTGCGCGACCAGCCAGCGCTGGGGGCCATCGGAGATCTCGACGAGGGCCTCGCCCGGTAGCCCGGGCGCCACCAGCCCCGGCGGGAGGTCGCCCTCGCAGGCGCCATCGGCCGCGACGAGCGCCTTCTTCACGGCCCCGTCGGGCGCGACGTCGCTGAGGAAGTGGCGTCCATCGACGATCTGGATGAAGGCCGCCTGTGGCACGTCGGCCAGCATCGCCGCACGCGCGAACACCACGACGAGCCCCCGGCGCGAGCCCCCAGGGAGCAGGCCCGACCCCGACAGCCGCACGTCGTCTGCGCGCAGCATCTCGGCCCCGCTGCCCGTGCGGAATGCGTCGGCGACCGCGCCGAGCGCGCGCACGTCGCCCCCGAACACGGGGGGATTTCCGGTCGAGTACAGCAGGCGCCCCTTCGCATCGGCGACCGCCAGGTGGCCGCGTCGCGTCGCAGGCGCCCAGGCGCGCCAGTCGGCGTCGCGCAGGGAAGCATGCAGGTTCTCGAGCTGCGCGCGGTCCTCCGACGCCTCGCCGAGGCCGAAGTCCGCGCTGTCACGGGCCGCCGCGACCTCGCGCATGATCGGCACGAGCGCCGAGAGCTCCGCCAGGGACGTGAACGTCTCGTACTGGAACGCGAGCGCCCGCGCGGCCTGGTCGCGCGTGGCCCCGAACGACACGCGCGCAACGGCGTAGAGCCGGCTGCGCACGACCCAGTCGCCGATCGCCGCGGTGCCGACCACCGCCAGCACGGCGAAGGCCAGCGCCGCCGCGCGCCGAGGCAAGCGGGTGCGATCGCGCCCCAGCGCATGGAGCAGCGCCTCCATCGTGGGCCAGCGATCACCGGGCGCCGGACGCAGCGCGCGCTCGACGATCGTCCGCAGCGGCCTCGGAACGGCGCTGTCGGACGCCGGCTCGAGGCGTCCCCGCACCACGGCCGAGCGCAGGCTGGCGTAGTCCTTGCCGGCAAACGGCCGCGCGCCGTGGAGCGCCTCGTAGAGCGCGACGGCGAACGCGAATTGATCCGCGCGCGCGTCGACGTGCTCGACGAGGTGCTGCTCCGGCGCCATGTACGCCGGCGTTCCGATGAGCACGTCCGCGCGCGTGAGCGGGGTGTCGAGGAGCGTGCGCGGCTGCGAGGACGGCGTGACGCTCGGCGGGGCGCTCGCGTCCTCCGCGTCGCCGGCCGTGGCCGCACGGGCGAGGCCGAAGTCGGTCACGCACACCCTGCCGTCGCGGCCCACGAGCACGTTCTCGGGCTTGAAATCGCGGTGCACGATGCCCGCGGCGTGTGCCGCCTGCAACCCGCGCCCGGCCGCCAGGAACGCGTCCACGATCTCGCCCACGCGCCGCGGCCGCTCGGCGAGCCAGCCGCGCAGGTGCGTGCCCTCGACGAGCTCCATCGCCACGTACACGCGGTCCTCCCAGCGACCCACGTCGAACACGGCGACCACGTTCGGGTGCGACACGCGCGCCATCGCCTGCGCCTCACGCATGAGCCGCACCTGCTCACCCGAGAGATCGCCCGGCCCTGCCTTGAGGAGCTTGAGCGCGACGCGCCGGCCGAGCTCGGGATCGGCGGCCGCGTACACGACGCCCAGGCCCCCCGATCCCAGCAGGGTCTCGACCTCGTACCGCCCGATCTGCGTTCCTCGTGCGATGAGCGCCGAGCTCCGCCGCTCCTCCCCATCCGATCCCGCGCGCGGCATCCACTGCGTGTCGGCCGAGGCGACGTGTGGCTCTTCCGTGGGCCCCCTCTCGCGCACGACCGCCGCGAGGACCTGCCGGCACTCCCCGCACCCATCCGTGTGTGCGAATATCTTTTCGCGCGCGTCGCCCGGGAGCGTCCCGTCGGCCAGGGCCTGGAGCTGGTTGGCGTCAGGACATCCCATGAAGGCCGCGCCCGATTGTGTGACACTGGAGGTCGGCGTGGCAACGCAGGCGATCTGGACGCGATTTCGCGCACGGCTGCCCGCCGGGCTCGCCGAGGCGGCCTCGGCGCACGTGGGCGAGCTCGCCCCCGCGCTCGATGCGCTCTGCGCCACCGCTCGCGCAGCCCACCCGGACCTCGGGCTCGCGCCGGAGATCCTGGCCGAAGCCGTCGCCGACAAGGCACCCGCCGACGGCGACCTCGCCGGGCTCTTTCGGTCCCTGCGCGTGGCGGACTTCTACCTCGCGCGCGCGTGCGCCGCAGGGGATCCCGCCGCGCTGGCCGCGTTCGAGCCCATCCTGGCAGCCGAGGTCGGTGCGGCCGCGCGCAGCGTGCGAGCCCCCGCGGAGGTCGCCGACGAGGTCGGCCAGCGGCTGCGCGTCTCGCTCCTCGTGGGGGACGCCGATCGCGGTCCGACGATCGCCAACTACGCCGGTCGCGGCGATCTGCGGGGGTTCCTTCGCATCAGCGCCGCCCGCGAGTGCCTGCGCGTCGCGCGCCGCTCGGCCCGCGAGGTCGGCATGGGCGAGGACGACCTCGGCGCGCTGGCCGAGGAGGTCGATCCGGAGCTGGAGCGCCTCAAGGTCACCTACCGGCAGGAGTTCGCCGCGTGCTTCACCGCGGCGCTCGCGGTCCTCGAGCCGCGCGAGCGGACGCTCCTGCGCCACCAGGTCTTCGATCGGCTGAGCATCGATCAGATCGGCGCGCTCTACCACGTGCACCGGGCGACGGCCGCCCGATGGCTCGAGCGGGCGCGCAGCCGGCTCGCCGAGCGCACCGAGGAGCTCCTCGCCGAGCGCCTCGCGCTCGACACGGTCGAGGTCGCAAGCGTGGTGCGCCTCGTGCGCAGCCAGCTCGACGTGAGCCTGGGCCGGCTCCTCGGGACGTAGGCGTCGCCGACCAGCCTCAACGCGGCCGGTATTGCGCCGGATCGCGGTATTTCTCGCCGAACTTGTTGGGATGCGGGAAGGCGTCGCGCGTCTCGACGATGGAGAGCGCCACCTCCGCGGTCTGGCCCGCCGCGACGTCGACCTGCGTCTTGACCGGGCCGGCTGCGCGGCGGCTGTACGCGTAGAGCGTCCAGTGTCCCGGCGGCACGCCCTCGATGTGGAAGCTGCCGCCCTTCGCCGCGCGGGCGAACCGCCGGTTGGGCAAGACGAGGATCGTCGCCGCCATCTCGGGGTGGATGTTGCAGAACACGTCGACCACACCGACCGAGGGAAACTGCTTGCTCTTGGCCTCGCCCTGCGGGTACTGGCCGAGATCGAACCTCCGCGCTGCGGACGCCGAGAACACGTTGTGAAAGAAGGGATCTCCGTTCGGGAACGTGACCGACTGGCCCGCGGTGATCGCGACGAGCTCCGGCGCGAAGCGGCGGTCGCGCTGACGGATCTCGGCGGACACCTCGGCGGCGGGCTCGTTGAACCCGGTGAGATAGACGATGACGCCATCGGCCGGCGCGGGGGCACCCCTGCGCGAGACGACCACGGTCCCGGCCACGTGCCCGGTCTCGGCGAGCGCCGGGCCCGCCCAGATCACGAACGCGGCGAGCGCGATCGCCCGCATGGCCATCAGAACGCGACGGCCCAGTTGAGCCGTGGCGCCGCCGTGATGTTCGAAAGCCCGATCGGGCAGCTCGCCGACAGCCAGAACCGGCCGTGGGTCCACGCGAGGTTCGGGCCGAGCGTCACCCAGTCCACGCCCTGCTGGTTGCCGAGACGCACCTCCGCGTAGAGCTCGGCGCCCATGCGCAGCTCGTCCACGATGCGGATGCTGACGCCCACGCCCGGCCGCCCTTCGGGGTCGGCGTGCCCCTTGCTGTCCACCTTCTCGACCAGGCCAAGATCGGTGGCGAGGTACACGCGGCCGAGCTCCAGCGACAGCACGAGGTTCTCCTCGAACCGGACGGCGTTGCGCTCGGTCACGAGGCGCTTGACGGCTGCGCGAACCAGCGCCGCGAACGGCCCGCGCTCGACGGGGTCGGGGTTGGTCAGCCGCCAGCGCACCTCCGCGCCGACACGCTCGAGCGCCGTTTGCGACTGCGTGCCTTGCTCCGTGTGGGCGATCTCGATGGGCAGCGCGAGCTCGACGCGATCGGTGACGCCCACGACCGGAGCCCACCACACGAGAGTCTCGTCCTCACCAGGGCTCTTCCCCTTGCCGTCCTCCTCGAGCACCCAGCCCTCGACCTCGACGGTGCGCTCGGGCACCACGTCCGTGTCATAGAGCCACCCGAACCGACTGCGCCCTGCGTCAGCCGTACGCGACAGCGAAAGGCACAGAAGGACCGTCACACCCGCCTCGATCACGCGCATGCGACCCCATCATACGTGCGCCGCAGGCAACCGAGAAACGCGGGGCGATCACGGAGCTTCCAGGATCTCGGGTCCCGGAACGAGAAGGCGCTCCATCTCCTTTGGTTCGAACTTCGTGAGACCACCGGCGTAGGTGCGGCCGTCGGCCGTCGACGTGGAGGCCGCCAGGTGATCTCGCAGGCGATCGAGGGCACGCGCCGACATCGCCTGCCTGGGGTAGATCCCGTGCGCGATGTTGATGTGGCGCGCGCCGCACAGATTGCGCACGAACCCGGGAGCGCGGCGCGCCATGTAGGTCGCGAGCATCGGAGCCGGGGCGCGAAGGCGAACGGACCACCAGGGCTTCCGGTGGCTCGCGATGTAGCCCTCGTGTACGCCGGCCGCCTTGGCCTTGCGCAGGAACGCGCGGGCGGCCCTTCTCTCGTCCCAGTCCAGCTCGTCGAGATCCACGGGTAGATCCACGAGCCGCGCGAGCGGCAAGGCGTCTCTCAGGGCCCGTCCAGCGCCATACAGCTCCTTTGCGCGCGTGACGGCGGGGAAGAACACCCGCGCCGGCAGTCCCTCCGAGTGCGGCCCCGCGGTCCAGAAGTCGTTGTTCCCGGTGACCTGGCCGCGGTGCACGCGGCAAAGCTCGCCGAGCTGGACGAAGCCCGCGGGGCCCTGGCGTCCTGGCAGGAAGAGCGGCGACCATCGCGCGGCCCGCGCGAGCTGCTCACGCTCCAGCGGCCCAGGGCAGGCATCCTCGCTCGGCGTCGCGAGATGCTCCAGGGCTTCCACGCGCCGGAGGTGGATCGTGGGCTTGCGGGCTCCTATCTCGAAGCAGGCGATCGCGACGGTGGTCATGGCGTCCGCGAATGCGGCGGCCGTGGGGGCAACGAGGGTGAGCGCCGTGCCGCCGAGACCCTCGAGAAAGAGCGCGCGCAGCAGCTTGCCGTAGTTGACGTCCAGCCACTCGGCCGCGGTCACGAAGGCACCGAAGTCTCCCGGACGGGCGTTCTCGATCGTCGCGAGGAAGAAATGGACATGGAGTCCGGCGAGCTGGCTGGCCGGCAGCCCTCGTCGCTCGGCGGTCCTGGTCAGCCACGCTTTCCACCGCTGATCCAGCCGGTGATGCCGGACGTACGGCGGGTTGCCGAGAAAGAGCGTGGGCCCATCGATCGCGGGTAGCGTCACGGTCCGATAGTCGGCGACCACGACGTCCGACCTGCGCGTGAGGCCATGCACCGCGAGGTTGGCCTTGAGCAAGCTCGCCGCGAGCGGGTCGAGCTCGACGCCGACCAGGCGCGCCCGCGGGAACCGCTGCGCCGCCGCCACCAGGAAACGTCCGGATCCGGCGCCGGGGTCCACGATCCTTGCCGGCTGGATCCGGCGTTCGCAGGCCCAACCCAGCATGGACTGGATGATGGCCGACGGGGTGTAGGTGGCCCCGGCGCCGCGCCGCTCTGCGGGCGATCGCAGGGTACAGAAGAGGTCGCCCAGCGGGTCCTGCCCGCGACGGATCGCCGCCCTCACGTCGCGAAGCAGCGGGGCTCGGCGAGCCGCGCGCGCCTTGCCGCCACGCCCGCCCGGGGAGGCCAGCGCCAACGCAAGATCTTCGAGCCCTTGCTCGCTGGAGATCTGGACGGCCACGATGGGCCGAGGCTACCAGTCGCGCGGTGAGAGATGCAGCCCAGCTGCTCCAGCTTCGGCATCATTGTGGCGCCCGCGAGACCTTCTTTCGCGTATGCCGGCGCCACATCGATCGCCGCCAGGCGCTTCGACGAGCAGCCGCATGCCCTGGCGCTGCAGGTGGAGGCGAGCGGGCAATGTAGGCTCTTTGCTCACTGGCCAGCGAGAGCGTCGCGCGCATGCGACACAGTCCGGCCCTCCGTCGGGCCCCGCGAGCAGCGGACCGGGACACACGACGGTCTCAAGGGTCGGAACACCCCCGGAGATCCGCCGATCGCGCTCCGAGCTCCCCGCGGCCCAAGGCACCGGCATGACCGTTGCTGGATGGGCTGCCATGTCGAGAAATCCAAAGCGTGGGTGGTGCGTGCTCGTGAGCTGCGGCCTTCTGGCCCTGGCGAGGCCGGCGTACGCCGCGCCCAGTGATCCGCTGGCGGCCGGCCTGCCGGACCAGTTGCCCGATCGGGATGCCAAGCGCCCTGATGGCGCCAAGGTCGGCGGCGGCTCTGGCTCCATCTCCGAGCAAGGTGGTGCCGCCAGCTACGGCGTGCAAATCAACGTGCCCGCCGGGCGAAACGGCATGCAGCCGGCGCTCGCGCTCTCGTACTCCTCCGACGCGCCTCTGCGCGGCGGCGTGGCGGCGGGCTGGAACCTGGGCGTCGGGTTCATCGAGCGCGATCCGGGCTTCCCCGGCGAGCGGCGGTTCCGGAGCCCCGCCGGTCGCCTGGTCGCCGTGGGAGGTGCGGATGCGTCCGGGAGCGTGGCCTATCGCGCCGAGGTCGACACCACCTTCACGCACTACATCCACCGGGTCGGCCTGGGTGGCGACTACTGGCTCGCGATGTCGCCCGACGGCGTCGTGCGCGAGTACCGCGAGC
>JAHFDS010000411.1 GCA_023248855.1 Myxococcales bacterium
ACCACACCCGCAGCCCCGGAGCCCGCCAGGGCTCTCGACGACCACTGCTCCGGAGGAGCGGATGACGCGCACGTTGCCTATCTCAAGATGCGGACATCTACCCTCTACGCGATCACGCCTGAGAACATCGAGTCGCACACCGAGTACCAAGCTGACGCTTGCTGGGGTAGCGCCCTTGTGAATGCGATCAGAAGCACAATCGAATCATCTGAGCGGCACCCAGGAGCCCCGGATCCACGGGTCATCAGGCTCAAGATCCGCACCTCTGCCACCGTGCTGCTGGTCGACAAGGATGGCCGCGCCTCCGTTGGCACGACGACATACCGCCTGAGCGCCGACGGCCTTGCGAAGGTTACCCGCATCGCGGAAGCCAGGTTCCCGCAACCCACGGATCCCCGCATGAAGACATTTCCCCCGCCCGATCCCAAGCTACTCGAGACGCCGAAATAGAGGCCCTGACTCGGAGTAATCGCATCCTCCTGGCCTCCCCGACCTGTTCGGCGACGGCGACCGAAGGTGAGCGTCGACGATTGCGTAGTGTGAGGCGCGATACGCGCATTGCATGGGAACTCGGTCGCCGGGTGGGCGGGTGCGTCGGAGGTGGCCTCCGGGGATTGAGCGAGGGGAGCGAGGGTCAGGCGGTGTCGGCGCAGTGGACGCCGAAGCGGACGCGGAGGGCGTAGGTGCCGGATGGGAAGACGGCGGCGCGGTCGCCGGCGGCGAAGCGGAGCCAGGCGAGACGGTAGTCGCGCCAGAAGTCGAGCAGGCGGGCGAGGGCGGCGCAGCGGCGGACGGGGTCGCGCTCGGCGACGCGGGGGTCGAGCTTGCGGCGAGGCTCCTTGGTGGTGGGGGCGTCGTTCCAGTGCTGGGCGAGGACGGTCTTGACGCCGAGGAAGGCGCGGCCTTCGGCGGCGGCGAGCTCGGCGAGCTGGTTTTCGCGCTGGAGCAGACGGCCGGCGATGAGCTCGCGGAGGGCGTCGTCGGAGAGGTCATCGAAGCCCGGTGGGCGAGCCAGGCGGAGAGACGCGGTGAGCGGCATCTTGCCGTGGTCGTCCTCGTCACGGAAGAACTGGCGTGGGCGAACGGCGACCAGGGGATCGGCCATCAGGTCGCGAGGACGACCAGAGGCCCGGCCAGGCGTGGGCGTGACGGACGAGGCCGGAGGAGACGGGATTGGCCAGGGTGTAGATGAGCTTTTCGAGCAGGGTCTCGGAGGTCTTGGGGGATTCCGCTCGTGCGCGTCTCTCCGTGCGCGAGACCCCGGTCGCCCGAAACGAATGGCGGAGTAGCTTGCGCCCCCGGCCTCGAAGCACTGCTCCCAGCGTCCGCGGGAATGAGGGCGTTCATCAGCTCCATTCCCGCCTCCCGGAGCGTTGGGTCGGTAACAAGCGCGATGCCGGCGGGTGGGCCGCGCAGGATGGCGAGGTTCGCCGACCCGAGCGCGCTGCCGCAGCCGAACACGCCAGTCGAGCAGGACGGCGGGCCGTCCTGTGGGCGGAATACAGGGGCAGGGGAGCTGGCTGGAGTCGGTCCACTTGCCGCGCGCCACACCAGCCCCCACTTGGCCCGCCGCTCATCGTGGCCGCCGGCACCGCAGCCGTCGCGTCGCTCCCGCGCCGCCCGCCGTGCAGGCCCGAGGCGGTCTCCGTTCCTCGCGATGCGGGGAGAAAAAGGTGAGCATGCGCATGCGGATCTCGGCAGCTCCAGAAGACCATGTGGATCGCTCGACCAGCGCACTCTGGAGGCGTGCGCCGGGTTCTGGCTCGAAGGACGGGCGATTGTCCAGCTCAGATTCAGATGCGGCCGCGTTAGATGGCGGCGAGCGGCTCCAGAACCTCACGCTGGCGCTCGTACCAGTCGAAGGCGGCGCCAGCCGGGCGCGGACCTTGAGACGCGCTCGGACCACGGCACAAGGGCGATCGGCCAGGTGTGGCGGGCGCGGCGCTCGATCTCGGCGGCCCAGGCCCCGTCGGCATCCGCGTCGCGTTCGCCGTCCACGCTCGCGATCGGCGCGGTCGCCAGCTGGCGGCTCGCGCACCTCGAGTCCAAGGGCCACTTGAGCAGCCAGACAGTCGCGTCACTCGCGCCGAGCCCAACATGCGGCCCGGTGCCGACGCGGGGCGGCACCGCCTGCAGAGGCGGCGAGAACCCATTCGCCTACGCAAATCCTTTGCCACGGTTTTGCCACGGCGAACGCTCCAGACGGCACTGAGCGGCACTCATCGGCTCGGTGGAACGCGAACGGCGGAGGGCGGAAGTCTCCACGATCGCTCATGAAACCGTGCAAGGCCACGCGATCGCTGAGTCTTCGGATCACGCGCTTTCACAGGTTCGACTCCTGTAGCGCGTACGGCTGGAAGCCCTCGGAGTAGCGAGGGTTTCGTCCCCGGTGAAGTTGGGCCGGATCGTAGTCGGCGCTGCTGGGGCCAATCTGGGGCCACGGGCGTTCGGGCCAAGGGTTGCAGCCAACGCGTCGTCATCCCGGGCCGCGCGCTTGACATGGCCGTCGGGCGGCTACGTGGGGCCTATCGGCGGCCGCGGCCGACCGCGAACGGGTCGAGCGTCTTGACGGGAAACTGCGAGTAGTCGCGCACGTTCCGGGTGACCACGGTGAGCTGATGGACCACCGCAGTGGCGGCGATCATTCCGTCCTCGATCAGCTCGTCGGACTTCCCGCGAAGCAGGCGAGCCCACATGCGGAGGCATCGCCCGTCTATCGGCAAGACGGCGTGGGCTTCCGCGATCTGGTCCACCCAGGCCTCGATCGCTCCAGCTTTCGCCGGATCCTGGGCGCGGGTGATCTCGACGCCGGCCTGGAGCTCTCCCAGGGTGACTGCCGACAGGTGCAGGTCCTCATCGGAGACGCTCTTGAGCCACGCCACCACCCCCCCGTGCGGTCGGGGACGACGGAGCTCGGACACCACGTTGGTATCCGGAGTAGGACCCGTAGCGTGCTATCGGCCGCTCGAGCGGCTGGTTGCGCCCCTCGTGCTCGCAGTCGTGGTCGCTGGGTCCTGGTCGCGCTCGCGCTCCGATGATCCCGCCTCTACGCGACTCCGGTCAGAGCGGGCTACTCCGTCAGCTCCGACTCCCCGCTGGTCAGGGTTTTGCCGGGCGGGCGCTTCTTGGCCTTGCCTTCCGGCTTCGGCTTGCGATCGTCGCTCGGCTTGACGCCCTCCGCGGGGGCCTCGGTGGGCGCGGTCGTGGTGACGTCGCCGAACTGGCTCTCGAGGTAGTCCTCGGGCGCCTGCCCGGCCTCGGGCGCGACCTCCGTGGGGGCGGTCCCCTCGACGAAGACCTCCTCGATCGAGTCCGTGGCGCCCTCGCGCGCGAGCAGGCCGGAGCGCGGGTCGATGCGCTGCACGACCACGCCTGGAGGCTGTGAAAATGGCACCGCAGGACGCTTGCCGAGCGCCTTCTGCATGAAGCGGATCCAGATGGGCAGGGCGGCCTTGGCGCCCTCCTCGCCGCGACCGAGCGGGCGCATGTCGTCGAAGCCCACCCACGCGCCCGCCACGAGATCGGGCGAAAACCCCACGAACCAGGCGTCCTTGCCGCCGTTCGAGGTCCCCGTCTTGCCCGCGAGCGGCCGCCCGAGCTTGAGCGCCGCGCGCCCCGTGCCCTCGGTGACGACGCTGGTCAGGAGCGAGGTCATCACGTACGCGACCTCGGGGCGGAGCGCCTGGATCTGCTCCGGGGGCGCGAGCTGCTCGGGGCCGATCGAGCGCACGAGCACCGGCTCGCCGAGGCGCCCGCCCGAGGCGAACGTCGTGTACGCGTTGACGTGCTCCCAGGGCGTCACCACCGAGGATCCGAGCGCGATCGACAGATCCTGCGTGATCTCGCTGCCGATGCCGACCTTCTTCGCGAACGCGCGCACCGGCTCGACCCCGACCTCGGACAGCACCTTGATCGCGACCGTGTTGATCGACGCCGCGAGCGCCGGGCGCAGGCGGATCGGGCCCCGGAACTCGGCGTGGCTGTTGTGCGGCTTCCACAGCGCGAACACCTCGGGCGAGTCGTTGACGATCGAGGCCGCCGTGAAGCGCCCGCCCTCGATCGCCGCGCCGTACACGTAGGGCTTGAACGACGACCCCGGCTGGCGCCGCGCCCGCACCACGCGGTCGAAGCCGCCCGCCTGGAAGGCGTAGCCGCCGACGATGGCCTTGACCTCGCGCGTCTGCGGATCGAGCGCGAGGAAGGCCCCCTGCGGTCCCCCCTCGAGCGCGGCGCGCGCCGCCCGGTCCTTCTGGGCCGCCTCGATCACGCGCACGCGCACCACGTCTCCGCGCCGGAAGCGCTGGCTCGGCTTCTTCTTGTCGGGGTTGTAGCGATCGTCGGCGTCGAGGTCGAGCTCGAGCGTCTGCTCCGCCAGCTCGAGAGCGAGCGCGCCCTCCTGGTCATCGACCGCGGTCACGAGCGCCTCGTAGATGCGCCCCATCGAGGGCGCGCCGGCGAGCTGCTTGCCGAGCTCGGCGCGCTGCTTCTTCATCCACTGCGCGAGGCCCGCGTCGTCGTCGCGCACGGCCGGCTCCTCGCCTTTCTTGCCCTTCTTCGCGCCTTGCGGCACGTACCGCCGCACGGGCTTGCGATAGCCGTGGCGCGCATCGAGCTCGCGCAGGCTGACCTCGAGCGCCTCGCGCGCGGCCTCCTCGAGCGACGAATCGATGGTCGTCCGCACGTCGAGGCCGAGCTCGTACACCTTGCCCTTGCCGTGGCGCTTCTCCAGCGCCTCGCGCACGAGGTCGATCACCTCCGGCGCGATGCCCACCTTCTCGCGCCCGGCCTCCGCCGCGATGCCGAGCGGTTGCGCCGCCGCCTGGTCCGCCTGCGCCTGCGTGATCGCGCCCACCTTGACCATCTGTGGCAGCACGTAGCCGTCGCGCCGCTTCCTGGCCTTGTCGGGCCACTTGATGGGCGAGTAGTCCTCGGGCGCCTTCGGCAGCGCCGCCAGGAGCGCCGCCTCGGCGATGCCCACCTCGCGGATGCTCTTTCCGAAGTAGAAGCGCGCGGCCTCCTCGACGCCGTAGCGCCCGTGCCCGAAGTAGATCTGGTTCAGGTACAAGTGCAGGATCTCGTCCTTGCCGAGGCGCTTCTCGAGCCTGCGCGCGAGCACGATCTCGCGCGCCTTGCGCGACATCGTCCGCTCGGGCGTGAGCAGGAACGTCTTGACCACCTGCTGCGTGATGGTCGAGGCGCCTTGCTGGGTGTGCCCGCGCGACCACACGAGCTTGACCAGCGCGCGCAGCATGCCCGGGTAGTCGACGCCCTGGTGATGCTCGAACTCCGCGTCCTCGGCCGCGAGGAAGGCCTGCCGCACCAGCTTCGGGACCTCGGCGATCGGTACCACGGTGCGGCGCTCCTTGTAGAGCTCGCCGAGCAGCTTGCCGTTCGCGCTGTAGATGCGCGTCACCACCTTGGGGTGGTAGTCGCCGAGCTGATCCAGCGGGGGCATCGTGGGGTCGTGCTCGTAGTGCCAGAGCAGCGCGAACACGCCGATGGCCCCGGCGACCGCGCCGCAAAGGCCCATCGCGAACAGCCACTTGAGCCAGCGGGGCAGCCAGCGCTGCCGCCGCTCCACGTCTTCGGGAAGCCGCAAGCGATCGGAGCCTAGAGCGCTGCGGCCCGATCGTCCACTCACGGCGTGTTCCCGGTCCCAGCGCCGGGGCGCTCGGCCTCGGCGCGCCGGCGCGCCAGGATCTCTCTCGCGGCCTCCACGGACTGCAGGTACCAGCGCGCCTCGAGGCTGCGTCGCGGACCCGCTGCGAGGTCGCCTGCGGTGCCGAGCCAGGCGCGGCGGCGCGCGGCCGTCGTGTGCACCGAGACCGCACAGGCCACGGACAGGTTCAGGCTCTGCACGAAGCCGAGGTGCGGGATCCGGAACGCGAGGTCCGCGCCCGCCTGCGCCGCCGCCGAGAGCCCCTCGTGCTCGTTGCCGAGCACCAGCGCGATCGGCGCGTCGACGGGCAGCTGCTCGAGCGCGACGGCGGCCCCGGGCAGCGCCGCCGCCACGCGGAAGCCCTTTTCGTGCAGCGCCGCGTAGCAGGTCTCGATCGACCCGTGGCGCACGACATCGAGCCAGCGATCGGCACCCTGCGTCACCTTGTGCGCGACGGGAAAACCGCTCGGGCCCGGCACCACGTGCACCGCCTGCAGGCCGAAGGCCTCGGCCGACCGCAGGCAGGCCGCGCCGTTGTGCGGATCGTAGACGTTCTCCAGCACGACCGCGACGCTGGCAAGGCGGCTCGCCAGCACGTCCGTGATGCGGCGTTGCCGCTCGGGCGAGACGAACGGCCCCAGCCAGGCGATCACCTGCTCGTCGTCGAGGTCGTCGGTCGGGGTCATGGCGCGTGGTCGCTCCGTCCTGCAAGCAGACGATATACCGCTGCTCGAGGCCGAAGAACGACTACCCTCGGCGCGTGCGGATGCGGGAGCAAGAGGCCAAGCGCCTGGTCAACGACGTCGCCAAGCGGATGTACCGGCAAGGCTACATCGTCGCGGGCGACGGCAACGTCAGCTGCAAGCTCGACGCCGAGCGCATCGTGGTGACGCCGAGCGGCCTGCCCAAGGGCTACATGAACGACGACGACATGATCGTCGTGGACCTGGAGGGCAAGCGCCTGTCCGGCAAGCACCGACCGAGCTCGGAGTTCCTGATGCACCAGCTCGCCTACCGCGAACGACCCGACGTGGGCGCGGTGGTGCACGGCCATCCGGTGCTGGCGACCGCGCTCGCGCTCGCGGGCGTCTCGCTCGCGCAGTGCGTGCTGTCCGAGACCTGCCTGACCCTCGGCGGCATCGAGACCGCGCCGTATTCGACGCCGACCACCGAGGAGGTGCCGAACATCCTGCGTCCCTACGTGCGCTGCGCCAACGCGATCATCATGAACCGGCACGGCGCGCTGACGCTCGGGGCGACGCTCGAGGAGGCCTACGCGCGCTTCGAGACCATGGAGCACACCGCGAAGATCACGCACGCCGCGCGAGTCCTCGGCCCGGTCGCGCCCATGCCGACGGTCGAGCTCGACAAGCTCAACCAGCTGGTCGCCAGGTTCGGCATCCCGCGCCCGCCCGAACCGTGCAAGGCGTG
>JAHFDS010000412.1 GCA_023248855.1 Myxococcales bacterium
GCCCGAGCCGCATCAGCTGCTCGCCCAGGAACTGCGCGGGGTGGTCGCTGTACGACGAGACCACGACGCCGTTCTCGAGCACGAGGCCGCGCTGGCTGCCGCAGGAGCGTACGGTCAGCGTGCCCGTCTTGCGCCCAAGCCCCAGGAACTGAAGCAGCTCCGCGGCCGGCACCGTGTCCAGGGTTCCACTGAGGGCCATGATTCGACGTTGCGGCGATGTGCGCTCCAAGTCCAATTTTTCTCCGCTGCGGGCTCCCCCCAGCACCCCCTGCGTCTATGCTGGGCCGTGGGCTCCGAGCGCGCATGGGCGGTGCTTTCGTCCACGGCCGCCGTCGCCATTGGCGCGTTCGCGGCCGGCCCCCTGACCGGCGCGGCGGCGACCCTCGTGTGGGGAATCGTCGCAGGGTGGACGATGGGGCCTTCGCGGCTCGCCACGGCCGCGCTGGTCTGCGTGATCGGATTGGCCGTGAGCCTCTCGTTCCCCGGTGCGCTCGACGATCCGCTTTCCGCCCTCTCCGTGCAGGCGGCCGGACAGACGTGGTTGTTTGGGGTGCGGATGCTGCTCGTCGCGGTCGCGTTCTGGGTCCTTGCGGACGAGCCGGAGCCGCGTCGGACGTGGATCCTCGCCTTGGTCGGCGCGGGCCTGCTCCTGTCCCTGGCGGTCAGGGCAACGGTGGCCCTCTATGTTCCCCTGGTCCTCGCGCTGATCGGTCGAAGGCCTTTTCCGTCGCTCCCCTTTCTGGCCATTGCTCCGCGCGGCCTCCTTGTCGCGCTGGCCCTCGTGACGCCGGGAGTGGCCGCGCTGGCCCGCCTGCCCGACCGGAAAGCGTCGCCGACGACCCCGGATCCCGCCGCCGAGACGAACCGGGCGCTCGCGCGAGGCAACCTCTTTCACGCGCAGCTCTGGGCGATGCGCTGGGCCGGGAGCGAGCGGCGACGCCCGGGGCCAGGCCACGAGGCCCTCCTCGAGATCGAGCTGCGGCTCGGGCACGACGGACGCGCAAGGCAGGTGCGGGACGACCTCGCGCGCGCGCGCACGCCGGGCGGGCCCGCCCCGTCGGCGGAGGTGCCCCATCCCTGAGCCGTGGATCCGCAGGGTCGCGACCGTCGCCACGGCGGGGTTCCTGGTCGCGCTGATCTGGAATCGCATGGCGATGCACGGAGACGGCTTCTGGTACGCCGCCACCGGGCAATGGACCCTCGACGCCGGGCACCTGCCCGATCGCGATCCCTTCGCATTCACCTCGGTGCCGGGGCAATGGCTCGTGCACATGCCGCTGTCGCAGCTCGCATTTGGATGGATCGCGCGGCACCTGGGCCTTCTCGCGCTGCTCGGGCTGTGCACGATCGTGGAGGCCGCCGCGCTGTGGGTGCTCTGGTTCGGTGACACACGGACCCCCACCGCCCGCTTGCCGTGCTTTCCGGTGGTCGTGCTCGCGATCCTCCTCGATGCCGACGACCTGAGCGCGCGGGGGCAGGTCTTCGGTGACCTGGGCGTGGCCATCCTGCTCGTGTGCCTGGGCCGGCTGGGGCGCTCGCAGCGCGTGTCCGCATGGGTGCCGCTCGCCATTGGCGCATGGTGGGTGAACCTGCACCCGTCTTTCCTGCTGGCGCCGGTGCTCCCGCTGGGCGTCTGCGCGTGCCTGCTGCTCGAGCCGCGCGACTCGAGGCCGGAAATGGCGCCTTATCTGCGGTTCTCCGCCCTGGCGCTGGTCGGAACGCTCGCGAACCCCTACCACGGCTGGATGATCGTCGATGTCCTGCGGCTCTGGACCCATCCGACGACCGCCCGGATTGACCTCTTCCGCTCACCCGATCTGCAGCAGCCGCTCCAGCTGCTCGCCCTGGCGATTGCGCTGGCCGTCGCCATCGCGAGATTGCGATTCGGCCCAAAGGCGTTTCGCCGCGCCGACATTGCCCTCATCCTGGGCGCGATCGGCGCCGCGATCTCCGCCCAGCGTCACGCCGCATTGCTCTTCGCGATCGTCCTTTTCCAGCTGGGCCGCCTCTGCGACTCAGCGCTCGGCGGGCGCGCCCCTCGCTTCTTCCGTCTGCAGGTCCTTCTGTCCCCGCTGGCAGTCACCTGCGCCGCCATGCTGGCGCTTTCGCCCAAGGACCCCTTTGCATCGAACCCCGTCGGCGCGGCCCGCTTCGTGGAAGAGCAGGGCCTGCCCGACCGGGTCTTCAACCTCTACGTCTGGGGAGGCTATCTCGATTACGCGTGGCGCGGCCGGCGCAAGGTCTTCATCGACGGCCGAAATCACCTGTTCGGAAATGGCGTGTTCGAGGACGCCGCGCGCATCGAATCCGCCTCACCGGGATTCGGCGACCTCCTCGATCTCTACGAGATCCGCACCGCGCTCGTGCACCGCGGCAGCGCGCTCGATTTGGCGCTCGCAGAGCAGCGCCCCTGGAGGCTCGCCTACGCCGACCCCCTGGCCGCCGTCTACACGCGCTGACAGGATGCCGGCGACTGCCCCTGGCACTGCAGGAGCCAGGCGGCGAGCATCGCGCCGTGCTCCTCGTCCACGGTGAAGGATCGTCCACCGCGCACGAACACCGTGCAGGACACCAGCGAGCCCCGGTAGTCACCGCGCGCAATGTCGGTGATGTCCTGCCAGCCCACCCGGTAGCTGCGATTGTGAAGTCCCACCTCGATCTCGTACCCATGCACCTCGATCCAGATGGGCGAACGGAACGTCAACCGCCAGAACGCGAAGCTCAGCATCGACGCCACGAGGCCCGCGGTGACGCTCTTCTGCCAGTCGTCCTCCAGGACGCCGAGCAAGGCGATGCACCAGAGCCCGATCGCCGCGAGGCCAAACGGCACTGCAGTGGGCCGCTTCCGGATGTGGATGCGCATGGACGCTATCCGACGACGAAATTGACGAGGCGCTTCGCCACGAAGACGGTCTTCTTGAGGGTCTTGCCGGTCAGGTGCTGGGCGACGTTGGCGTCGGCGCGGGCGCGCTCGACCACGGTGGCCTCGTCGGTGGCGGGCTCGACCTCGAGCGTGCCGCGCAGCTTGCCGTTGACCTGCACGGCGTAGGTGACGAGCTCCGCGGTCGCCAGCGCCGGGTCGAAGATGGGCCAGGGCTGGGTCGCGAGCGGGCCCGGATGGCCGAGCTCGCTCCAGAGCTCCTCGCAAAGGTGCGGCGCGAATGGCGAGAGGCAGGCGCCGAGGAACGTCAGCGCCTCCTTCATGGCGGCGCGATCCTCGTCAGAGGCGACCTCGGCGCCTGTCAGCGTGTTGACGAGCTCCATGAGCGCCGCGATGGCGGTGTTGAACTGGAAGCGCTCGAGCGTGTCGTGCGACACCTTCTTGAGCGTGGCGTGGGCCTTGCGCCGCACCGCGCCGCCGCCGGTGGCCGCAGCCGCGCCGCGCACGGCCTGGGCATGCTTCTCGAACAGGCGCCCGACGCGCTGCAGGAAGCGGTGCGCGCCCTCGATGCCCTCGACCTTCCAGTCGAAGCCGTTCTCGGCCGGCGCGGCGAAGAGCACGTAGACGCGCAGCGTGTCGGCGCCGTAGCGGTCGACCAGCGCGTCTGGCTCGACCCCGTTCATCTTGGTCTTCGACATCGCGACGCTGGGACCGACCTCGACCGCCTCGCCGCAGCCGGCATGCGTGCCCGTCACGGGGTCGCGCTGCTCCGGCGGGATCCAGCCGTGCTTTTCGCACTTCGCGGTCTCGCGGCACACCATGCCCTGGGTGAGCAGGCGGTCGAACGGCTCGGCGAAGTCGAGATAGCCGAGATCGCGCAGGACGCGCGTGTAGAAGCGCGAGTAGAGCAGGTGCAGGATCGCGTGCTCGACGCCGCCGATGTACTGGCTGACCGGCATGAAGCGCGCGAGCGCTGCGCGATCGAAGATGGCGCGGTCGTTGCGCGCGTCGCAGAAGCGCAGGAAGTACCAGGACGAGTTGATGAACGTGTCCATGGTGTCGGTCTCGCGCCGGCCCGGCCGCCCGTCGGGCAGCATGGCCTTCGTGAACGACGGGTGCCTCGCGAGCGGCGACTCGCCGGTGCCGGTGAACTCGACGTCGCGCGGCAGCTCGATCGGCAGCCGGTCGAGCCGCTCGCCATGCGCCCTGCCCTCCTCGTCGTAGAGGACCGGGATGGGCGTGCCCCAGTAGCGCTGGCGCGAGATCAGCCAGTCGCGCAGGCGGTACGTGACGCGGGGCGCACCCAGGCCGCGCTCGGCGAGGAGCGCGGTGACTTTTTTCTTGCCGTCCTCGCTCGGCGTGCCGTCGAACGGCCCCGAGCGCGCCATCGTGCCCGCCTCGGCGTACGCCGCGGTCAGCTTCGCGACGTCGAGGGCGCCGCCCGGCGGCTCGATCACCACGCGGATCGGCAGGCCGAGCTTCCGCGCGAGCTGGAAGTCGCGCTCGTCGTGCGCCGGCACCGCCATCACCGCGCCCGTGCCGTACTCCGCGAGCACGAAGTTCGCGACGAAGATCGGCACTCTCTCGCCGGTCAGCGGGTGCTTGCAGAACTTCCCGATCGGCACGCCCTCCTTCTCGAAGTCCTCGCCCTCGCGGCGGCCGCGCCACTCGAGCTTGACCCTGTCGCAGAACGCACGCAGCGAGGGGTCGTGCTCTGCAAGAGCGCGCGCGATCGGGTGCTCGCCCGCGATCGACATGAACGTCACGCCATAGAGCGTGTCCGGCCGTGTGGTGAAGACCGTGATCGCGTCCTGCCCCGCGATCGGCGCCTCGAGCGGGAAGCGGATGTCCGCGCCCTCGCTCTTGCCGATCCAGTTGCGCTGCATCGCGAGCACCTTGTCGGGCCACTTGCCCGAGAGCTCGTCGAGCCCGGACAGCAGCTCCTCCGCGTAGTCGGTGATCTTGAGGAACCACTGCTCGAGGGCACGCTTTCCGACCACGCTCGAGCAGCGCCAGCACTTGCCGTCCTCGACCTGCTCGTTGGCGAGCACGGTGGCGCAGGAGGGGCACCAGTTGACCTCGGACCCGCGGCGGTACGCGAGGCCGCGCTCGAGCATCTTGACGAAGACCTCCTGCTCCCAGCGGTAGTAGCTGGCGTCGCAGGTGGCGAGCTCGCGGCCCCACTCGTACGAGAAGCCGAGGCGCTTGAGCTGGCCGCGCATGAAGTCGATGTTGGAGCGCGTCCACGAGTCCGGGTGCAGGCGCGCCTTGTTGGCCGCGTTCTCGGCGGGCAGGCCGAAGGCGTCCCAGCCCATCGGGTAGAGCACGTCGAAGCCCTGCATGCGCTTGGTGCGCGCGACGACGTCCCCGAGCGAGAAGTTGCGCACGTGCCCCATGTGGATGCGTCCCGACGGATACGGGAACATCTCGAGCACGTAGTACCTGGGCCTTGCGCTCGCGGGATCGGCGCGAAAGACCCCGAGCTCCTCCCAGCGCTTCTGCCACCGGGGCTCGAGGATGCTCGGATCGTACCGGTTCGGCTTCTCGACGTCGGACATGACCAGCGAAACCTACTACATCGCGCGCTCGCCGCGCCCCTCCACGACGATGTCGTCCGGCGTCATGTGCGTGCGGTCCGGCCCGGCCGACACGAGCTCGTAGTGCGGCCCCTGCGTGCGCAGCATGAGCGGCGTGCCCCACGAATCGAGGCGCGCGTCGTCGCCGACCTTCTTCATGGTCTCGTCGATGAACTCGCCGAAGTCGGCGGGGAACCGCCCGCTCGACGCGTATTCGGACTCGAGCGCGCTCGCCACGCGATGCAGGTCCACGCGGGTCAGCGACGACCGCACCCAGTCGCGCACGTCGTCGTAGAGCGACAGCGCGCTCGCCGTCCCCGACCGGAACGCATAGAGGAGAAACAGGATCGGCAGCACCTTGAAGACGAGGCGCATCAAGCCTGTCCTGGTCGTTGCGTCCGACGCGCACCGAGGGCCTCGATGGCCGCGCCGAAGTGGAAGTTGGCCTCGACCGCGGCCTGGAAGTCGCCGGCGGAGAGCTCGAGCAGATGCGAAGCCTCCGTCGTAACCACGGTCGCCGTGCGCGGCACGCGCGAGAGCAGCGCGACCTCGCCGAAGCAGTCGCCGGCAGAGAGCCCGGCGAGGCGCTGGCCACCGCGCGTCACCTCGGCGGCGCCCGCGAGGAGCACGTAGAAGCGATCTCCCGTGTCGCCCTCGCGCACGACGAGCTCGCCCGCCGTCGTCAGGCGCGGCTTGAGCTGCAAGGACAGCCGCGCCAGCGCGTCTGGCGGGAAGTCGGCGAAGAACGGTAGGCGCGACAGGAACTGCGTCTCGCGGAGGAGCTCGGTCACCTCGCTCTTCGGCAGGCCCTGCGCCACGAGCGCCGCCTCGAACGCGCCCTTGCCGACGCGCAGGCACACGAGCGGCTCGAGCACGCGAACGCTCGCCGTGCGCCTGCCCTCCTCGACGAGGGCCACCTCGCCGAACGAGTCGCCCGCCTCGAGTATCGCCACCCGGCGCTCGTAGCCCGTGGCGTCCTCGACCAGCACCTCAGCGCGACCGCGTCGCAGCACGAAGAACGCGTCGGCCGGGTCGCCCTGCGCCACCACACGCTGGCCGCGCCCGTATCGCACCACGTCGGTCGCTCCCCCCAGCGCCTCCTTGGCACCGGCCGGCAGGCGTGCGAACAGGGGCAACCGCCCGAGCTCGGCCGCGCTGGCGCCGGCCTCGTCCCGGGCCAGCGGGGGACGCGCGACGGGGCGCCTTCGCAGCGTCGCCGCGATGGCCCAGAGCGGCAGCGGCAGGAGCGACAACGCGATTGCGAACAGCGCGGCGCCGATCACGCCGGCGAGCGACGCCACGGCCGCCACGCGGAGCGCGCCGGATACGGTGGGCGAAAGCGCGATCGGCAGGAGCACGTGGCCGACGAGGTCGCGCATGGCGAGTCGCTCGACGCAAAGGACGCCGACCAACCATGCGCCGGCGGCGACCGCCGCCAGCGAAAAGAAGCGCTCCTCGAGAAGGCTCGGCGCGATGCCACGACGAGCGCGATCGCGGTCGAACAGCCCCGAAAGGATGCCGCGCGAAAGGTAGCTGCGCAGTCGCGGCCCGAGGGCGTCCACGGGCGCGAGGTCCACGACCAGGCGGCCCGCGTCGCCCCCGAGCAACGGGCA
>JAHFDS010000413.1 GCA_023248855.1 Myxococcales bacterium
TTCGCCTCGGCCCTGCGCGCGCGCCGGCGGCGGAGCGCCCGCACGCCGAGCAGCCCGGCCATAAGGCCCGCCACGCCGCCCGCGCCCATCCCCGCCGCCGCAAGCGGCGAGACGCCGAGCACCGTCGGCGCCCGTACCGAGAAGGTCACCTTGGGCGCGCGCTCCTCCATCGGCGCCCCGACCGCACGCGCGACGAAGCGCAGCCGCGGCTCGATCACGTAGTCGCCGGGCTTTTCGGCGGTGAGCGCGACGGTCTGCTCGAGCACGTTGCCGGTGGTCGAGCCGCCGCTCGCCGAGATCGCGCCCACGGACAGGCCCGCGGGCAACGCGAGCTCGGGCGGCCCGAGCGCGTAGTCGTCGAGCGCGCCGTCCCACTCGAGCTTGAGCCTGAGCGAGAACGGCTTGCCGGGAGCCGGCACCGCGGGCTCGATCGACGTCACCGCGCGCGGCGGCTTCATCCCGGGGGGCAGCTTGGGCGGCTCCACGGGCCCGGGCGCGGGCGCGCCCGGGTCAGCGACCACTGGAGCGGGTGCGTCCTTGGGGGCCTTGCCGGTCACGAGCGCTTCCACCACGCCCGCGAGCCGGGCGTCCCGCCACGGCCGCGCGCCCCGGGCCACCCCGCAAAGGCGCCCCTCCCGGTCGATGAAGAACGTGGTCGGCAGCGCGCTCGCCTGGTACTGCGAGGCCACGGTCTGGTCCTCGTCGATCAGCACCGGCATGCCGATGCCGCGCGCCTTGACGAACGCCTCGACGGTGCCGCGCGGCTCGCTCGAGATCGCGAGCAGCTCGAAGCGCTTGCCCCCGCCGTTTGCCTTGTAGAACGCGTCGAGCTCGGGCAGCTCGCCCACGCACGGCCCGCACCAGGTGGCCCAGAAGTGCACGAGCACCGGCTTTCCGCGCAGCTTGGCGAGCCCCTGCGTGCCCCCGGCCAGGCGCGGCAGCTCGAACGGGGGCGCCGGCGCCGGCGGATCCACCCGTCCGACCCCCGCCTGGGCCATCGCGTCCGAGAGCGCGCCCGCGCGCGCCACCGATCCCGTCAGCCCAAGGGCAAACGTGACGACTCCGATCGCGACAAACCCTCGAAAATGCATGGCAGCGGGCGCGTAACCTACCCCAGAACAGGGCGATCAACCACCGGCTCAGCGCCGCTATTCCCGGGCGCCCGTCAGTCGTGCAGCCCCGCATAGAAGTTCCGCACCCACCGGTGCGCGCGCAGCGCCGCGATGGTCGGCTCGCCGAGCGGCCCGCGATCGCTCGCCGCCGCGTTCATGGTGGCCTGTTCGGGCGTGCGGATGCCGGGGATCACGCTCGAGACGGCCGGGTGCGACAGGCAGAACCGCAGGGCGCCTTCGGCCATCGGGCCGCCCGCGCCCTCGAGCACCGGCCGCACCAGCTCGGCGTGCTCCACCGCCTGCGCGAGCTTGCCGCCGCCGAAGTAGCGGCTCCGCCAGTCGCCCTTCGGGAACTGCGTCTCGCGCGTGAGCTTGCCCGTGAGGCTGCCCTCGTCGAGCGGCACGCGCGCGAGCACGCCCACGCCGAGCCGAGCGCACGCGGGCAGGAGCGCGTCCTCGGGCGATTGATCGAACACGTTGTGGATGACCTGCACCGCGGCGAGGCGCCCCGTCGCGATCACCTCGAGCGCCGTCTCGGGCTCGTGGTCGTTGATGGACAGGCCAAACGCCAGCACCTTGCCCTCGGCAACCAGCGCCTCGAGCTCCGCGTGCCACTCGTCCTGTCCGACCCAGCGGGGCGACCAGACGTGCAGCTGCTGCAGGTCGATGCGATCGAGCCCGAGGTTCTTGAGGCTGTCTTCGGTGCATTTTCGCACCCACTTGCGCGGGAACACGTCCGCGAGCGCGCTCTCGCGCGCGGCCGGCCACTTCCAGTTCGCCGGCGGCACCTTGGTGGCGACCACCATCGGCCTTCCGCCCGCGCTCTGCCGCGCCCGCACGAACGCCCCGACCACCTTCTCCGAGCGGCCGTCGCCATACGCGAGCGCGGTGTCGATGAAGTTGATGCCGAGGTCCGCCGCGCGCTCGAGCGCCGCGCGCGACACCGCGTCGTCCGCCCCGCCCCACATGGACCCGCCGATGGCCCACGCTCCGACCCCGACCTCCGAGACCTCGATGCCGCTCTTGCCGAGCATCCGATATTTCATGCGCGCAAGGCTACCGCAGCGCAGGGGTCAGCGCTTACCAATCGCCGGTCAGTAGCTCAGCTCGATTTGCCCCTGCGCCGGATTGAAGGCGTTGTCGAGCTCGCCATTGACGGCGCGCATCGGATCGTAGCTGCGCGCGAAGGGCAGACTGACGGTCATGCCCGACAGGATCTGCCCCCAGCTCCTGTTCTGCCCGTCGAGCAGGCCCACGACGTACTTGCCGGAGGCCTCCCCCATGCCGTTCCAGTAGGCGGCCAGGCCATTGACGACGACCTCGGCATTCTTCGAGCCACCGGGGTGCATGTCGAGGAAATCGACGTCGTAGTAGTTGTACGACAGGCACGAGTTGAAGAGGAACGTCTGATACCGGTCGGGGAAGTTGCCGCCCGAATACTCGACCGGCTCGAGCGGGCCGTGACCGAAGTGCGAGTGCCCCGTGTAAGAGAACACGTCGCCGTGCCAGAACGCCTCGAGGTAGCGCCACCGGGCGTGCAGCCGCCAGTCCTCGCGCCCGTCCTCGCGTCCGTAATAGCTCCGGATCTCGATCGTCATCTGCCGCGTCTCGGCGCCCCGCTTGACCGAGACCGGCAGCTGCCAGACGATCCAGCGCTCGAGCCACTTGTCGCGCACCTGCGCGAGCAGCTGCTGTTGCCTTCCCGCGTCCGTCGCGGCCGCCGGCCAGCCGGTGCCATCGAGGACCCAGCTCGCGACCTGGTCGTAGGTGATGCCCTCGAGCTTCTGGCCATCGAGGGTGAAGTCGAGCAGGAAGGCAAACGGTCGCGTATCGACCACCGCGAGCTTCGGGAACTGCGCCCGCACCGTGCGCAAATAGCGCATCGTCTCGACCAGGCCATTGTCCTTGGGGCTCTGATCGTCCGAGTCGACGCCGAAGAAGCTGTAGACGACCACCTTGCTGCGGTCGGTGCCGAAGCCCCACAAGCGGTCGTATTCGGGGTAGGTGGCGGCCGGCGTCTGGGCCTGTCCGAGCTGGGCGCGCACGGTCTCGAAGCGCCGGTCGAGCTCGACCTGCGCGATCGCGCCGGTGCGCGTTCCGAGCGCCTTGGTGGCATCGTCGAGCTTCTTCTGCTCGTCGGCGATGCGTCGCACACAGCGGCTCTGACCCGGCGCGTAGTGGTACCAGAGCGAGCCGGCGTCGCTGTCGATCTCGTCGGCGCAATCCGACGACAGCTCGCCATAGCGAGCTGCGTAGTCCGCGAACAGGAGCGTCACGGGCAGCGTGGTCGACCGGTAGGTCTTGAGGACGAGCGCAAGGTCCGTGTAGTGGTAGCGCACCCGATCGATGGTGCCGGCGTCGTGCCCGTCGGCGCCGACCACCGTCAGGGTCTCGCGGACCATGCGCGCGGTGTCGAGGTTCGAGCGCGCGTCGCGATCACGCAGCGAGATCTGCGGGCCCGTGCGCAGCGCGCCGAGGGCGCTCTTGATCTGCCGCCGCACCTCCGCCTGCACGACGTCGCTCGTGGCGCCGGTCTGCACCAGGACGAAACCGTCCCAGTCGATCTTCTTGACCACGCCGATCGCCGAGGTGTCGGCCTTGCCGTCTGCCGCGTCGCTCCAGATCGGGTCGTCGTAGCCAGGCCCGAGCTCGCGGCTCGAAACCGCCTCGCCGCCGCACGCCGACACGCCCGCCAGCAAGCCCGCGAGCCGGAGGAACCTGCCAGGCCTGAAACCCGAAAATGTACGCGTCATTGCCAAGTCTCCGTGCCAAAATGTGCTTGGGCTGTGCCGGATCTAGCGTGTGTGCATCCCTCTTACAAGCGAAAAGTTGGCCTCGATCGAGGTCTTGGGTCTCCGTGACTCTGACAAGAGTGACTAATGGCGACTGATTTCGCGCGCTTCGGGGTCGAGCGGGTCAAAGCCTGCTTCGCGCCCGACACGGCCTTCCGGTAGGCTCGAGGCGCCGTGACGCCGGACGTCTGGTTCGTCTACCTCGCGCGCTGCGGGGACGGCTCGCTCTACACCGGCATCGCCCGCGACGTCGCAGCCCGGATCACCGCACACGATGCCGGCCGCGGCGCGCGCTACACCCGCGGCCGCGGGCCGCTCGCGGTATGCGCCGTCCGGCGCTGCAGCTCGAAAGGCCAGGCACTGCGTCTCGAGCTCGCCGTCAAGCGCCTCAGCCGCCGCGACAAGGAGGCCCTCATCGGCGCGCGCCGGCTCGCGGCCTTCGCCCGCCGCGTCGCCTCCCCCGCCAGACCTCAGTAGCGCGCGAAGCCGGCGTCGGGCAGCTCGAGGGCGCTGCGGTCGCCGTGCTTGATCATGGCCACGCGCGCGGCGCCCATCGGCAGGACGTTCCATACGTAGAAGCGGCACGACGCCACCTTGCCGGCGTAGAAGTCCTGCTCGGCCGCCTCGAGGCCACCGGCATCGAGCTTGGCCTGTGCGATCTCCGCCGCCTCGAGCAGCAAGGTCGCGATCGTGAGCTCGGCCATCGTCTCGAGGAACCAGTTGGCCACGCTCGTCACCTGCTCGAGCTTGCCGCCCATGCCCCACTGCATGAGCTGCATCGCGGCCTCCTGCAGGCCCCGTTGCGCCTCGCCGATCGCCTTGGCCTCGGCCGAGAGCGCCGCGCTGGCCGAGAGCCGCGTCACGAGGTCGCCGACGTCCTTCATGTACGCCATGAAGTTGCCGCCGTTGCCACGCTGCAGCTGGCGCGACACCAGGTCGAGCGCCTGGATGTGGTTCGTGCCCTCGTAGATCGAGAAGATCTTCGCGTCCCGGCAGTACTGCTCCACCGGAAAGTCCCGCGTGTAGCCGACGCCACCGTGGATCTGGATCGCGAGCTCGGCGATGCGGAACGACTGATCCGAGCAGTACGACTTCGACAGGGACACCATGAGGTCGGCCTGCCCCTGGTGGTACGCGGCCTTCTTCTCGTCGGTCTTCGACAGGGCATCCGCGAGGTCGAGGTGGAGCGCCAGCTTGATGAGCAGCGCCCGCATGCCCTCGACCTTGGCCTTCATCTCGAGCAGCATGCGACGCACGTCCGAGTGCTGGAGGATTGGCACCCTGGGGGCGTTGGCGTCCTTGAAGTTCTTCACCGACGGCCCTTGCATGCGCTCCTTGGCATAGTGCAGGGCGTTCAAGTACGCGGTCGAGGCGAGCGCGACGCCCTGCATGGCGACGCCGATGCGGGCGCCGTTCATCATGTGGAACATCTGCGCCATGCCGTGGTTCTCGATGCCGCCGACGACTAGGCCCTTGCAGCGGCCGGCCTCGCCGAAGTTGAGGACGCAGGTGGCGGAGGCGTTGATGCCCATCTTGTGCTCGATCGAGCCGACCTGGACGTCGTTGTCGGCCCCGAGCGAGCCGTCGTCATTGACCCACACGCGCGGCACGATGAAGAGGGACAGGCCCTTGGTGCCCGCGGGGGCTCCCTCGACGCGCGCGAGCACGAGGTGGATCGTGTTCTCGACGAAGTCGTTGTCGCCGCACGAGATCCAGCACTTGGTGCCGGTGATCGCGTAGGTGCCGTCGCCGTTCGGCTTGGCCTTGGTGCGCGTCGCGCCGACGTCGCTGCCGGCGTGCGGCTCCGACAGGCACATGGTGCCCGAGAAGCGTCCCGACACGAGGTGCTTGACGAACCGCTGCTTCTGCTCCGGCAGCGCGAGCTCGGCGATGAGCGCGCCCGCGCCGTGCGACAGGCCCGGGTACATGTTGAACGAAGTGTTCGAGCCCGTGATCATCTCCTCGAGCGCGAGGTAGATGGAGATCGGGCCACCGAGGCCCTCCCACTCCTGGGGCATCGGGAACGCGGGGATGCCGAGGGCGTAGAACTGCTTCCACGCGGCCGCAAAGCCCGCCGGCGTCTTGACGCGGCCGCCCTCGACGCGGCACTGCTCGCGGTCCCCCGAGCCGTTGAGGGGGCCGGAGACGGTGGTCGCGAACTTGTACGACTCCTTCATCATGGCGTCGCACTCGGCGCGCGACAGGTGCGAAAAGAGGGGCAGCGCGAACAGCTGCTCGACGTGCAGGTGCTCGTAGAGCGTGAAGTCGAGGTTGCGCAGATCCGCCTTGTAGTAGTTCACGCCGTTCGACATGGGGACCTCGCTTTAGCCGATCACGATGGGGGCACAGGTGGACACGCCCGCGCCCACGATGGTGCGGCCGGTGTTGGCCATGAACGTCGTGACCGCGCCGGTCATCCGGTTCATCTTGTAGATGGTGGTGGAGGGATCGCCCATCTTCTTGAGGAACATGTAGAAATCGCCTCCCCAGAACGCGAACGCCCAGGCCTCGGGCATGCCCGAGATCATGCTGGCCGGGAAGGTCATGGTCTCGGCGCCGGTCATCTTGTCGAGCTTGGCCACCTTGGCCGGCATGACGTCGGGGTAAAAGCCCCAGAGCTCGGCGTCGCCCGTGCCCGTGAGCTCGGGGTTGCCGGTGACCGTGCCGAGCGGGCTGATCGCGAACGACATCAGGTTCAGCGTGCCGAGGCGGATCGGACCGGTCGGCGCGCCGGTGAGCGGGTTGTGCGCGCCGCCCGCGATGTAGAGGGTCTCCATGTCGCTTCCGGCAGCGTTCGAGACGAATCCCATGCCGAAGGTCTCGAAGCCCATCTGGTTCTTCTGGAACGTGGTCGCGGTGCACGACGCGTTCGAGGTGTCGACCTTCCAGACCGTGCCATCGGAGTAGAGCACCCACGCGTTGGCACTGCGATCGACTGCCATCGAGAACGGCGTCGGCTTGGGGCCGGGAATGCCTGGAAACGGCGGCGGCCCCTCCATGACGGGGCAATTGAGGAGGCCGATGCGTGTGAGCGGTGGCATCGCGCTCGGCTTGAAGCTCCAGAGCGAGTTGTCGGTGTCGACCAGGTAGATGAGCTTGGCGCGCTCGTCGCACGGATCCGCGGTCATCTGCCCGCCCGTGCCGGCGCCGCCG
>JAHFDS010000057.1 GCA_023248855.1 Myxococcales bacterium
GGAAGCCACGGCGAGGTCGTCGAGCAGCGGAACCGGCAGAAGCGCCGCGGTTCCTGCGAGCAGCGCGGCAGCGAGCACGCCGTCGGCCAGCCCCGCCTGTGCGCGCGAGCCGGCCGCGTCGTCCTCCGGCACCGCGACGACCAGCTCGGGCGGCTTCAAGGGGCACCCTCGAGGCCGCGCAAGAGCTGTCGCCGCTCCGGCTCGTAGCGGAGGCGCCGCGGCGTCGCGACGGCGTCGGCAGGCGGGTGGATCACCGGGTCCTGCCCGGTCCGCTCGAGCTTGCGATCCAGCACGAGGGTCGCCTCGGCCTCGCTCTTCTCGCGCGGAAAGCGGTAGCGTGCGGCGAGGTGCGCCGCGAGCACGACACCGGTGTTCGCATCGAGCAGCAGCTCGCCTTCGATCGAGGCCACCGACAGCCGCTGCCGCCAGGCCTGCTGCGCGCCCAGCGAGACCACCTCGCGCGGCGTCTTCGCGAGGCCCAGCCGTGCCCGCCGCGCGGCCCGCCCTGCGGCGGCGGCCGTTCCCCCGTCGGTCACCTCGAGGAAGGACTCGAGGAGGCGGAACGTCGCCGGCAGAAGCCCCGCGGCGTCGTCGAGCAGTCGCATCGCTTCGCCGTGCTCGGGGCGCCGCTCCACGGTGGCCCCGTAGCGCATCTGCACGTAGAGCTTGCCGCCCACGAACGTCACCGAGCGACCGAGGTCGCGCGAGTTCTCCTGCACCGCGGTGAAGTCGCCGCCGGGCGCCAGCTCGATCCGCGCGCGATCGTCGAGCGCCTCGATCTCGCGTCCCTCCGACTGCACGCGCAAGGAGAGCGTGTCCGTCAACTGCAGGCCGCCCGCGCGCGTCGCGAGCTCGTGCGCCGGCAGGGTCGCGGGCACCACCAGCGCCTCGATCGACCGCACCGCCGCCTCCACGTCGATCGGCGCCGCCGTCTCGGCGCGCCGCTCGCGCGCGCCGCAGCCCGACCCGAGCGCCACCACGAGCGCCACGCGCACGATCGTCCTGCGAAGCACCTGGCATGGGTTAGCGGACGCCTGGGAGCCTGTCAACGTCGCCTGGGACCCCTCGGAGCCCATGCTACCGTGAGTCGTGCCGCTTCCCCTGCCGCCGGTCTTCGGTCACCTCCTGGCGGTGTGGTGGGGCGCCATCTGGGGCAGCTTCGCCAACGTGTGCGTGCACCGCATTCCGCGTGGGGGGTCGATCGCCTGGCCGGGCTCGCACTGCCCCGCGTGCGGCGAGCCCATCGCCTGGCACGACAACATCCCGGTGCTCTCGTATGCGCTCCTCGGAGGACGCTGTCGCACGTGTCAGACCCGCATCTCGGCGCGCTACCCCCTGATCGAGGCGCTCGTCGCCGCCATCTCGTGGCTGCTCTGGCAGCGCCATCCTGGGTCTTGGGCCTACCTGGCCGAGTTCACGTTCGCGCTGGCCCTCGTGGTCATGTCGGCCATCGACCTCGAGCTCAAGATCATCCCGGATCGCCTCACGCTGCCGGGGATCCCGGTGTTCTTTGTGGCAGGATTCGCCCTCGACCTGGCGCCCTGGAAGGAGCGCCTGGCCGGGGCCGGGGCCGGATACGTGGTCGTGTGGCTGCTCGCCCGCGCCTACGAGAAGCTGCGTGGACGCGCGGGGCTCGGCCTGGGGGACGGCAAGCTGCTCGCCGTGGTGGCCGCGTTCCTCGGGGCCCGCGCCTTGCCTGTGGTGCTCACGCTCGGATCCCTGCAAGGGCTGCTCGTCACGGTGCCGCTCTTGCTCCGCGCCCGCCGCCGTGGTCGCGTGCGCTCCGTCGCGCGGACCGAGATCCCGTTCGGCCCTTTCCTCGCGCTTGGGGCGCTCGAGGTGCTCGTTCTGGGCCAGGACCGACTGGTCGGCTGGACCCTCTGGCTGCTGGCTCAGGTCCGCTGATTTCCGCCCGGCCCCCCGATGCGTGCAACGGGGGTAAGATGCCTCACAATAATTACAAGTATTTGGAATTACTATATTTTCTTCGTTTTCATCGTTGTCGATATTCGCATTTTGGATTACTGTTTTTCTAGATGAGGATCCTACTCGCGCGCTTCCCGAGCGGTCTCGTACTGCTCGAGCATTACGATGCGAGCGCCACCTTCGGCGCCCTGATCGTGCCCACGCGCGCCCGGCCCGCGGCGGACGAGCCCCTGGTGGTCGAAGTGAGCTTTCCCGAGCTCTCCGGGCGGGTGCTGCTCCGAGGGCGTGCCGACGGAGCCGCCCCCGAGGGTGCGCCGCGCCTGCACGTTCGCCTGTTGCCGAGCGAGCGCACCAAGCGCGACTACATGCTGGCGGCCGCCCGTGGGGAGGTCCGCGGTGACCGCGCGCGCCGCCACCGCCGGTTCCCCTTGCGCGTCTCGGTGCGCTTCTGCGAGTCGGACGGCGGCGGCTGCACCGAGGCGGTGACCGAAGATCTCAGCACGGCCGGCCTGTTCATCCGCACGCCCTTCCTGCTTCCCATGCGGACACCCGTCACGGTCGAGCTCATGCCGGGGTCCAAGGTGCCGCTCGCGGTGCACGGCCACGTGGCGTGGCAGCGCACCGGCGCCCCTTCCAGCGGCTTTGGCGTGTCGCTCGACGCCGAGGGTCGTCGCGAGGCGCGTGCGCTGCGCCGGCTGGTGCGCGCGCTCAAGTCCTCCGGCGCCCTCGACGAGGGCGCCCGTGAGGATACCGGCGCGCTCCCGATGCTGGCGTAAGCCTGAATCAGGGCATCTGCTGCGCGGCGGCCAGCTCGGCCTCGACCAGCGCGCGGATCTCCTGCAGGCGCGCCGCCGTGCTCGCTTCGAAGCGGGTCACCAGCACGGGCTGCGTGTTCGAGGCGCGCACGAGCCCCCAGCCATCCGGGAACGTGACGCGGACCCCGTCGATGTCGATGACCTCGTAACGGCCGCGCAGGCGCTCGGCCAGCCGGCGCACGACGTCGAACTTGAGGTCGTCGGCGCAATCGACCCGCAGCTCGGGCGTGTTCACCACCGCGGGCAGCGCATCCACTAGCTCGGTGAACGTGTGCTCGCTGCGGGTCAAGAGCTCGACCAGGCGCGTGGCCGCGTAGATGGCATCGTCGAAGCCGAAGTAGCGGTGCGCGAAGAACACGTGCCCGCTCATCTCGCCCGCGAGCGCCGCCCCGGACGACCGGAGCTTGTCCTTGATGAGCGAGTGGCCGACCTTCCACATGATGGTGTTACCGCCTGCGCGCGCGATCTCGTCGTACATGGCCTTCGAGCACTTGACCTCGCCGACGAAGGTCGCGCCCGGCGTGCTCTGCAGGATGTCGCGGGCGTAGAGGATCATCAGCTGATCGCCCCACACGATGCGGCCCTTGGGATCCACGACGCCGATACGATCGGCGTCGCCGTCGAACGCGATGCCGACCTCGGCCCGCGTGCGCGTCACCTCGGCGCGGAGCGCATCCACGTTCTCCTCGACGGTCGGGTCGGGGTGGTGGTTCGGGAAGCGCCCGTCGAGCTCGCAGTAGAGGGCCGAGACCTCGAACCCGAGCGCGCGCAGAATCGGCACCGCGTCGATGCCCCCCATGCCGTTGCCCGCGTCCACGGCGATCGGGAACCGGCGTGGCCCGAGGTGCGGCCGCACGTTGTCCACGATGACCTGCTGGTAGGCGGCGTGCACGTCGACCGTCTCGAGGCGTCCCCCGGCGGCGCGCACGAAGTCCCGCGCTTCGATGAGGCGCCGCAGGGCCTGCACCTCGTCCCCGTGGATGGTGGTCTTGCCGCGCAGGATCTTGAAGCCGTTGTCCGCGGGCGGATTGTGGCTGCCGGTGATCTGCACGCCGCCGTCGGCCTCGAGATGGAACACGGAGAAGTAGAGGACCGGCGTGGCCACGAGGCCCACGTCCTTGACCACCATTCCGGTCTCCACCAGACCCTCGCACATCGCGGCGTGGAGCCTGGGCGAGGACACCCGGCAATCGCGCCCGAGCGCAAACGTCGGCTGCTTGCCGGCGTTGGCGCGGACGATCAGGGTGCCGATGGCGCGGCCCAGATCGCGGGCGAGCTCATCGGACAGATCGCGGTCGGCCACGCCGCGCACGTCGTACTCGCGAAACACGCGTGGGTTCACAGCCAGCCCTCCCGGCCTGTGGTCTTGAGCGCCTCGACCACCTGCTTGACCTCCTGCGCGCGGGCCTTCGGGCACACCAGGATGGCGTCGCCGTCGGCCACCACCACGAGGTCGGTCGTCCCGACCAGCGCGACCAGCTTGCCCGGCGCGTAGACCACGTTGCCCCGCGCCTCGCGCAGGATCGCGTCGGCCGCGATCACCACGTTGCCATCGGCGTCGGTCTCGTGGACCTCGCCGATGGCCTGCCACGCTCCGATGTCGTTCCAGCCGCAGTCCGCGACCAGGCACTGGATGCCGGTCGTCTTCTCCATCACGGCGTAGTCGATCGAGATGGACGGCGCGCCGAGGTAGCGATCGTCGGGCTCGAACAGCGCCACCGCATCGGGCAGATGCGTCGCGAGCTCGCGCTCCATGCGCGCGGTGCGGAAGAAGAACATGCCCGCGTTCCACGCGAAGCGACGCGCGGCCACGAACTGTGCGGCGCGCTCCGCGGTCGGTTTCTCGACGAAGCGCGCGACCTTGCGCGCGGGCCACGAGGTCGGCTCGCCGAGCTCGATGTAGCCGAAGCCCGTCTCGGGCCGCGACGGCGGGATGCCGAGCGTCACGATGGCGTCGTCCTTGTCGGCCAGGCCAAAGGCCAGCTCCGCCGCCCTGGTGAAGGCGACGCGATCGGCGATGAACTGATCCGAAGGGAACACGCCCACCACTGCGTCCGGGTCGCGTCGGCCGAGCAGGCGCGAGAGCAGCCCGATGGCGGGCGCGGTGTTCCGCCCCGCCGGCTCCACGATGATGTTCTCGGGCGGCACCTCGGGCAGATCCCTCCGCACCGCGTCCGCCTGCTCCGCTGTCGTGACGACCAGCGTCCGCGCAGAAGGGGCCAGGCCCGACAGCCGCTCGAAGGTGGCGCGGAGGAGCGTCTGCCCGCCTGGACCGAGCGCGAGCAGCTGTTTCGGGTGCTTTCTTCGGCTGGCCGGCCAGAGGCGGGTGCCGCCTCCGCCCGCCAGGATGGCCACGTACGAATGAGCGTTCATGAGCTGCGCAAACCTAACGCCGCAGGCCTCTGGCGGGGCCCAAAAACAGCGCGCCAGGAAGAACGAAAGAAAAACGGGGGGCCCGCCATCGGCGAGTCCCCCGCATCAGCGCCTTTGGGAAAGCGACTAGAACCTGGCAACGACGGCGGTGAAGCCGAGGCCCAGGGACAGGGCCTTGGTGCCGTTGAGCGTGACGTCCGGCTTGAGGACGCTCTTGATGATCGCGTTCTCCCTGATCTCGACGTCCGAGATGCAGTTCGCAGGCGGCATCATCGTCGGGCCGAAGTTCGCGCAGTCCGCCGCCGTCGCCGCGCACTTGGGGTCCATCGTGTCGAACAGCTGGCACAGCGTGGTGGCCGTCGAGCCGCCGCCCGCGACCTTGTCCTTGAGCAGGTTGGCGATGGTCGGCAGCACCTTGTTGTTGAGGTCCATCTCGGTGATGGCGCCGCAGATCTTGCCGCCCATCAGGCCGGTGGCCGAGATCGCCACGTTCGCGACCGACGCGCTGATGAGGTCGGCCGAGAACGGCGCCGTGCCCGCGACGAGGGCGATCTTGAGCGTCAGGTTGCCGGGGCCGAAGTTGCCGACGCCGTTCGCGATCGACCCGCCCAGCTTGTACTGCATGCCGTCGATCATGAACATGCCCATGCCCGAGAAGGCCGTGGCCATGTTGAACATCGCGCTCGAGTACTTGCCGAGGTTGACCGCCACGCCCGCCTGACCCGAGGCCGCCGTCATGATGCCCGACTTCGAGACCACGTCGAAGAGCACCAGCACCGAGCCGGTGTTCACCGCGTCGTCGATGCCCATCTGGGTGTCGATCATGCCGCGCAGCGCCGAGAGGATGTTGCCGAGCTGGTTGTCGGGCACGCCGTTGCCGTCGAGGTCGCAGCCGAGCTCCTTGGACTGCGTCGAGGTCGACGGGAGGGTGATCTTGTTGGCCACGTACTTGCCCGCCGACATCGCGTCGGCCGGGTAGGTGCCGCCCGTCATGCCGGCCGCGCCGCCAGCGGTGCCACCGCCGCCGGACGAGCCGCTGCCGCCGCCCGAACCGCCCGAGCCGGCGGTTCCGCCGCCGCTGCCGCCTGCGCCGCTACCGCCGTCTCCACAGCCAGCGACGAGCAACGCCGCGAATCCACACCCCAGGAATGCCTTGGTGATCTTCGTCATTAGTTGACCTCTCCGTAAGGTGCGGAATGATTACACGAGCGCAAAAGGCCGAAGCAAGGAAAAGCCGATCTTCCCGTGCGCAGTGATCGTGATCCGGCTAACAGGCATCTCGTGACGTGCCGGGCCCCATCATGAGGCTCTTCGGGCTCACGCTGACGCTGGGAGGCGCTGCCCTCGCGGCCTGGGGGGGTGTGGCGGCCTTCGAGTCGCCCCGGCGCCGGGCGGTGGCAGGCCTCGCGGGCGGACCGCTGGGTGTGGCACTCGCCATCGTGGGCGCGGTGCTGCTGCTCGCGCCCGGCTTCCTCGAGCCCTGACTCGCGTGTCAGACACACGTGAGAGGGTGCCGGCATGGCTCGCCCCTGGACCGTGCTCGCGCCAGACCCGAACGCGGTGCGCCTTCTGACGGCCGCGCATGCGCTGCGCGAGGAAACCGCGAAGATCCTGGTCAACCGGGGCGTCTGCGATGCCGCCGCGGCCGAGCGCTTCCTCGAGCCCAGGCTGGCCGATCTGCGGCCGCCGATCGGGATGGCTGGCTTCGACCGCGCGGTGGCACGGCTCGAGGAGGCGCTGCTGGCCGGCGAGGTCATCGGCGTGTTCGGGGACTACGACGTCGACGGCGCGACGACCGCAGCGCTCCTGACCAGCTTCCTGCGCGGGGTGGGCGCGGCGCGCGTCGAGCCCCGGGTGGCTTCGCGCCACCGCGGCTACGGCTTCGGCGAGGTGGATGCGGCCTGGTTCCGCGACCTCGGCTGCTCGCTGGTCGTGACCTGCGACTGCGGAACCTCCGATGCGCCCTCGATCGCGTTCGCCCAAGCGGCGGGCATCGACGTCGTGGTGGTCGATCACCACCAGGTTCCGGACGGGCCGAGCCCCGCCTACGCGATGATCAACCCGCACCAGCACGATTGCGCCTTCCCGTTCAAGGGGCTCGCTTCGGTCGGCGTGGGGTTCTACCTGGCGGCTGCCCTGCGGACGCGCCTACGCGCGCAGGGGCGCGCAATCGATCCGGCCAGCGACGCTGCCGATCCGCGGCGGTTGCTCGACCTCGTGGCGGTCGGAACGGTGGCCGATCAGGCGCCTCTGCGCGACGAGAACCGGATCCTCGTGCACCACGGCCTGCGCCAGCTGTCCCGCGCGGCCCGCCCGGGGTTGCGTGCCCTGGTCGCGCTCTGCGGGCTCGATGCTGCCCTGCCGCGGAGCGAGACCGACATCGCGTTCAAGCTGGCGCCGCGCCTCAACGCGCCGGGCCGGCTCGGAGACGCGCAGCCGTCTCTGGAGCTGCTCCTGGCCCCGGACGAGGCCTGCGCGAGCCGCCTCGCCGGCGAGCTCGACGCTGCGAATCGCGCGCGGCAGGAAGTCGAAGCCGGCGTGCTGGAGGCGGCCCTGACAGCGGCCGAGAGCCAGGCCGGCGCACCCGTGCTGGTGGTCGCCGGGCAAGGCTGGCATCCGGGTGTCCTCGGGATCGTCGCGGCCAAGCTGGTGGATCGCCATGCGCGGCCCACCGTGGTGATCGGTCTCGAGGGCGCCGAAGGGCGCGGCTCGGCGCGCTCGTTCGGCGGATTTCACCTGGTCGAGGGCCTGCGCCGGTGCGCCGAGCATCTCGTGCGCTTCGGCGGCCATGCTCAGGCCGCGGGGCTGACCGTGCGCAGCGATCGGGTGTCCGCGCTGGCCGAGGGGCTCTGCCGGGCGGCGCGCGAAGGGGCGGTCCGCGCGGAGAGCGCCCTGCTGGCGGACGCCGAGATCGAGCTCGGCCAGGTGGACGAGGGTCTGGCCGCGGAGCTCGGGCGTCTGCGCCCGTTCGGCGCGGGCAACGCGGAGCCCGTGCTCGTGACGCGGGCGCGCACCCTGTCGAGCCGGGTGGTGGGCAAGGACCACCTGCGGATGCTCCTGCAGTGTGCGGGGGACCGGCTCGGTGCGGCGCGGGAGGCCATCGCGTTCCGCCTGGCGGCGCAGGATCCGGGGCCGAACGCGGCCGTCGATCTGGCTTTCCTCCCGGAGATCGACCACTTCCGGGGTACGCCGCGCCTGCAGCTGCGGGTGCGTGAGCTGCGCCCAGGAGCGGCATTCTAGCTGTTCGCGGAAACCCCTTGGCGGTTCTGCGGGTTTCCCGTAGCCTGAAGTGGGAGGCTCCGTGCACCCTGACGCCGAGAACGAGGCAGCGGCCGCCGGCACCGGGGCGAAGCGGTATCGCGTGGTTCCGATCCTCTGGACCGACCTCGAGATCGCCTTCGAGCGGAACGCGGCCGACGTCTCGAGCTACCTGGACCTGCAGAGCGGGGCCGTGCTCACGCTCATGGGGGAAGATCCGGCGTGCGAGGAGGTGCGTGCCCGCATCGCCACGCGCCCCGGCGCCTACCAGAAGATCGAGCCCGCGTCTTCGCGCGAGCAGTACCGGTGGATGGAGCGCTTCGTCGCATCGGTGACCGACGAGCCGCTGCGTGAGCGCCTGCTCATCGCGATCGACGGCAAGGGCGCGTTCCGGCGCTTCAAGGACGTCCTGCTCGCCTATCCAGCCGAGCGCGAGCGCTGGTTCTCCTACCGCACGGAGCTACTACGCTACCAGATGCAGCTCTGGCTCGATCAGGTGGCGATCCAACCCAAGGAGCCGCCGCCCTGGGGCCGGATGCAGCCGCCGCCGGACCCGGTGCCGGCTGTGCAGGTGCTCAAGCCAATGGCGGAAGCGCCCGGGGAGATTCTGCGACGCCAGGCGCGAGACCTGATCGACACCTTGCCCGCGATGGAGCTGCCCGCGGCGATCACGTTTCTCGAATTCCTGCGCGAGCGCGGCGGTGGCCCGATGCTCGCGAAGAAGGAACCGGACGGCAACAAGTAGCCCGCGCTCAGCCGACCGGCGGTGCCCAGATGTAGCCATCGGCCGCGAACAGCTCGGCGTGCTCGGGAGGCATCGCCCAACCGTCGCGGGCCCACAGGTAGGTGGTGTAGGCGGCGATCAGCGCGTCGAAGCAGTGGTCGACGTCGGCCGAGGTGTTGCGCATCAGTCCAGAGCGTGGCGGGAAGCGCAGGTCGGTCAGGGCGTGCAGGATGCGCTGACGGACCTCGTGGTCGTGCCGGTAGTGCTCGCCTTCAGGCCCAGGGAAGAGCGCCTGGACGGTGGCCTTCGGATAGACCTCGATCAGGTTCTCGTGCAGCACGAACGCGGGCTGGAGCGCCAGCGTGAGGTGCCTGGCCCGCGCGGTCAAGGGGCCCATCCCTTGACCGAGGGTCTCGCGCGGGACCAGATCGCGCTCGAGCTCCAGGAAGACCTCCGCGGGCCGCTGCGTGTAGGGCGTAAAGAGCGGTTTTCCGCCCCGGGTCGGCCCCCGGCGGGCGGCGAGGCCCGGGCCTCCGATGCGCCGAAACCAGACCACCGCGGGATCCACGCACTCGGTCACCCCCGGACATCGGTCGAGCTTGCACCGCACGCAGGCGGGAAGCGTCAGCGGCGCGTCGATGCCGAGCGCGGTGCCCGGGGCTCGAGGCTCGAGGTAGGCGACCAGGCGCGCGTCGAACCAGCGCTCCCCGCCGGGATCGCGCAGCCCCACGTGCTCGACCGTGACCCCGTGCGGCTCACGACGCAGGCTGGCCACTGCGGTCGTACGGCCCTTGCCGCCGCCGAGGTCGATGCCCACGAAGCGATCGAAGGCGCGGTCCATCCGCGTGATCATACCGGGTTGTCGACAAAGCGCTGGCAGGACAGAATCGCGCCATGCCCATCGACCGGGAGACCATGCTGCGAAAGTTCATCGAGCAAAAGCCGGACGACCCGTTTCCGCGCTACGCGCTGGCCATCGAGCTCATGAACGGTGGTCGATCGGAGGACGCGGCGACGGTGTTCGCGGCGCTCGTGGAGCGGATCCCGGGCTACGTGCCGACCTACCTGCACTACGCCGCCACCCTCGGCAAGCTCGGCCGGCGCGACGAGGCCAAGACGGTCCTCGGTGCCGGGATAGAGCGCGCGCGGGGAGCGGGGGACGGCCACGCGCTCGGCGAGCTCCAGGGCGCGCTGGCTTCGCTCTGAATCCCGGGGCGATCTTTGACCGGATCGGCCGCGCGGACGGCGTGATAAAGTAGCAAGGCGCGTGGCTGTAGCCTTCGCTTTTCACATCCGCAAGGGCGGCAACGAGTGCGAGATCGCGCTGGTCGGGGACATCAGCGAGCACACGCGCCTCGACGAGGTGGTGAGCATGCTGCTGCGCGACGGCGGACCCGGCAAGCAGATCACGCTCGATTGCGGCGAGCTGCGCCGGCTCAACTCGTTTGGTTGCCGAAGCTGGACGCAGTTCCTCCAGGAGATCGGCAAGCACACCAAGCGCGTCGCGATTCGCCGGCTGACGCCGACGCTGGTGCAGCAGGCCAACATGGTCACCGACTTCCTCGGGAGCGCAGTCGTCGAGAGCTACTACGCGCCCTACGTGTGCTCGCGCTGCGACGCCGAGCACCTCTACCTCGCGCGCGGACGGCAGCTGCCCGAGGAGCTCGACTGCCCCGGTTGCCGGCTGCGAACCATGAGGTTCGATGGTGACGCGAGCCTCTACCAGACGTTCCTGCTGAGCGCACCGGGCGACGGCCGGCTGCGCGTGCTGCTCGTGGACGACGAGGGCTTCTCGCGCAGCATGTTCCGCCTGGGGTTGCGCACGCGCTTCGAGATCGACGTCGTCGAGGGCTACCAGCAGGCGGTCGATGCCATCCGCCAGCGCGAGTACGACGTCGTCGTGTCGGATTACCGCATGCCCGGCCAGCACGGCGGCGACCTGCTCGGCGTGGCCATGCGCTGGCTGCCGAGCTCGCTGCGGATCCTCCTCACCGCCTTCCCGCCCGAGGATCTCGAGCAGCTGCAGCAGGCGGGCGTGATCCATGCGGTGATGCACAAGCCGGCCTCACCAGCAGAGGTCGAGGCCCGGGTGCGCGAGGAGATCGATCGGCGGGGGCTCGGCAGAGCGCGGGGAGATGCGCCGGTACGGACGTAAGCCGTCACGCGCCGGCGCATCGGGCATGGCGGTCGCGCGCCAGAGCGTCGTGCGGCGCATGGCGGTCTTCGTGCTGGTGCTGTTCGCCGTTCCGGCGGTGCTCACGTACCTGGCGTTCGAGCGCTCGGTCAAGAGCGTCGCCGAGATCGAACGCCACACCTCGCACAACGCCGACACGGTCAGAAACAGCCTGCAGACCGCCTACGGCGCGCTGCACGGCCTCGGCCTGACGGATGCCAAGCGCCAGCTCTCGGGCGTCGCGCGCAGCCTCGAGTACGCGATGCGCATGCACCCCGAGGTGCTGGAGAAGCCCGAGGAGATGGCGTTCGACGTGGACCTCTACACGATCGTGAGGAACGAGCTCCTCGGCAAGTCGGGCTTCATCCTCGTCGTCGATCCGGCCAAGGGCAAGGTGCTGCTCGATCGCGAGACCGGCGGCTCGATCGCCGAACGCCATCCGGGCCTGCACACCGCGCTGCGGGAGACCAAGTACGTCGAGACGCTACGCGCGGAGCGCATCGCCCCGATCGCCGCGACGGGCCTGGCGGGGTGGCGGCGCATCTTCACGTCCGAGCAGCCGCCGACCGGCGCGTTGCCGGCGGGAAGCTGGCTCATCACCCCGCTGCGCGCGTCCAACAACATCGCGATCGCCGGCTTCATGCCGCACGATGGCCTGTTCGAGAAGGTGGAGGCCGAGGTCAAGACCGCGACGACAGGCATCGACCACAACCTGAGCGAGGTGCAGACCGGTCTGGCCGGCCTGCGCAGCACCATGAAGGTCACCCTCGCGGTGATCGGGGCGGTGGCGGTCGCCGCGTTCTTCCTGGTCGCGATCTACGCCCGGCGGCGCCTGGTCCAGCCGGTCCAGAAGCTGACGTCGCTCGCGTTCGCGGTGCAAAAAGGCGATCTCGCGATCCGCGCGACGCCTGAAGGCGAAGACGAGATCTCGATCCTCGGGCGCGCCTTCAACGTCATGCTCGAGCGGGTCAACCGTCACATCGAGGAGCTACGCGCGGCGCAGCAACAGCTCGTCGTGGCGGGCAAGATGGTAGCCGTCGGTACGCTCGCGGCCGGCGTCTCACACGAGATCAACAACGCGGTGGCGTTCGTGCACGGGCACGTGCCGATCCTCCGCGACATGCTCCAGACCTACCAGAGCCTCATCCAGGAGCTCGCAGAGCTGTGCGAGCACAATGGCTTCGCCGAGCAGGCGGCGGCGATCCGCGCGGCGCACGACCTCGACCAGATCGACGCGGATCTGCCGGGCGTGCTCGACGCGATCGAGGAGGGCTCGCGACGGGCCAAGGCGATCGTGCGGGACCTCAAGACCTTCTCACAGTCGGACGATGTGGAGCGGCGACGCGCAGACATCCGAGAGTGCCTGGAGAGCACGGTGCGGCTCGTCGAGGGCACCGTCAGGCAGCGCGTGACCTTCGTGCGCCAGTACGAGGAAGGCGTGCCGACGATCGAGTGCTACCCGCGCCTGCTCAACCAGGTGTTTCTGAACATCATCAAGAACGCGACCGAGGTGCTCACCGGCAAGGGGCACGTCTGGGTGTCGCTGCGGTCGATGCCCGACGGGGTCGAGGTGCGGCTGCGTGACGATGGACCGGGCATGCCGGCCGACGTCCGCGAGCGCATCTTCGAGCCTTTCTTCACCACCAAGCCGGTCGGCCAGGGGACCGGGCTCGGCCTCGCGGTGAGCCACGGCATCATCGCCCGTCACGGCGGCAAGCTCGAGTGCGTGCCCCCCGAGTCGGGTGGGACCGAGTTCGTGATCTTCCTGCCCGAGAAGCTACCGCCTGCCGACGGGCAGAGCGCTGCGCCCGAATCCACGTCCATGCCGTCGGTGGCTGCGTAACGCGAGTCGCAAGGCGGATCCCCTCGACTGGGCCGGCGCTGTGCCGTATCCTCACGAGCGGGAATGTCTGCTCCGAACGAGGCCCCGACCGGTGCGAAAAAGCCACTCGTGCTCGTGGTGGACGACGAGCCATTCATCCGCCAGATGATCCGCATCGCGCTGCGCCGGCAGTTCGACATCGTGGAGGCCGGTTCCGCGGAGGAGGCGCTGGCGATCATCGACAAGTCCCCAGCGCTTCGCGCGGTGGTGTCCGATGCGCGTATGCCTGGCGCCGGGGGCATCGAGCTCATGATGGCGGTGCAACGGCGGTTCCCGATGATCCGCCGGTTGCTGGTCTCTGGCTACACCTGCGAGAACGCCGACCGGCTCCTGCGCGAAGGGATCATCGACAAGTTCCTCGAAAAGCCCCTCGACGTTCGGGAGATCTCCTCGGCGTTGCGCGGCCTCGTGCCGTGAACGTAGACTCGAGCACGAGCTTTCCAGCGCAACCACGAAAGCCGAAGTGGCGGAACGGCAGACGCGGCGGACTCAAAATCCGCTGTCCGCAAGGGCATGAGGGTTCGAGTCCCTCCTTCGGCACCGGGGCGCGCGCAGGGCAGGGGCCACTCTGACCGTGCCCACAGGCCGCATCCTCGTCATCGACGATGAGCCCTCGATGCGCGAGTTCCTGTGCATTTGCCTGCAGCGTGCGGGGCACACGGCCCGCGCGTGCCCGGGCGGCCGCGAGGGCCTCGCCGAGTATGACGCCGGAGAGTACGACGTCGTCCTGACCGACCTGCGGATGCAGGGAATGAGCGGGCTCGAGGTGCTCGAAGCGGTGCGAAAGCGCGCGCGCCTGACCGAGGTCGTGCTCATCACCGCCTACGCGACCACGGAGACCGCGATCGCGGCCATGAAGAGCGGCGCGTACGACTACCTGACCAAGCCCTTCAAGATCGACGAGGTCACGGTCGTCGTCGAGCGTGCGCTCGAGAAGGTGGCGCTGGTTCGCGACAACACCTTGTTGCGTGACGAGCTTGCCAAGAGCTTCAAGCTCGATCAGCTGGTGGGGCGCTCGCAGATGATGCAGCGCCTGTTCGAGCTCGTGCGTCGCGCGGCCCCGACGCGGTCGAACGTGCTGGTGCTCGGCGAGAGCGGCACCGGCAAGGAGCTGGTGGCGCGCGGCATCCACCACCTGTCGGGCCGCGCCGACAGGAGCTTCGTCGCGGTCAACTGCGGGGCCATCCCCGAGACGCTGCTCGAGAGCGAGCTGTTCGGGCACACGCGCGGGGCCTTCACCGGGGCGTCGCAGAACCGCGCCGGCCTGTTCGAGATGGCGCAGGGTGGGACGCTGTTTCTCGACGAGATCGGGGAGGTCTCGGCGGCGCTGCAGGTCAAGCTCCTGCGGGTCCTGCAGGAGCGGAAGCTGCGCCCGGTCGGAGGTGCCAGCGAGATCGACCTCGACGTGCGCGTGATCGCGGCGACCAACCGGGATCTCGAGACCGAGGTGCAGCAGGGGACCTTCCGGCAGGACCTCTTCTACCGTCTGAACGTCATCCAGGTGCGCGTGCCACCCCTGCGGGCGCGGCCCGAGGACATCCCGCTCCTGGTCGACCACTTCGTGCGTCGCTTCTGCGCGGAGGCGAGGCGCCCACCGCTCACGGTCGATCCGGCCGTGCTCGCGCGCCTGCGAGAGCACGACTTCCCCGGCAACGTCCGCGAGCTCGAAAACCTCATGGAGCGTGCCATCGCGCTCGCACCCACCGGTCGCCTGACCCTGGAGCTGCTTCCTGATCTGCGCTCGGGGCGAGGGATGCCGGTGGGGGCGGCCACGCGCATCCCGACCGAGGGCGTGGATCTGGAAGGCATTCTCGGCGAGGTGGAGCGCGAGCTGCTCCGTCAGGCGCTCGAGAAGGCCGGCGGAGTCCGCAAGGAGGCCGCGCGCCTGCTCGGCGTGACCTTCCGCTCGTTGCGGTATCGGCTGGCCAAGCACGGCATCGCGGACGCGGGCGACGACGAAGCCGGCTGACCGGTATCGTCCGTCGAAGCGACGGAGTTGCGGTTCCCTACGGCGCGAGCTTGATGCGCAGGTAGCGACCGCCCGGCTCGGGCGTCACGTCCATGGGCCGAAGCGGCACCCCGATGTTCGGCAGCGTGATCGCGAGGTCCCCGAACAGGCTCGCGGCGGCGCCCTGGATCTGCGAGGCCACCGCGGCCTCGAGGGCGTCGTCGTCGGCGTCGGCGACGGGCTCGTCGTGCATGTGGACCTTCGCCTCCACGCTCTTGATGACGGGCTTGACGCCGCTGCCCATCGGCTGGAGCTCCAGCGTGACCTTGAGATAGATGCCGAGACGGAACAGGACCTCGTTCTCGGCCACGAGGTCGACGAAGAGGTCGCCGAGCTCGACCACGAGGTCGCCCTGCATGGGGTTCGCGGCGGCGCGCACGAGCGGCGGCAGGCCGGCATCGATGCGCACGCTGATGGCCGCATCGTCCGGGTGGCGGCCCGCGAGGCCCGGTGCGAGGGCGGCCAGGATGCCGTAGCCGACGCCGCCCGCGGGCGCCTCGCCCGAGATGCCTCCCGCCTTCCAGAGCGAGAACATGACCTGGCCGAGCAGGTTGGCGTCGAGCAGAAGCGTGCCGGGCCGCACCTCCGGCATCGGGGCGTCGAGCAGCACCGGCGCACCGGGCGCGTTCTTGACCGGCATCATCCCCGCGGGCAGGCCGGCGTTCAGGCCGAGCTGCGCCTTGAGGGTCCCGGCCGCGCCGCCGACGAGCTCGGTGATGCAGAAGCCCACCTGGATGGGCACGTTGCGGAAGCTCATCGTCTCGGTCTTGTTGAAGAGCGAGAGCATCATCGTCTGCTGCTCGATGAGGGTGTTGGCCTGGGCCGTCACCTGCTCCTGGATCTTCGACTTGACCGTGCCCTCCATGATCGAGCTGATGATCGGCGAGAGCAGGCCGATGAGGCCGCCGCCTGCCTGGATGCGCAGGTTGAAGTCGGGCAGGTTCACGCCGGGCGCGCTGTGGGCGAAGGTCGAGATGCAGGTGGGCACGGGTGCCGTGGCCGGCGCGGTCACGTTGGTGGTCACGGCGACGCTGGTGTCGATGGTGCCGGTGAGGTTGATGTTGCCCACGAGCGGCAGGCTGCACGCGCCGTTGAAGTCCACGTGGACCTGCGGGACGTTGAACGCGATGGCCAGGCCCATCGCGCCCGCGTCGGCCGCGAGCTGCGGCCGGCCCGCGGTGATGTTCGTGACCATGATGTTGCAGCCCTGCTGGGAGATCGCACCGGTGGCGCCGCGGAGCTGCGAGGCGATGTCGATGTTCGCGGCCATCGCCGCGAGGGGGGCGGCGATCGCGCGCACCATCGCAGAGTCGAGCGCCGCGCCGGCCGCCGTCGCGTTCACACCGCGCTCGGGCAGGAACGAGGCGCGCAGGAGCGAGCGATCGCCCTTGCGCGTGTTCTGCGGCATGCCGCGGTCGTACGCCTTGATGGGCACGTAGGTGATGCCCGGCACCGTGGGCACGGCGACGTCGAAGTTGCCAGCTGGGTCGGTCGGCGCCGGCATGCCGGAAAGCTCGACCTTCTCGATGCCGCGGGCGGCCGATGCGCGCCCCGTCAGGTGAACGGGCATGGCGGTTCGGACGTAGGGATCGACCCGCGAGGTGTCGATCTGGACCAGGCCCGCGCTGGGCGCGCCTGCGCTGCCGCCCGCCGCGCCGCCTGCCGCGCCGCCGGCGGCGCCCCCCGCAGTACCCCCGGAAGCGCCGGCCGTTCCGGCTGCACCGCCAGTCCCCCCTGCGCCCGCCTGGGGCGCTCCGCCGGTGATGAGGTCGCCCGAGCAGCCGGCGAGGGCGAGGGCCGCGCTGAGGGCAGCGCCCGTGGGCAGGGATCGGAGCCTCGAAAGCGCGACCGAGCAGTTCATGGGCCTCTCCTCCGCGCCGCGATCGCCGAAGCAGCGGCCGCGGGCTGCGTGGCTCCATGATCAAGAGCCGGGCCAACCGCCCCGGGACGGTGCGGACCGCGGAAAAGCGCCGGAACTGGCCGTAGAACGCGGCTACGCGGGCACGACCTGCTTGGTCGGGCCCCGGGGGCCTTGCTCCCAGACGGGGGGACGACGAGCCTTAGCGGGAGGCGATTGACGCGGATTGACGCGGCGCGCGGCCAGGCTGAAGCATCCGCCTCGCGAGATGTGTGGGCAACGCCTGGCCCCCCGGGGCGGTCCGGCCAACCCTCCTGTCAGGGATCCGTGGACAGCACCACAGCAGGATGGAGCGCGAAGGCTTGCAGGCCCTCGGCGACCCCGCCAGTGCCGCGCGCGAGGGCATCCGCGAGATCGCGGGCGGTGCGAAGCCCGATGCCGCGCTGGCCGGCCGGATCGGTCGTGTAGAGGGTCACGTGCGGCGGCGGCGGCTCGCGCAGCGCATCCTCGAGCGCGGGCGCGCAGGCCTCCGGGGCGAGCAGCGCACGAGCCTTGCCGAACAAGCCCGCGAGGTCTGCCTCGATGCCGAGGATGACGGTCGCGAGCGCCGGCTCGGGTTGCACGAGGTGGTAGAGGCGATCCCGGCACGGGCGGAACGACCATTCATGCGCCTTGACACATGAATCAAGCAGCGCGTGCAGGCCGGGCTGCGCCGAGAAGGCCTTCTTCCACAGCTTGCCCATCGGATACCCGAACACGGTGAAGTGGTGCTCGGCCTTGCGCACCATCCGGACCCGCCCGAGCCCGAGCGCGTCGTCGAGCACCGGCAGCGCCTCGCGCGCCACCGGCACGATGCAGGTTCCTTGCGCCGAAACCCCGAGCTCGCTCATGGCTGTCAGCCCTTCGTGATACGAGCCCCCCCACCCCCGAGGCGGCGGGGGGACTCCTGGTTCGATGGTGCGCCGGCCCTACTTCCCGCCGGGTGGGAGCGCCTTTCCGGCGCTGCCGCCGTTTGGCGAGCTCTTGGTCTTGACCCGCTCGAGCACGCCCTCGAGCGGCGTGCCGGCGAAGATCTTGTCCATCACGTCGGTGAGCGTCTTGCCACCGATGAAGCTCTGGACGCTCATCGCCTCGGCAATCCTGGCGAGCGTCTCCTGATTCGACAGCGCCAGCAGGGCCTCCGAGAACCCTCCTTGCGCGGCTGCGAACCGTTGCACCACGGCCTCGACCTCGGCCCGCAGCGCGGCCAACCGCAGCTCCTGCAGGCCGCGCTGGATCTCGTGGCCCTGCAGCGCCTTGGCGCGCTCGCGCGCGAGCTCCGCGCCGTGGTCCACGTCGATCGCGCGGTGCCGCGCCTCGGCCGCCTTCTTCTTCTCCTCGAACTCCCGGATCGTGGCGCCGACCTCGGCGAGCGCGACCGCGAGCCGCGCCCCGGCCGCCTCGATCTCGAGCTCGGCCTTGCGCTTCTCGGTTTGCGTCTTCGCCTCCGCTTCCTGGCGCGCGAGGTCCTCCTGCTTCTTGGTCACCTCGAGGTTACGGTTCGCGCGCAGGAGCGTGATGTTCGATTCGACCGCCTCGTGCTGCGCCTGGTTGAGCAGCGCGCTGATGCGCTGGTCCTCGATCGTCACGTCGAGCACCTCGACGTCCGTCACCAGCATGCCGTTCTCGCCAAAGCGCATCCCCGGCCGCTCGCCGGGCTTGTCGGCCTGCGCTTTGCCGAGGATGGCGTCGCGGATGATCTCCACTGCGCTCACGTAGAACGACTCGATCGAGTGCTTCTTGACCGCGCCCTTGAGCACCGAGCGGATGTGATCGGTCAGGAACTTGACGTAGTTCTCGACCTCGAACCACCGGTTCGGCTCGCCCAGGAAATTCACCCGCAGCGAATAGCGCAGCTTGAGGTTGACGTGATCGTGCGTCTCGACCTCGCACAGGTCGCTCACCTTGTTGTTGAGCACGCGCAGGTAGACGGTCTGGATGATCTTGTCCGTGGTCTTCGGCTGGCCGGTCGCGAGCTCGATCACCTCGAGCGTCTGGTCGTACTCGAGCAGGATGCTCTTCGGGCCGTGCTCGACGCGCCGGTTGCCCTTCTTGTCCACGATCAAGACGGCGTAGCCGACCCACACGTTGACGCTGGGCACCCCGTCGAACTTCATGTTGAAGACGATCGAGCGCGGCTGCGTGAACGTGCTGCCACGCTCGAGCACGTCGCCCACCATCGCCGCGGTGTCGCGCGAGACGCTCGAGGCCTCCATCGCCACCTGCGCAGCCGGCGCGGGCGAGCGCGGCCCGCCGCCGCGCTTCTGGCTGCGCTCGTAGTCGCCCTCGCTGACGACGCCCGCGCGCGTGGTCGGCGCGGCCGCGGCGACCTGGCGCAAGCTGCGGTTGTACGCCGCGACCTCGTCGTTGCCCGGGTACCAGGTGGCGCACTCCTTCTCGGTCAGCACGCGGCGGATGATCACCTCGTCCACCGGGTTCGGCAGAAGCATCGCCGGGCCGAGCACCATCGCGATGTGGCCGCTCTTGCGGTTCATCACGTAGCGGCCTTCGCCCGCGGGCACGGCCACCGCGAAGTGCTTGTCGCGGCCGTCGTAGCGCACGAGCGAGTGCTCCTCGCGCGGGAAGTAGATGGCGGTCTCGCGGCCGGTGATGAAGAGCTCGTCGCCCTCCTTGTACCTTCGGCCCGCCTCCTCGTAGGGGGCGATGATCTTGATGTGCAGACCCTGGATCTCGTTCAGCTCGAGGGCGCGGAACTTGCGCTGGTTGTCCTTGGCGATGAACGACTCGGTCGGCTCGGGGAACACGACCTGGGGGCCGCGCTCGTAGCGCTTCTTGCCGTTCTGGTCGACCAGGATGCAGTACTCGAGGCGCTCGAGCGTCAGCGCGTCGCGCACGTAGAGCGCGTTCTCGTCGGGCACCACCGATACGCCGGTGGGCGGGATGTAGAACGACACGTCGGTGCCCTTGATGATGAGGAGCTTTCCGACGGTCAGGTCCGCGGGCGGCCGGACGATGGCGCCGCCGGCGGCCTCGGGCGCGCCCTCGCCGGCGGCGGGCTTGATGATGGCCTGGCCCCAGTTCTTGCGCGCCTCGTCCTCGTTGTAGATGCGGATGAGCAGGTACTGATTGCTGCGCAGGTGGTGGCCCTGGACGAGCTTGACCATCTGCCCCGGCCAGAGCGCGAAGTCGCACGGCCCCGTGATGTTGATCTTGCGGCCGATCTCGAGGTCGGGCGACGGGTGCACGCCGCCCGCGCCCGGGTGGTCGCCGCGACTACCACCAGCAACACTCGACGGGTTCTTGAGGATGAGGTAGTAGCCCTCGGGCGCGATGGCCGCCTTCTGCACGGCGTCCTCGAGCCCGCACGGATCGAAGATCTTCTTGACCTGATCGAAGCGGATGGGCCGCTCCTGCGCGGTCGGGTTGATCACCGTCGGCCCCGTGTACGTCTTGATGACGCCCTTGGTGACGTCCTGCATGTAGGCGTACTCGCCGGGCGCGAGCACCAGGTCGCGCTTGTTGCCACGCTCGTCCATCTGCCCCTCCGAGAGAAGTGTCGCGCCCTGCCCGAGGAGCAGCGGCGGACGGTGATCGTGGATCGCGCGCCGGGAATTCGCAATGCGCGGGCTACGATGGTGCATGCGGCTCATCGCGCTCGGGGTTGGCGACACGTTCACCGAGAAGCACCACACGACCGCGCTCCTCCTCGAGCACGACGGCTTCCGGCTCGGGATCGACTGTCCGGACCGTTACCGGCGCGTGCTCGCGGACGCCTCGGCCAGGAGTGGCCAGTCGTTCAAGCTGCCCACCATCGACCACGTGCTGGTTACCCACGTGCACGGCGACCACATGAACGGCGTCGAGGGGGTGGCGTTCTGGAAGCGCTTTGCCGAGGGCAAGCGCCTCGAGCTCGTGTGCTCACCCGAGGTGCGCGGCGCGATCTGGGACGGCCGCCTCGTGGCCCCGATGGGGCAGCTGTGGGACGGCCAGCGCTTCCATTCCATGCACTTTGGCGAATACTTCGTGCACACCGAGCTCGGCTGGGACGGCGCGACCCAGGTGGGGCCGTTCTCGATCCGCGCGTACCGCACCGTGCACCACGTGCCGACGAGCGCGCTGCTCGTCACCGCGGGGGGCCGGACGCTCGGCTATTCGGCCGACACCGCGTTCGATCCGGGCCTCCTGGCGTTCTTCGGGCAGGCGGACCTCATCGTGCACGAGACCAACCACGGCCCCGCGCACACGCCCTATGCCGCGCTCGCAGCGCTGGGGGCCGACCTGCGGGCGCGCATGCGCCTCGTCCACTACCCGGACGAGCACGACCTCGTCGCCTCGGTGATCGCGCCGCTCGCCGAGGGCGACGTGCTCGAGGTGTAGGTCGGGCTACACGAGGGGCGCGAGCGAGCCCGCGTGCTCGGCGGTGAGCAGGCCGAACACGCCGCCCGTGTGCACGAAGATGACGCGGGTACCGAGGCAGCCGGGCGTGCGGCGCTGCAGCTCGCACAGGCCGTGCATCGCCTTGCCGGTGTACACGGGGTCGAGCACGAGGCCCTCGGCGCGGGCGACGGCGACCAGCGTGCGCAGCTCCTCGGGCCGGGTCTTGGCGTAGCCGACGCCCACGAACTCGTCGACGATCTCGATCTCGCGCGGCACCTGCAGGCGCGAGAGCGCAAAGCGTTCCGCCAGCTCGGCGAGGATGCGGGCGATCTCGCGCTGGAAATACGCGGCGTCGTCGCACACGGCGAAGCCCACGAAGCGCGCCTCGAGGTCGGCGAGCGCGGCCCCGGCGATCAGGCCCGCGCCGGTGCCGCCCGAGCCCGCCGCATAGACGATCGTGACGTCGCGCGCCGTCTCGCGCCACTGCATCGCGGCCAGCTGGCTGCGCAGCTCGAACACCGCGCGCACGTAGCCCCACGCGCCCAGCGCATTCGAGCCGCCCTCGGGGATGACGTAGGGGACGCGCCCGGCGGTCGAGAGGCGAGCCACCTCCTCGGCCAACAGCTCCGCGCGCCGCGCGTAGTCGGCTCGCGAGATGAAGCGCACGTCGGCCCCGGCGACGCGATCGAGCAGCAGGTTGCCCTCGAGCGGCGGGGGGACCGAGGGATCGTCGGTGCGCAGCAGCAGCCGGCAGCCAAGGCCGAGCTGCGCGGCCGCGAGCGCGGTGGCGCGGCAGTGGTTCGATTGCGCGCCGCCGCAGGTGACGACCGTGTCGGCGCCGACCGCGCGCGCATCGGCGAGCAGGTACTCGAGCTTGCGCACCTTGTTGCCCGAGAGCACCGAGCCGGTGAGGTCGTCACGCTTGCACAGGACCTCGATGCCGAGGCGTTCGGACAGGCGCGGCAGGTGGTGCAGCGGGGTCGGCAGGGGCGCGAGGTGCACGCGCGGAGGCTCTCCGGCGAGCTGCAACGGGCCACCTGGCGGCGTGCCCTGGGAGGCCGGGTCGCTGCCCACTACTCGAGCTCGATGCCGTCCTTCTGACAGGCGGCGCGCATCATCGACTTGTATTGCGGAGGGAGCTTGGCGAACACGGCGGCAGCGGCGTCCTTGTGCTTGAGCTTGCAGAGCGCGAGGCCACTCGTCGAGAGCGCCGGGATGTAGCCGCGGTTGACCTTGAGCACCTTGCGCGCCAGCTCGAGCGCGCGCGCGTATTGGCCAGTCATGTAGGCGTTCTGCGCCTCCTGCGCGATCCCCTCGATGTTGATCTCCTCGCGCGGTGGCGGCGGCATCCGCTCGGGCGTTCGCTCCACCACGCGCTCGGGGCGCTCGCGGGGCGGCGCCCGCTCTTCGGGCGGCTTGACCGGCGCCTGGCAGGCCTTGACGATCTCGTTCGCGGCGGCGTTGCCCTCGTCGTAGATGAGCACGCTCTTGGCCTCCTTGCTCGCCGAGCCGCAGCGGCCCTGGGCCTTGGCCTGCGTGGCGGCCGCGAGGTGCTTGGCGACGAAGCTCTTGCGCGCGTGCTCGAACAACGGCTCGGCCTTGCCGTGGAGCGGGCTCGTGAGCGGGATGTCCTCGAAGAGGACCACCGCGCTGTCCCAGTCCTTCTTGCCGACCGCGGCCTCGAGCCTGGCGAGGGCGTCCGCGCCGGCCAGCGGGGCGTCGAGCTGGGCCACCTTCACCTCGGCCGCGTCGGCCGGTAGCGGCACCGCGATGACAAGGGCCGCATCGGGCGGGAGCGGGCCGACCTCGCCGCCGAGGCCGAGCTTGTCACGGAACACGAAGAGCACGACCGCGCACGCCGCCGCCACCAGCGTCGCCACGACCGCCCCGCGCATCCCGCGTCGCTCGCCGAGGTCGTAGATCTCGGCATCGCGATCGAACACGAAGTCCTCGCCGGCCTCGACGAAGCGCAGCCGCACGTGGCCGAGGTCGACCAGATCACCCTTTCTGAGCTCGACCTTGCCGTAGGGCTCGCCGTTGACGCGCACGCCGTTGGCGCTCTGCAAGTCGACGATGTTGAAGCGCCCGTGCTCGCGCACGATCTTCGCGTGGTGCCGCGAGATCGAGCGGTGATTGAGCACGATGTCGTTCTCCTCGGTGCGCCCGACGACCACGGTCGGCTTGTCGATCAGGAACTCCTGGCCGGCGAAGTTCGCGCTCACCACGACGAGGCGCACCGGTCGCTGCGGCTGCGTGCCCTCGGCCGGCGTCGCGTGCGCATCGGACGCGGCCGCCGGCGCCGGCGCCCCCGGGTAGCTGATGCCGAGGTCCCCGGGCAGGCGCGTGATGTCATCCGAGCCGAAATCGCCCGCGCCCCCCGAGCTGCGAAACGCGCCGTAGTCGAACGAGCTTGCCGGCACGGTCTGCATGCGCACCGTGTCGCCTGGCTCGCGGCCGTCGCGCACCGTGTCGCGCTCGCGCTCCACCGGCGGCGGCGTGGCGACGGTCATGGGCCTCGTGTCGCGCTCGGTCTTGTCGTCCTCCGAGCGCTCGATCGGCTGCGTCCGCATCTCATGGAACGGATCGCGGCTCTCGGCGGACGGCCGGTCCATCCGCAGGGCGAGCAGGTAGTCGCCGATCTGGATGCGGTCGCCCTCGCCGACCGCGATCTTGCCCTGGATGCGTGCGCCGTTGACCCGGATGCCGTTGTAGCTGCCGCAGTCCTCGATCTGGATGGCCCCGCTCGCCTTGGTCAGCTTCGCGTGGCGGCGCGACACGTTCCGCTCGGTCAGGCGGATGGTGTTGCCCTCCTTGCGCCCGATCGTGATCTCGTCGCGGATCAGCGGAACGACCGTGGTCTTGCCCTCGTCGTCCTCGATCAGGAGCTTGAACATGCCTAGCGCTGCCCCACGAGGGTGTCCTGCCCACGCCGCGCAAGGCGACACCGGGGTCCGAACAGCGGCCAGGCCTTCACGAAGGTCCCATGATCTTTACGAGAAACGAAGCTGGGCGCCCAAGACGCCACCGTTCGCTGCCCTCATCCCCTCATCTTCTTCCGTCGTCCGGCCTCGGGCCGGACACCTTTTGCGAGCGCTCGACGGCGCAACCCACGGTAATCGTAGCCCGTGATCGGGAAGCGACGCGAGTGGAAAGTGCGCTCACGGGGTCCCCGATCAGCCGCCCCTTTGCAGGCCGAGGCGGTCCGCAGCGCGCAGGTGATCGATGGCGCTCTTGAGCTGAAAGTCGCCGCCTGCAACGCTCCCCTGGGCGGAGCCGCGCGCCCCCTGCTCGTTTCGCAGGTGCCGATCCATGTCGCGCTCGCGCGTCTTGGGCTCGCCGCTGTCGTCGACGATGCGGGCGATCTCGGCGGTCTTGAGCTGCTCCACGAGCACGTCCGGCTGGATGCCGCTTTCCTGGATCGACCGGCCCGAAGGCGTGTAGTAGCGCGCGACGGTGAGCTTGAGGCCGCTGCCGTCCTCGAGCTCGATGACGCTCTGCACCGAGCCCTTGCCGAAGCTCGGCGTGCCGAGGATGAGCGAGCGCTTGTGGTCCTGGAGCGCGCCCGCGACGATCTCGGAGGCGGACGCGGAGCTGCCATTGACGAGCGTGACCATCGGAAAGCCGGCGTGTGTGCCCCGCGCGCGCGCCGTCTCCTCGTCGATCACGCGGCCGCTCTTGCCGATGGTGCGCACGATGAGCCCCTCGGTGAGGAACATGTCGGCCACCCGGACCGCCTGGTCGAACAGGCCCCCGGGGTTGCCTCGAAGATCGACGACCAGGCCGCGGAGCTTGCCGCCGGCCTGCTGCTCGAGCTCGGCGAGGCGCTGCTCGGCGTCGCGATCGGTGCGATCGGAGAACTGCGTGATCTTGAGGTAGCCGATGCCCGGCTCGAGCATGCGCGCGCTCACGCTCACGACGCGCACGATGTCGCGCACGAGGCTGATCTCGCGCGGCTCCGCCCAGCCCTGGCGCCCCACCAGCAGCTTGACGCGCGTGCCGCGGTTGCCGCGCATCCGCTTGATGGCCTCCTCGATCGACATCGGCCCGCTCGGACGGCCGTCGATCTCGATCAGCTGATCGCCCGACTTGATCCCCGCGCGGGCAGCCGGGGTTCCCTCGATCGGCGCGACCACCGTCAGGGGCTGATCCTTGCCGCGGCGATCGACCTCGATGCCGATGCCGGGAAACTCGCCGGTCGTCTCGTCCTTCATCTGCCGGTAGGCGTCGGGCGAGAGGAACGTGGTGTGCGGATCCAGGGACTCCGCCATGCCCTTGATGGCGCCGTAGACCAAGCGCTCCTGCTCGACGTCCTCGACGTAGTTGTTCTCGATGTACGAAAGGGCCCGCGTGAAGACGGAGAGCTTCTTGTAGGGGCTGTACTTCGAGGGGATCGCGAGCGCCAGGGTGGAGACGAAAAGGACGCCGGTCGTGGCGCCGAGGATGGCGAAGCAGAGGTCGCGGCGGCGCCGCCTCGGAGGATGCATCCGGAAATGATAGCCGATCCGCTAGCGGTGCAGCGCCGGGGTCGGATCCACCGGGACGCCATGCTGCCGGAGCTCGAGGTAGAGCAGGGGACCTTTGGCCTTGCCGAGAAGGGCGCGCTCGCCGACGGCGGCTCCGTCGGCGCAGCGTGGCTCGAGCACCGGGCCAAGGACCACCGCGACGTCGTGCGCGCCGAGGAGCAGCAAGGCGGGGCCGAGCCCAGGGAGCTCCCCGAGGGGGTGGCAGATGGCGGCGAGCGGCGCCGCCACCCCCTCGCCGGGCCGGGCGGCCAGCAGCACGCCGCGTCGATCGCGCTCGAGGCCGCTCGGCTCCCGGATGCGACCGTACGCGCCGCGGAGGGCACCCGGGACGGGCCTTGCGAGGCCGGGGGGCGGCGCCGGCGCCATTGCGCGACGGCTCATCCAGGCGCTGGCCCGGCGATCGATGGAGGCGCGCTCCTTGGCGAGCAGGGTCTGCTCCGCGCGGTACTGTTCACGCTCGTCGAGATCCCGCCGGAGGATCCGCACAAGGGCCACCTGGGCAGCGCGCTGCGAAAGCGTGGGCGGTTCCGCAAAAGCCCTGGCGTCGCCTCCGGCCACGAGGTGGTAGAGGGCGCGCGTGCGCGCCCGGGCGCGCTGGCCGTAGAGTGTCTCGGCCTCGGCGACCGCACGGCTGCGCCGCTCGACATCGGCGCGGTCGGCGTCGATCGCGGCGGCCGCCGGCAAGAGCCAGAGCGCCGCGAGGGCGCTACACGCGAGCATGCCGGCGCACTCCGATCGACGCCGCGAGCGCGGACAAGAGGCCCACGAGGAGCACGGCGAGCACGACCTGGGCGGGCGGGAGCAGGGTCGAGAGGTCGAGCCGGAACGAGCCGGCGAGCGCCGTCGACGGGGCAGCGGCCACGATCGGTGCAAGGCCGTGCAGGACCAGGCGCAGAAGGCCGAGGCCGAGCGCCGCGCCGAACAGGCCCACGAAGAGCCCCTCGAGCACGAACGGCGCACGCACGAAGCGGTCGGTGGCGCCGCACAGGGCGAGCACCGCGATCTCTTCGCCGCGCGCGAGGGCACGCGTGCGGGCCGCGGCGGCCACCGCCCAGAGCGCCCCCACCCCGCCAAGGGCGAGCGCGCACAGCACGATCGCACGCGCCACCGCGACCAGGGCGCCGAGGCGCGAGACCCAGTCGCCGAGGTAGGTGACGTGCGCGACGCCCACGGTGCGCTCGAGGCGCTCTGCCAAGGTGCTCACCGCGGTGCTGCCCGCCGTGCCCGGGCGGAAGGTGATCTCGAGCGAGGCGGGCAGAAAATCGGGCTCGATGCCCTCGAGCACCGTGGCCTCGGCGCCCAGGCTGGCGCGCAGGCGCTCCATCGCCAGGCCCGGCTCGACCTTGCGCACGGCTTCGACCACCGCGAGCGCGCCGAGCCGGCTCTGCAGGTCGGCCAAGCGATCGGGCGGAAGGTCGTCGGACAGCTCGACCACCATCTCGGCACGCGGCAGGCCATGCGCAGCCACATCGCCCAGCCCCCGCGCCACGAGGGCGAGAAAGAGCGTCGCGAGGACGCCGAACGCGACCGCCCCTGTGCCGAACAGGGCCGCGCGCGGCTCCCGCACGAGCGCCCGCCCGAAGGACGAGAGGGCGATGCGCAGCGTGCTCATGGCAAGCGCTCGCGGCGCTGGGGCGACATCACGAGCGCCGGGCGCGAGACCTCGTCCGCCTCGAGACGGCCCGCGCGCAGGGTGACGCGGCGGAAGCCACGCTCGGCGGCGAGCCGGAGGGCGGCAGGGTCGTGGGTCGCCAGAAGGGTGGTCGCCCCGCGCTCGTGGGCCCGGGCGATCTCCGCCAGGACGACCGCACCGGCGTCGGCGTCGAGGTTGCCAGTCGGCTCGTCGCACAGCAGGATCGCGGGTCGGCCGACCAGCGCGCGCGCGAGGGCCACCCGCTGCTGCTCTCCCCCCGACAGGGCCCGGGCGAGCACCTCGGCGCGCGTCGACAGCGAGAGATCATCGAGCGCGAGCAGGGCGCGCTCCCGCACCACGCGCCGGGGCAACCCCAGGATCTCGAGCGCGACCATCACGTTCTCGAGCGCGGTGCGATCTCCGAGCAGCCGGAAATCCTGGAACACGACGCCCACGTTGCGCCTGAGCAGCGGGATCGAGCGCCTTCGCAGGCGCCCCACGTCGCGCCCGCCGAGCTCGACCACGCCCCGGTCGGGGCGTTCCGCCGCGTAGATCATCCGCAGCAGCGTGGTCTTGCCAGAACCGGACGGCCCGGTGAGGACGACGAGCTCTCCCTGCCGCACCTCGAGCGAGACATCGTCGAGCGCGACCTGCGCCCCGTACGTCCGCGTGACGTGCTCGAAGCGGATCACGGCGAAATCGTACCCGATGCTGGTCCGTTGCGCAGGTTTGCAAGGCCAGCCCGACCGGGGCTGACGCGAGCCAGGATCGACGGGTCGCATGGGCTGTCAGATGGGTGTGCTAACGAGTTGAAACTCATATGATCCGAACGTCCCACGGAGCACTCGAGAGGCTCGTCGAGGCGGCACGTCGCCTGCCCGGCACCAGCGCAGAGGCCCTGCGTGTCCCGACGGAGGTAGAGGCGGAGGTGCCCGCGCCGACGGCGGTTGCACTGCAGCGTGCCGTCGGCGTCCTTTTGCGGACGCTCGCCGCGCGCGTCGAGGAGACGCTGCCCGGAGCGCTCGAGCGGGCGCGACGCGCCTGGGACCAGGTCGACGCCATCGTCCTGCTCGACCGCCCGCTGCGCCGGCAGGCCAAGGCGCTGCTCGCGGGCGCGGCGGCACTGCGCGCGGCGGCCGATCCAGTGGCCCGTGCGCTCGGGCTCGAGGCCGCCCTCACCCTCGAGAGCGCGCTCGGCCTGTGCGG
>JAHFDS010000414.1 GCA_023248855.1 Myxococcales bacterium
GCCGTTCAAGCAGGCTCACCGAGAGATCTACATCCTCACCGACGCCGAGCTCGCCACCGACACCTACTCGAACCGTTTCGCCGCACACGTGATCCGGCAGCACCAGTTCGCGGCCCTGTGTCGCGAGCGGGGTTGGGCCTACCGCCTGCAAGGCGCCTTCGATTCGGCCAATACTCCCAGCATCGACTTGCCACGCTTCGGCTTGCGCGCGGAGTTCTGGGTTGAGTCTCCGCATGGCAACGAGAACACAGCGGATTCCGGGATCTACCTCTACCTGGGTACCGATCAGGTCCGCTTCGTCGAAGCCGACGGACGACCGCGACGACTCGCCGACGTACCGGCGCTGCTGTTCACCGAGATCATGCGCGACGTCGACCTGTTTGTCGGTGTCTGCAGCATCGGCGCCGATCCGAACTGGCAGGATGGCGGCGCACGCGCCTTCGATGGCTACTGGGCACAGTATTCCTGGGGCGAGCTCGGCGAGTCCGCACGGACGCGGCGCGTCGTACTCGAGGGCCTGCTGCCGAAGCTCAAGATCCGCGAGCGCTGCTCGCTCGAGGAGCGCTTCCTGGTCGTGCGCGGCGAGCTCGGCACCTACAAGATCCACCTGGGCAGCGGGAACATCCTCATGGAGCCGGGCAGCCGGTACCTGTGCATCGTCCCCGCGCGCGGCAAGAACCCTACGGAACGTGTGTTCTTGCCGTTCGAAGGTGACAGCCTCCTGGCGATCATTCTCTCGAAGGCTTTCATGCTGGCCAACGATCGCGCCATCAAGGATCCGACGATCTCGCGCCAACTCCAGAGACCCTGATCAGCCAGTACGTCGTGCGCTACTCGCCGATCGCGTAGCGCAGCCAGCGGGCGCGTATCGTCAATCACCCGAACCGCCCCGGATGGCAGCAATGAAGCGCTCGGCATCATCGACATCGAAGCGGGCGACGCGACTGCGCCCGGAACGGCCGCGGTAGCGGACGATGACGCTGCGCCCCGTGCCCTTCTCGTACCAGCCCACCCAGTTCAGGTGGAACCGCTGCGGCACGACACGCAGATCCTCGATGCTCTCGAGCGGGATCTCCCGCAGGTAGACCTGCTGGCGGTGGATCGCGCGGTCGCTGACGAGCAGGCGCATGGAAGTCATGGTCAGGAAGTAGAGCCCCATGAAGAGCGCGTAGAACGCGCTCGTGGCAATGAGGACTGGTGCGAAGCCCAGGAAGAGGCCCATCCAGAGACCCCACAGCACTCCGCCCGCGATCACAGCGACGAGGTACCGCTTGCCGCCGATCATCCGCTTGCGGAAGTAGCGCGGCGTTGCGTTCGCAAGGATTCGCCGCGCATACGCGTCGTGCTCCACCATTCCGGCGGTCTCCGTGCCGGTCGCCACCACGGTGGAGATGCCCGCACTTTGCACACGCTTGAGGAGCTCGCCGCTCATGCCACCCCGCGCGTCCAATGCGCGCCTCAGATCACTCTATCACCGCTCGGAATCTCGGTCTGTCGCTCCGGCTTTGTGGCTTCCGCCTTGAGGCCCGGCGCGTGAGCTGTGGGAAGATGCCGACTCGCCCAGCTAGCCACCCATGAAACGAGATCCCCGCCTTCGCGGTCTATCCTCGGAACACCATCAAGCGCTGGTGCTCGCGCGCTCCTTTACCGAGCTCGCGGAGGCAGCCGCCTGGAGCATCGAGGAGGCCGAGGGGTTGGGGAGACGGTTCGATCGCGAGCTCGAGCCCCACTTTCGCGTGGAGGAGGAGGTCCTGCTGCCTGCGCTTCGCGCCGCCGGAGCGGCGGCGCTCGTGGAACGCACCGAGGCGGATCACGCCTTTCTTCGCACGAGCGTCGCGGCCGCCCGCACCGGCGTCGTGGCGGCGGCGCGCGCGTTCGGAGAGCGGTTGCACGAGCACGTCCGGTTCGAGGAGCGCGAGCTGTTTCCGGCCTGCGAGGCGACCCTCCCCGGGGAGGTGCTCGACGAGGTGGCTCGCCGAGCGCCAAAGCCGGCTTGAGCAACGGCTCGCCAGGGGTCTGCTGGCACGCGCAGGGGCCCCAGGGACTCCCGCCGGGGTGTGGTCGCAATCGATGGCTCTCGAGGCGCGCGGGGCGGTGACGGCCTGGCCGCCCGAGCATCCAACTGACGGGATCTTCACGGTTCTCGCGAAACCGAAGAAAGTCGTGAAGGGATCCGACGGTCCGCGTCTCTGAACGGGCGGAAGGAGACGGCATGGCTTGCGAGGAGCTCGAGATAGCGCTCGAAATGCGGCGCCGCGGCGCGCTCGACGCAGTGGAAGCGCAACGAGTGGCGGACCACCTGGCCAGCTGCGTGTCCTGCCAGGCCTACGACCGCGCGATGGCGCACATGGAGGAGACGATGACGACGATGACGATGGCGGCGACTCAGCAGCTGAACTGGGCGGAGATCTCGGAGCGCATCGGACGCATGGGCCAGTGGCACCGGCGCGCGTTCCTTCGGGCCATCGTCTTGCTGCCGATCCTGCTGCCCGTCATCGTGCTCTGGACGATGCCGGCCGAGATCCGGCTCTTCGGGTGGGTGCTCGGCGTGGCTGTATCCGCCGCCATGCTCACGCGCATGACGCTCGAGCGCCGGCGGTTCCAGCGCGAGGCCGCCGAGGCCGCGGGCTCACGCGAGGATCTGCTCGCCTTCTGGCGGCGTGACGTCGACCGTCGGATCGGCATGCTCCGCTTCTGGCCCGTGAACCTCGTGGCGGCGATCTTGCTGCCGCTGCCCGCGATCCTCGATCGCAGCCACGCGCTACCCACGGGCGGCGCGGCGCTGGTGTACGGCCTGGCCCTCTTCATGCTCATCCAGGGGCTCTACTATGGCGTCATCGGTTTGCCGCGGCTGCGTCGCGAGCGCGCCGAGCTCGAGTAAGGATCGCGAGCGCGCGCGTGGCCGAGCCTCTGCCCACCTTCGACGCAGTGTTCGAGTCGATGCAGCGCAAGGTGCTGGGGCTCTGCCTGCATGTGGTGGGCGAACGCCAGGAGGCGGAGGACGCCCTGCAAGAGGCCTTCCTTGCCGTCTACCGGGGGCTCCCCGCTTTCCGGGGGGAGGCTCAGCTATCGACCTGGGTGTTCCGCATCGCGCTCCGGGCGGCCCTGCGCGTACGGTCGCGGCGCCCTCCGCTCGCAATCGAGCAGAACTTTGAGCCCGCGTCCGAGCGGCCCGAGCAGGTGCTCGAGGCCCGCGACGAGGCGCGGCGGCTGGAACGAGCGATGTCACGCCTGCCGGCGGAGCAGCGCACGGTGCTCGCGCTGTTCGCAGTCGATGGGCTTGGCCATCGCGAGATCGCCGAGGTGCTGGGCGTCCCCGAGGGAACCGTGTGGTCGCGCCTGCACCTGGCGCGCAAGCGTCTGGCGGCGGAGCTCGCGAGCCCGGCGCAGCGCTGATATCAAGGACGGGGGCGCCGCCGCATCATCGGCAAACCAGATCGAGCGGCACTTGCCCCCCATCGTAGACGAGCCGCTCTTCGACGCGCCGCGCGAAGGGCGTCAGGCGATGGGGAACGACGGTCGTGGGGTCGACGATGTGCAGCACCTCCACGCCGCGGACGAGCAACGCGTCTGCCACGAGCTGGCGGTGGCACTCGAGGTACTTCGCTTCGGCGCACAGGATCGCAGTGGGCAGGGTCGCCGCCTGCTCGAGCAGACGCTCGGCGGCTTGCGCCCACTCCTCGGTGTCCATGTAGTCGGCGTACCCGGCGAACGCGGGCTCGGACCAGCCTGTGTGGGGCGAGCCCTCGCGTGATGAGCGCCGGCCGCCGAGGTCGGGGAACCAGGCGTAGGCGATCTCTTCGGTGGCCAGTGCGCGCTCGAGCGGCCCGCGCGCGAAGTGCGGCATCCTTCGCGACGCCGGCACGCGACGCACGTCGGCGATGCATCGGATCGCGTGCGCCCGGCAGATCTCCAGGAACGCCTCGAGCGAGCGGTTCGAGTGGCCGACAGTCCAGATCCGCGCGGGCAAACCCACGTCCTGATCTTGGCACGTGACCTGGCATGTTCAGCTGCACTTCTTCTCTGGCCGTTGGGGGAGTCTCGATCAAGCAGCCATCCACCCCTGATGGCAGGGTCAGCTCGCGGAGCGGAGGGCGACCGGCTCGCCGTTCCGGGTCGTCGCGACACCGTCGTCGAGCCGACAGGCGTCGGGCCAGCCGCTCTCGTCGAACTGGAACTCCGTCATCCCCAGGATGACCTCGAACGAGGCCATGCCCTGAGCGGCGAAGTCCCGGGCGCTCACGATGGAGAGTGTCAGGCACTCGAGCATCGCCATATCGATCGAGAGGTCGTCCTCGAGGAGCTCCGTCATGCGGCGATCCCACTCGTCGGCGCCCTCCTGGATCCACGACTCGAACGCGGCACCCTTGCCGAGAAAGACCCGGCGCACCGCAGCTCGGGCCAGGGCGGGCAGGCCATCCGCGTCGGGATTGCCGCGGACCGCCCTGGGCAGACCGCAGGGCAGGACCTCCTGGATCTGCACCGCACGAAGCGCGACCTCCCAGGGCACGCCCATCTTCTCGAGCATGCGCCAGGCGCGCCCGGTCGCCAGCGTCAGGCCGAAGGCGACCTGGCAGACCTCGGGCCGCATCCCGGCGATCTGGTGCTCCACCCAGTCGCGAAGCCCGAGAACCTCTTTCACTCGTTTCGTGGTGGTTGTGTTCATGGGAAATACCCTACGGACCGGACGGACATGAAGACCCACCGCCCCGGCGCATCCTGCTGATTTCTCATTGTTCTTTTCGATCTCGAGGAGATGCACAGGCGCTGATTGGGCCGGCCGCTAGCGATGCGAGGAGGGGCAAGGGAGCGGCCCATGTCCACGTTCAACATCTCCGACGTCATCCTCGTGCAAGAGGCCTCGGCCTCCGACATGGGGGTCTCCTACGAGCGCGAGGTCCTCTCCGAGGAGACCCACGGCGAGCGCGAGGAGACGCTGTTCAAGACCCTGCGCGTCTTCGAGAACAAGCCCGAGGCGCTGCGCGCCAAGGCCGTCTACGAGCAGGCCCGCGCGCGCCTGCGCAAGCTGTGCTCGAAGACGGTGATCGGGCTGGTCTGCCCGGTCGCGCGCGAGGCCGAGCTCGCCGAGACCATCTCCGAGCTCGACCGCATGGTCGCGGACGCCAACGCGGAGTTCCGCACCTGCCGCATCGAGTACACGGTCGTGCCGGTCCGGATCGAGCACGACAACGCGCGTGCCCACGAGACGCTGCGCCACGAGATCCAGCGCCACGCCGAGCGGCTCATCGCGGCGACCAGCGCCGCGGACGCCGAGGGCATGCGCCGCGCGCTCAAGGCCGGCAGGGGTCTCGAGCAGCTGATTGCCGACGAGTCGGTGCGCCGGGGCCTCGAGGGCCTCAACGAGGCCGCGCGCGGGGCCGCGCGGGTCATCACGCGCAGCATCAAGGAGCACGAAGGCGATGTCGAGCAGGCGCGCACCTCCGCCTCCGTGCGCGAGGCCGCCGCCGCGGTGGCCCACCGTTTCCCCTGGGCCGATGCGTTTGGTGTCTCGAACGGGTCGCACGCCGAGGCCGCGACCGAGGAGGCTGCCGCATGATCACGGTCGTCCTGTTCGCCGCTGCCGCGCTCGGCACCGCCTTCCTGGTCCTGGGCGCCGGCTACCTCGTCCACTGGCTGGCGCACCGGCCCGAGACGGGCGCGCTCTACCGCGGGCACATGGTGCACCACACCGAGCTCTATCCGCCGGGGGCGTTCCTCTCCGAGCGCTACCTGAGCCCACCGGCGAGCAAGAGCTTCGTCCTCGCCTTCCTGCCATTCGCGGTCTCGCTCGTACTGGCCGCGTTCCTGATGTTGCCCAGGTGGCTCGCGGTCCTGGTCACCATCGAGACCGCCATCATCGGGTGGGCGAGCAACTACCTCCACGATGCCTTCCACGTCCAGGGCTTCTGGCTCGAGCGCCTCCAGTGGTTCGGGCGGCTGCGGCGCCTACACGTCCAGCATCACGACGACATGCGGACCAACCTCGGCATCTTCTTGTGGCTGTGGGATCGCCTGCTCGGGACGTTCCACGACCCAGAAGCAGTCGCCCCGAAGCTCGACGCGATCGCGCCGCCGCGCTGGGAGGGCGAGCCTGTCCCGGCGCACGAGTTCCTCGTGGCGGTGGCAGTTGCGCCACCGTCGACGACCGAACCCGGGCACATCCTCGTCAGCGCCGTCGCGGCAGCCGACGCCGAGAGCGCGTTGCGAGCGTGTGGTGAAAGCACCCCAGGCGTGATCGCGCGTCACGTCGCACCGCTCGAGGGCGAGGTGCTCGCGCTGTGGAACGAGCTCGGCCGCGCTGCGTTCGGCTTCGGCCAGTAGGAGGCGATCGTGTACACGGGCAAGGACGTCACCGCGAAGCGAAAGCCCCAAGCACCGGCGCCAGATCCCACCGCGCCCGAGGCCACCGACTGGGGATGGCGTCGGGCGCTCACGCGCAGCGACGACTACGAGGCCTTCCTCGAGCACATCGGCGCCGGCGCGCACCTCGGCAAGCTGGTCGCCCCGACCGGCCAGCTCACGCTGATGGTCCTCCAGGGCGCGCTGTGGGTGCGAGAGGACGGCAAGGTCGCCCGGCTTCCCGCGGGACGGCACTTCGCGAGCACGCCCGGCCGGTCGTTCGAGCTGGCCACCGGCGCCGAGGGCGTCAGCTTCATGCGCATTCAGCCGGCCGGCTACGACCGCATCCTCGAGCGCGCGCCGGGTACCGGCAACCGCCTCCCGCACGCCGCCCGGACCGCGCCCATCCTGCCGGCGCGCCCCGCGTGGCGTGGCCAGGGCAGCCTGCAAGAACGAACGGCACGCGCCAACGCCGCGCAAGGCCTCGCGCGCGTCCTGCCCGTCCCTGGACAGCCCCGAACCGCCGCCGAGGTGGCGTTCTCGACGACGCAGCCCGGCACCAACCTCGTGCCGGTGGTCCCGGAGCCGTAGATGAGTCCCCCGCGCCTCCACGCCGACATGGATCCCCTGCGACGCCAGCTCGGCATCACGCCCCGGCGTGCGCCCACGACGCCCCCGCCCATCGGTGG
>JAHFDS010000415.1 GCA_023248855.1 Myxococcales bacterium
GCGGCCGTCTCGATCGGCGTTCAGCTCGCCTGCGCCGCGCTCGCCACCCTGTGGGCACGGCGGGCAGCCGCCGCGCCGCCGGCCGAGCCTGCCACGCGCGCCACGGCCACGCACCGCGAGCTCCGCGCGCCCGTCCTCGCGATGGTGCTCGTGGGCTTCTCTTCGCTGCTCGTCGAGTGGATCGCCTTCCGCGTGCTCGCCGCGACGTTCGGCAGCACCACCTACAGCTTCGCGGCCGCGGTCGCGGCGTACCTGGTCGGCTCGGCCCTGGCGGGGGCTGCTCTGTCGAACGCCCCTGGCTGGTTCATCCGTGCGCCAGCCGCGGCGGGCGCGAGCCCGGGGCTCTTCGGGCTGGCGTCGCGCCTCGGCCCGCCCGTGTTCCTGCTCGCCTGGGGCTTTCTCGCCTCTCGGGCCACGGGGATATTCGGCTGGCTGACCGGCATGGACCTCGGCGCAGGCGGCGCCATCCCGTTTGCGCGCGCGGTGCCGGCGGAGCTCGCGCTCGCGGCGCTGGTGCTCGTGCCCCCTGCGTTCGTCACCACGCTGCTGGCGAGCACGTTGACCGCCGCCGCCGTGCGCGACGCCGGCACCACGGGCGCGCGGGTCGGCGCCATGCAGCTCGGCAGCGCGCTCGGCTGCGCGGCCGCCCCCGCGCTCGCGGCCCTGCTCATCATCCCGCTCGGCGGCACCAAGGTCGCGCTCGGCATCGCGGCGGGGGCCCTGTTCCTGGTCGAGCTTCTGCGCCGCGGCGACGCCCGCGAGCAGCGGCTGCGCGTCATCGGCGCCGCCCTGGGCGCGGGCCTCCTCGGGCTCTTGCCCCCGCGCCTGGTGCACTTCGTGGTGTCGCCGGGCTTTCACATCGTCGCGTCCGGCGAGGGCCCACTCGCCGCGATCTCCATCGAGGAGGGCCCCGCCGGGGCGCGGCGCCTGCGCACCAACAACCGCTACCTCGAGGGTGGCGACCAGAGCGCGTTCGCCGAACGCCGTCAGGGGCACATCCCGATGCTGCTCGTGCCAGACGCCCGGCGGGTGCTCGTCCTCGGGCTCGGCACGGGCATCACGCTCGGCGCTCTCGCCGCGCACGGCGCCGAGATCGATGCGGTGGACCTCTTGCCCGAGATCGCGACCGTGCTCGGCTACTTCGAAAAGGGCACCGGCGACGTCACGAGGAACCCGCGTGTGCACCTGCACGCCGCGGACGCGCGCAGCTTCGTCGCGCACGCCGCGGCCACAGGCGCGCGCTACGACGTCATCGTCGGCGACCTCTACCACCCGCAGATCGCGGGCACCGGAGCGCTCTATGCCCGGGAGCACCTCGCGCGCATCCGCGCCCTCCTGGCGCCTTCCGGCCTGTACGTGCAGTGGCTACCGCTGTACGAGCTCGGCGTGCCGGACCTGCTCGTCGTCCTGCGCACCTTCGGCGACGTATTCGCCTATACGAATGCATACCTCGGCTTCTTCAACGCGCGGACCGGGCTCGTGGGTCTTTGCGCGTCGAACCAGCCGCTCGTCGCGCCGCTCGATCGGCCCCTGCCCGAGGTCGCGCAGCGAGGCGGGATCGCCGATCCGGCGGAGCTCGCCGCGTCGTTCATCGCGGGAAGGGACGAGCTCGTGCGCCTTTCCGGCCCCGGCCCCCTGAACACCGACGACCGCCCGCACATCGAGCACGGCGTGCCGCGCCACCAGGGGGTGACGCCCACCGAGCGCACCGCCGCGCTGCGCGCGCTCCTCTCGATCCGCCGGCTGCCCACGCCTGCCGAGGTGCGCCTCGGCCCCGAAGCCAGCGAGCGCCTGGCCGCGAAAAAGCGCCGCATCGACGAGATGCTGAGCGCCGATCTCGCGCGGATCGGGCCCTAAGCCCAGTGCCTGTCATTCAGGGCACGCAAACACTGACGCTGACGCCGACGAAGGACCACACGACGCCTCTGGCATCCCCCATCGCCGTGGGGCTGGACGCTCTGAACACCGCCGCCCGTCAGCGTCAGCGTCAGCGTCAGCGAAGAGAGTCAAAGCAGATCCGCCCCCAGCCCCCACTTGTGGACGATCTCGTAGACCCCATCGGCGAGTCGCAGGTTGCCGAAGAACAGGTCGAGCCGGGGTCCGGTCAGCTGGTTCCACACCGCCGTGGGCTCGCTGGTCAGCCTGCGACCGAGGAAGAGAAAACCACCGGAAAACGGCTGCGTGTCCGACTTGCGACTCCAGTAGAGCATGTCGTTCGGACCACGGACGAACACGTCCACGCGGCGCCTGCCATTGACGTACGCAGCCGCAGCAGCAGGCGCGCTCGCGCTCAGCACGGAGCCCCCTCCATCGGCCCAGGGACCGGCGCTGCAGCCACCGTCGGGCTTGCAGGTGAGCGGGAGGTTCCAGACGTGTCCCTCCTTCGTGGGTGAGAACAGATCGATCCGATGATCGGAGGAGGTCGCAGCCGCTCCGGGGCTCCCGACCAAGGTGTGGCCACCGAGAGACCAGGTCCCACCCCAGTGCCAGCCCGCGCTCCAGTAGTAGCGGTGCAACGCCCCGAGCGACCGGACGAACACCTCCGGCTGATCCGGGACGGGGGCGACAATCGCTGGCTTGGCGCCCGCTGCGCCGATCGCCGGACCCCTGACGTCGTCCGCGACCTCGTCCCATCCATAGACGGCGCCATCCGCGGTGGACCAGTGCCAGGTATGGTTGTCCGGCGAGCGCGCGAGCACGTCGACCCGTCCATTGCGACCGGAGACCGCGACCGGATCGCTGGCGATGACACCGCCCCGCGACACCCAGCCGGACCAACCGCTTTGGGCGTAGGTGTTTTGCCAGAGCGCGCCATCGCTGCCCCGTACGAACACGTCCATCCGGCTGCCGGAGCTCGCGACGGCCGGGGCCGCCCCCGCCGCGACGGTGGTCAAGCCTCCGAGCGCCCAACCCGCCGTGCCTGGGGACGACGTCCAGCCTGGCTCCGGCCGGGCCGGCGTGTTCCATCCCCACTCCATGGCATACATCTCGACCAGGCTGGACACGTCGCTGGGCGGGGGCAACGGTCCGGCTTGCTCCCACCAGCCGTCGCGATAGGGCTGCCGCGAGCCGAAAGTGGAGCCATCGCGCTTGCGATACCAGGGCTGCGGATAGAAGAAGCAGGCTCCAGCACCGACGCCACAGGACGAATACCGGAAGTCGTTCGATCGATAATGCATTGCGGAGAAGAGGTCGTAATCACCCCAGTCGGCGCCCACGGAACCGCGGTCGCTGGGCACACTGTCCTGATAGCTGTCGAGGTAGAGGTCGCGGTCGCTCCGCTGGTTGGTATGCAAAAGGCCGAGCACGTGACCGAGCTCGTGATCCAGCCCGAGCGGCTCGTTGCAACTGCCGGCGTGAAGCGAGATCCGCCGGGCCGGTACTGGCCTGCCGATCGAGTCGCTGCTGCAATCGAGCGTGGTGAAGTCAAAGTCGACGAAGGCGCCGGCCGCAGGCCGCGCCGACCGGTACTGGAGCTTGAATCGCCCCTCCGTGCGCGAGGTCCAGATGTCCCCCGCCTGCTTGGCGAGCCGTTCGGCACTCAGGCACCGGCCGAACACGAACACCTGCCCCCTGCTACACGGCAGCGGGCCGCAATGGTTCGGCACCGCGCGGCGCAGCGGGTCCCCCGCGAGGCACACCTGTCCCCCGCCACAGGCCGGCGAGCAGGTGGCGGCTCGCCCCATGACGACCCGGCTCGGGTCCGGCGTCACCACGTACGGCACCAGGCCGCCCGGCCACAGCTGGTCCTTGGACGATGCCATCAGGCCGGAGTTCGCGAAGACGCCCGTCTCGACCGCCGGGTCCTCGCGCGAGACATCGTCATCGGCGCCGCAGGCTGAGAGAATCATCGCTGCGAGGAGGGTCGAGCCCGTCTTCCTGAGCATGGCGGCCTCGTAGCACGGCTCGGCGCGACTCCATAGCCTCGAGTGCGACTGCCTGCCCCTGCTGGCTACGCCACCACGGCTGCGAGCTGCGCGAGGTCGACGTTGGCCCCACACACGAGGACGCCCACGCGCTCGCCGCTCGCGGGCCTATAGGCTCCAGAGAGCAGCGCCCCCAGCGCGGCCGCGCCCCCGGCCTCGACCGCGATCCGCAGCTCGCGCCACAGCGTGCGCTGCGCCCCTGTGATGGCGTCATCGCGTACGAGCGCGACGTGATCGACCGCCTCGCGGGCGATGGCGTGGACGAGCGTCCCGGCGGAGCGCGCGCCCAGGGAATCCGCCGCGACCGACTCCACCGGGACGTCCACCGGACGACCGGCCTCGAGCGCCGCATGGAGCGCCCGTGAGCCCTCCGGCTCCACCGCCACCACGCGCACCCGACGCCGCCACCACGCGGCCACGCCCGCCGCGAGCCCCCCGCCCCCGGACGCCACGAGGACCGTGTCGAGCTCCGCCTGCTCGTCCCACTCGAGCGCCACCGTCCCCTGCCCCGCGATGGTCGTCACCCCGTCGAACGGGTGCACCCTGAGCGCGCCGCTCTGGGCCACGAAGCGGTCGCAGGCTTCCTGCGCGTCCGCATAGCGCGCGCCGCCCACCACGACCTCCGCGCCCGCCTCGCGGATCAGGGCGAGCTTGGCCGCGCTCGAGATCTCCGGCACGAAGATGCGGGCGCGGATCCCGAGCTGGTGCGCGGCGTAGGCGACCGCGGCCCCGTGGTTCCCGCCCGAGGCGGCCGCGACCAGCGCCGGTCGCGTCGGCTCGGAGAGCAGCGTGTTGAAGGCGCCGCGTGGCTTGAACGAGCCGGCATGCTGCATCGACTCGAGCTTGAGGCACACCGTGGCCAGAGGCCCGAAGGCCCCGCGCCCGAGGACCCAGACCGGCGTCCGGCGAACGTGCGGCGCGATGCGAGCGTGCGCCTCGCGGATATCCTGTTCACTGACCGGTAGCGCCATGCAACCCGGACGGTACAGGAGACCTGCCTCGAGTGGAAATTGGGTCGTCATTCAGAGCCGGTCGGCGTCGGCGGCCGCTCGCCGGTAGAGGTCGGCGAGCTCGCTCCGCCCAGTCTGCGACAGGAGCGCGGCGGCGCGCTCGAGGTTCCGTGACGGCCGGTCGAGCCACAGGCGTGGAAGGCGCGGCAACGCGACCGGCCCCGCTCCCGCAGCGGCCGGCAGCGGCAGCGCAGCGCGGACGCGAGGAGGCGCGGACGACCAGTAAAGGCGGAGCGCCGGTTCCACCTGTCCGAGCGCCACCAACCCCTCGGCCTGCGCCGACACGACCCACGCAAGGATGTCCCGATCGATCTCCTCGAACGCATGCAGCCTGTCCATCGCGCGAGCGACGAAGTCGGCGAGCCGCGCAGGGACTTCGGGGCAGTCGCGCTCGAGCAGGAACCCGAGGGTCTGCGGACACAGCGGGGAGCCAGGGGCCACGTGCGCGGCGAGCGCGGCGGACTCCGTGACCACGCGCCGATCGGGCTGGGCGCGCAGAAAACCCGCGAGCCGGCGCCAGCGATCCCCTGCGGCCGGCAGCGGCAGAAGCGCCGGGTGCCGCGCGTAGAGCTGCTCCCAGAACCAGCCCGAGCTCGCGAGGCCCGCCCCCACGAGCACGACGTCCGGGCGCAGATGCTCCACTTGCTGCAGATAAAGGAGCGGGAACAGGAGGTGGTCGGATTCGACGATCGCGATCGCGCGATCGGGCACGCCCTCGAGAAAGCACAGCGCGAGCTCCCGCGCGAGTCGATGACCCGAGCGCTCGCGCGTGGTGACCCCCTGGCCCGAGATCGCCGTCACCGCGACGAGAGCCACGGAAAACCCCACGCCGAGGCGCGGCCTTGCGCGTGCCACGCGCACGCCGAGCAGCACGAGGCCCACGCCGAGCCCCCATGCGGCGAGCATCAGGTAGCCGCCCAGGTCGGGGATCGCAGGCAGGTACGGCTCGTTGCCGAGGCCGAAAGCGAGGCCCCCGCAGAGCGCGGGCACGACGAGCGCGAGGTGGTGGGAGCGCCCCGCCGCAACGAAGCCGATGGTGCCAAGCCCCAGCACCCACACGAGCCCCACGTCCCTGGCCCACGACAGGAATGGCCCGACATGGGCCCCGAGCAGCTCGAGGGCCGTCATTCCAGGATGACTGAACGGCGGCTGCGCGAAATCGCGGCCCGTGAGGAAGAACCCGAGGCGGTGCAGGGAGCTCGGCGCCCCCCAGACGAAGCGGTCGCGGAGGCCGCCGATGATCGGCAGGTACGCGTAGCAGGCGGCGACGACGACGACCCCGGCCAGGCTCGCCCAGCCGAGCGCGGGGATCACCCGGCGCGGACGGCGGCGCAGCGCCGGCGCGAGCGCCACCAGGACGCCGAGGACGGCCAGGGTCGCGATGACCGGATTGACGCCCGCGGCCGCGCCGGACAGCCCGCCGGCGAGAGCCCACCGCCCGCGCGAAAGGCCGTCCTCTCCCGCTACCGGCTCGAGCGCCGGCAAGGCGAGCAGGACCACGGGAAGACAGAAGGCGACCGCCAGCGCGTAGACCTCGATGCGTGAGCACTGATCCCAGACCGTGGCCTGGATGCCGACGGCGAGGACGCTCGCCGAGACCAGCGGCCAGGGCGCCCGGTCGGCGCCCAGACGATCGGCGATGCGAAAGGCGAAGAAGGCGCAGGCGGCACCCGGCACCGCGGACAGCAGGTTGCAGGCGACCAGCGGCGCGCCCGGCCACAGACGGACCCCAAGGGCCCCGAGCAGCGTGTAGAGCGGCTCTCCCGGCGGGTGGGGCAACCCGAGCTGCACGCTCGTCATCGCGAGCTCGGCGCTGTCGAACCACGACAGGTCCCGACCCATCGTGGCCACGTAGTACACGAAAAGGCCAAGGCTGGTCAGCGCCGCAAGGGTGCTGCGGCGGCCGACGAGGACCAGGGCGCGGCGCACGGGTCAGCGGGTGCGGCGGCGCCGCCCGAGGAGGAGCAGCCCGCCGAGCACCCAGCCTCCGCCCGTCGGCGGACCGGGCACGGCGGCACACGACGCGGGCGAAGGTTTCGCGTCACCCACTGCGCCCGGC
>JAHFDS010000058.1 GCA_023248855.1 Myxococcales bacterium
GGGGTGGGCGCCGGGGGGTCGGGCCGAGGCGGTGCCGGAGCCGGCGGCGCCGGCCGCGGAGGCGCGGGTGCGGGCGGAGCAGGGGCCGGCGGCGGCAATGGTACCTCGGCCTCGAATGCGACGGGTTGCGCGGACGCGCCCGGCGGCTCTGGCGTGCCGGCGTGGTGGCTGCTGCTGGGCCTTTCCGTGATGGTGGGCCGTCGTCTCGCGCGCTGACAGCGTTATCAGTGCGCGCGCCGCCGGGCATACGCGGCGGCCTCGAGCAGCACGAAGTCGCCCGCGGCCTCGAGCAGGCACAGCCAGCCCGCCTCGAGGGGATCGCGCCGGAGCAGCCCCGGATCGGCCACCAGGGCCGCATTGACGCCGCTGACACGGCCGTCGCAGGGCGCGTACACGTCGAGCGTCGCCTTGTCGTCCTCGATCGTGCAAAGCGGCGCGCCGGCCTGCACCCGCGCCCCGACGACCGGCAGGCTCACCGCGCGCACCCCTCGCAGCGCCGCCGCCAGGGACGGCGTGACCCCCACGCGCACGAGCGGCCCCTCTCTTCGCGCCCACGCGTCGTCGGGGCTGTAGCGGCGATCCTCCGGCAGCGCGGTCATTCGGCCGTGTCAGCCGCCACGAGCACGACCCCGCGTTCGTGCAGGCGTCGCCCGGCGGCGTGGACGACTGCGATGAAGGCCGGCAGCCCGTCCGGCGGCATCGTCTCCTGGTTGTAGACCTTGCCGAGCCGCATGGATCGTGCCTCGCCCGCGGAGAGACCCCTTGATACGACACCTGGGCGCACCTCGCCACAAGCGCTGGTGTGACGCCAGTGGCAGAAAGTAGCTGCGCCTAGGAGGTCGCGAAGGGTGACTGGACGGGCGTATGATGGAGGTGCGCCACCATGAGCGTTCATCACTACCGCCAGATGGCCCACGACCCCTCGCGCCTGTCCGCGATGCGGCGCGCGATCGAGTCCGTAATCCGGCCGGGGGCGTCGGTGGCCGACATCGGGTGCGGCCTCGGGACGTTCGCCGTCCTGGCGTGCCGGGCCGGCGCACGCGTGGTCTGGGCCGTCGACTCCGAGCCCATCCTGGCGGTCGCGGGCGAGGTGGCCCGTGCGAACGGGTGCGCGGACCGCGTGCGGCTGCTGCAAGGGACGTCGACCGCGCTCGAGGTACCGGAGCGGGTCGACGTCGCGCTGTATGAGGACTACGAAGCGGGGCTCCTGTCCCCGTCGATCGTCCGTACGCTGGTCGATCTGCGCGAACGCTGGCTCGTGCGGGGGGGCCGGCTCGTGCCCTCGCGGGCGCGGCGCCTCGCGGCCCTGGTCGAGGACGGACCCGGCCACACCGAGCTCGAGCTGCACACGTCGAGCGGCGAGCGCGTCGAAGGGGTGGACCTCTCCGCGGCGCGCCAGCGCGCCCTGTCCACGGCCCGGTCGCGCCGGCTGCCGGGCGACGCGATCCTGGCCGGCCCCATCCTGCTCGACGAGCCGGATCTCGAGCACGTGGTCTCCCCCGCCGTGCGCGCCAGGTCATCACCCGAGCCCCTGCGCGACGGCCTGGCGCACGGCATCGCCATCTGGTTCGAGCTCGATCTCGGCGGTGGGTGGCTCTCCACGGGTCCGGGCAGCCTCACGGCGTGGTCGCAGCTCTTGCTGCCGTTCGAGCCCCCGCTCGAGGTCTCGGTTGGAACGCCGCTCGAAGTCGAGCTCGAGGCCCACCCGATCGCGGACGTGCTGCACTGGCGCTGGCTCGTCGTCGCGGGCGCCGAGGTTCGCGCCTCGGACACGCTGGCCGGGGAGCCCCTGACGCTCGGCCTTTGCGGCACAGAAGCCCTGGTGCCTCGCCCGCACGAGGAGGTCGAGGTCGACCGCGCGCTGCTGTGCGCCATCGACGGTCAGACCCCGGTGACCGCGCTCGCGCGGCTGTTGCGTGAGCGGTTCCCGCACCGCTTCAGCGAGCCCTCGGCTGCGGCTGCGCGCGTGCTCTCCCTGCTTGCGAGGTACACGCCATGAGGCTCTTGCCAATTGCGGCCGGACTGGCCGCGCTCCTTTTCGCCGCCCCGGCCGCGGCCCGCCCGCCGGCACGGCGCGGGGTGCCCGCGTCCCTGCGGCCGCGCGTCGGCGCGCCGCCCGTCGATCAGGCGGCGCTCCTGGCCTTCCTCGATCGCGCTGCGACGTTCCAGGATCAGCAACAGTGCGCCGTGCCAGCCGACGCCTGCTTCGGTGCGGTCCACGAGATCGAAGGCCAGCCGCCCTTCTCCGAGCTCGACACAGTCGAGGCGCTCCTCGTCTGGGCGGTCCATCGCGAGCGCGTGGGCCGGGCCGATCATGCGCCTGCCGTGGACCGGGCCTGGCAGTACCTGGCGGCGCACCCGGTCGATCGCATCGGTCCGCCACCGTACTATCAGGTCTATGCCTGTGCGCTGACGCTGTACGCCCTGCTCGAGGAGGAACGCGCGACCGGCCAGCGCATGCACGATAGCGCGCTTACCGGATGCCGCGGCGTGCTGGAGAGCATGGCCCCCGCGCTCGCCTTCCGGCCCGGGGAGCTGGTCGAACCAGCGGCGACGGCGCTTGCGGGGGCGGCCCTGTACGATCTCGGCGAGGCGCACGCGGAGGATTCCGCCAAGACGCTCGGGGCGATGCTGGGCGGGCGGGCGAAGGCCTGGCTCGATGCCGATCCCCGGGGGCTCGCGTCTGCGACCCAGTTCGCGACGTCAGGTGGCACGGTGTACGTGGGTGTGGTGCGCTCGTACCTGCGCGCGCATCCCGAGGAGGCCGCGTGGGCGGAGCAGGTCGGCGCGCAGCTCGGCGGCTTCGACGATGTTCCAGACGTGAGCATTCCCGCCTCGAGCGAAGATTGGCGCAATGCCTCGAGCGCGTGGAACATGCTCGCACAGCTCGAGGCGTCTCGGCGCACGACGGGAGCGGCTGCCGAGGTGCACAAGCGGCAGTTCCGGTGCATCCTTTCGCGCCTGGTCGCGCAGGACACCGACGGCGACGGCGGGATCCCGGGCTCGTTCGCGCGCCCGGCGGGCGAGGACCAAGGCTGGATCAGCGCCTACGCCGTGTGGATGGGCGTCGGACCGGCGCTCGCCGATCCCACACTCCTTTCCGGCGAAGCCTGCCCGCCCAGCATGCCCGATGGCGGGGTGGCCGGGTCGGCCGGCGGGGGAGGTCGTGGCAGCGGCGGAGCCGGCGGGGGGGCGGGATCGGCAGGCAGCAGCGGCGCCAGCGGCGGTGCAGCGGGACGGGGTGCGCCGGATGGCGGACAAGGTGGGGAGGGCGGCGACACCGGCGCGTCTGGGGCTTCCGGTGCTCCTGCGGGCCATGCAGGGACAGCGGCGCCCCCCAGACGGGAGACCGGGTGCAATGCCGGAATCCAGCCCAGTCATTGCGGACGACTGGTCTGGCTCGCACTGTTCATCCTTGCCGTTCGTCGTCGGCACGATTAAAATGATAAATATTCGTATGCGCGGCTACCATCGTGAGTAAGGAACCCGCGGATCCCAGGAAAGGCCTGCTCGAGCAACGCCGCAAGGCGCTGCGAAGGATTCTCACAGGACTCTACGTCGTGCCGGTCATCACGACGCTCAGTCGCGACGCCTTGGCGCAGGGGCGGCCACGACCCAGCCGCCCGCTGGCCATGATGATGGGGATGATGTAGCGGCGGCGGCGCGCGTGGTCCAATGCTGCTGTCGGACCTCATTGCGCGGGCGTGAAATCGAAATCCGCTACTGGCGGCACCAGAGCGGGATCGGGAGCCTGAATGCATCACTGGCGAGCCTTCCTGCTGTCATGGACGCTGGGCAGCGCCGCGTGCGCCGGCGACGATGCCGGCGCGCCGTCGAAAGCCAGCGATCGGGAGCCGGCGGGCGCGAGTGAGCTGTTTGCGCCGGCTTCCGGTCCAGCGGTGGAGCGCCTTGGGCCGCCGCCGCCGCAGACGAGCGGTGCCGTGCCGCATCAGCATCCGCGGGCGTTGACCGCAATGCGCTGCAGGGCTTCGGCCGACTGCCGGCATGCCGATCTGTCGCGCTGCGACGCCGTGAGCCACCTGTGCGTGACCCCGCAGTATCTGATGGAGCGCGACGCCGTCCTCGAGCGGCTGCGCCGCGAGGGGCCACCCGCACCGCCGGTGCCCGATGATCGGGCGACGTACCGGCGGCGCGAGCCGGATCCATTTTCCTATCAGCCGTCGGAGGCGCGTGCACCGCGGCTCATCCATCCGCCCGATCCCTTCGCAGGGGGCCACCGGTGAAGTGGCTCTGCTGCGGATGGCTGTGCCTGCTGGCTCTCGCGACCGGTTCGCGCGCAAGCGCACAGAACATGCAGGTCACGATCGTCAACAAGTCGAGCACGGATCTCGCGCCTGGCGTGCTGACCACGCAGCCGCTCGTGATGAAGTCCTCCGGGCCGGTCTGGCGCTTTGGAACGTCCCGGCAGGTCACGGACGGCGTCATCGCAGGTGGGACCACGCTTTCGTCCGCGACCGCGCTCTTCAGCGCGTCCGACGTGCGTGCGAGCGTCAGCGCGCCGGGGCAACCCGACGCCACCATCACGTCCTTCACGAATGCCACGACCGTCACCATCTCGCCGGCATGGACCAATGGCAGCGGTCAGTCCGTCACGATCGCAGGAATTGCGTCCGGGCCGCAGCCCTCGCAGGCGCTGCTCAATTACGCCGTGGGGCAGGTGGTGGTGTCGAGCCAGCTGCAGGCCTACAGCGTGGTGCCCGGCACAGGCACCTACGATCAGGTCGGGTGCGGCGGCGGCGGTTGCAACATCCGCACGCTCGGCACCAACTCCGGGTTGACCATCGACGACGAGCTGAGCCCTGTGGTCGATTTCGCAGGAGGCACACCGGGCGGGACCTTCCGGTTCATCCTCAATGGCGTGACGTACACGCAGGGTCGCACCTCTTCCAATGGATTCCTGGCGCTCGATCCCATCACCACCTACAACTCGACGACCTATTGCAGGTCGGACGCCGCGCCCTGGTGCTATTACAAACCGATCTCGATCCCTGCGGCGCCGTCGCTCTGCCCGCCGAACGTCTACAACACCACGCGCATGCCGTCGAACATCCTCGCCCCGTTCTGGGAGGACCTGAATCCCCAGCGCACGCCCGCGCCCTCCGCTGGCGCGCCGTCGATCCGGTACATGACCATCGGCACCTATCCGAACCGCATCTTCATTCAGGGCTGGTACCTCATCCCCTTCTACAATGCCGCGAGCTCCGACACCACCATGAGCTTCGAGGTCGCGCTGCACGAGGCAGACAGCACGGACGGAACCGCGAACCGGGTCGAGTTCCGCTACGGAAACCCGACCTGCCCGACCGGTTGCACCTGCGGGAACACGCGCGCCGTCACCGATGGCAGCGTCGTGTCCGGCATGCTCAACCGGCTGAGCTCTGCCACCGCGGCGTTCGTGGCCGCCGACGTGGGCGCGCGGGTCACCTCGCCGGGCCAGCCCACCGTGACCATCTCGGCGGTCAACAGCGCCACCAACGTGACCCTGTCCGCCAACTGGGCTGTCGGTACGGGCATGACCGTGCAGATCGCCAACGTCGGCAACTGCGCGGATGCGGCCATGCAGAGGGGCAGCGCCGCCAGTATCGGCTACAATGACGCCACCGGATCGGCGAACAGCCGCGCGGTCTGCGCGGTGGGCGCGTGCTCGGTGCGTCCGGGAGATGCCGAGGTCGCGAGCTCGTCGCCGCTTTCGTACACGATGAGCAACACGTGCGCCGGGGCGGGCGCGTGTCCGGCGATGCCGACCGGCCCGCCACCCTATGCCGGCTGCGCCTGGGGCGACGCCGTCACGCTCGGCCAGAATTCCCCGAAGTGCAATCCGACCTGCTCCGGAACCCTGACCCAGAGCAACTGCGGCGTCCTGACCAGCTGCACCTCGAACCTCGACTCCTCCACGTTCATCTCGCTGCCCGCCATCCCCGCGGGATCCTCCTACGGGCCCATCAAGCTCAACGTCACCCTGGCCGGCAACGACACGTTGAGCTTCCTGGCAGCGGTCGTGGACCGCACGAAGAACGCGAACCTCGGCACGAGCTACGGCGTCGTCGCGCTCAACCATTTCGGAGACGGTTCGAACGTCGCCCTGCAGGTGACGGACGCGAGCAAGGTTGCCGTCTCGCCGAACTGGTTGCCCGACCTCGGGACGTATGCGGTCGGCAGCACGTGCACCCAGGCCAGCTCTCCCCCGCTCGCCTTCGTGGACATGGCGAACAACTGCACGGGCGATTTCACCGTGGGTGCGCGGACCACGCTCTACAACCCGGACGGCACCACGATCGCGGGGACGCAGCCGGCCGTGAACGGCACGACGCGCACGATGACGGACGGCGCCGTGGCCGGCGGCACGTCCCTGACATCAGCCACGGCCGCCTTCACGGCGACCGACATCGGCGCCACCGTGACGTCTGCGGGGCAGACCAATCGCACGATCACCGCCGTCAACAGCGCCACCAGCGTGACCATGTCGGGCACCTGGACCAACTGCCCGACCGGGTGTCCGAGGACCTTCAGCGTCCTCGGCAAGGGTCCGAGCCGGACGAGCCCGCTCATCAACCTGCCCTTCACGTTCATCTTCATGGGAAAGCCCTACCGGCAGGTCGTGGTCGCGCAAGACGGCTATGTAAGCGTGGACGTGACGGACGCTTTGACGGCCGACATCATGCCAGCCACCTCGCTGCCGTCGGCGCCGCTCACCAACATGATCGCCGCGTTCTGGGATCGCTTCGGCAGCGCCACGAACGGCTGCGTGAACCCGAGCCCGAAGTACGCCACGCTCGGAACCTCGCCGAATCGCGTCTTCGTCGTGGGCTGGTATGGGGCCCAGCTCGACATCGCGGGCTGCGGAAGCCGGGTGAATGTCGAGCTCGCGCTGCACGAAGGCACCAATCAGATCGAGCTCGTCTACGGGACGACGGTGGCCAATCCGTGGACCAATCCGCCCACGCTGCGCGCGAGCGGCAGCGCTGCCACCATCGGCATCGAAGCCTCCAATGGCAGCACGTTCAAGCAGTTCGCGGGCGTCTCCGGCGTCGGCGTCGTCAAACCAGGTCTCTCTTTGACGATCGGTTGCGAGCCGAGCCCTGGCTCCGCCTCGTCGGCGGACGGCTGTGTGGACAATGCCACCTACACGGGGCACGTCGATTCGAGCTTCGTGATCGCCCCTGGGTGCAAGCCGGCATCGACGTTGACGGCGACGTCGAGCACGATCCCGCAGACGGCCGGCCTGCCGCGGACCACGGACGGGATCTGCCTGTCCGATTCGGCGAGCTACAGCTTCACCGCGGGCACCGGCCTCTACGGGGTCGATGCCTCCATCATCGAGAACACGGGCGACTACTCCAACAACCGGCCGACGGTGACCCAGGCGGGGCAGTGGGAGACGCGCGGGACCGAGGCCTTCGCGCTGTCGGGTGTGGCGTACGTCAACTCGACCAGCGCCAGCGACGACTTCATCGGCGCGCCGCTGTGTGCCAAGAACGGCGCGACGGCCTCCATCTTCGCCTGCGGGATGAGCGGTTCCGCAACCTGTCAGGGCTCCAATGGCGCCGGCGCCGCCCCCACGACGTTCAATCCTCCCGGGGCGCTGTTTTATCCCCAGCTCTGGCAGCAGGGCATGTCCGAGGGGACGATGAATGGCTCGCCCGGAAGTCGATACTTCACCTGGGCGACGTGGGACGGCCTCTTCGAAGGCCGGGACATGAGCGGTGGTACCGCGCATTTCGCGCTCGACTTCTACCGGACGGCGCGCCGGGTCAGCGACGGTGCCGTGACGGGCGGCACGACCCTGTCGTCTGCCACGGCCATGTTCACGTCGGCCGACGTGGGCGCCTACATCACCTCGCCGGGTCAGCCCGTCGCGAACGTCACCGCATTCGCGAGCGCGACCCAGGTAACGATCGTTCCGGCGTGGGCCAATGCCAGCGGCCTCGAGGTCGACATCTACCCGACTCGGACGACCACCGCCACTTGCAGCACCAATGCCGCCGGGACGACGCTCACCTGTCCCACCGCGAACTTTGCGTCGCCCGAGGACATCGGGGCTCGCGTGCGCTCCACGGCTGCGCCAGCCCAGGGGCCGTCGTTCATCCAGACGGTGGTCAGCGCCACGGCGGTCACGATTGCGCCCGCCTTCACCGGTAGCCTGACCAATCGGACCGTGATCATCGAGAGTGCGCCGACCTGCGGGCTCACCGACCGGGACTACTTCGCGAGCGGTGTCGCCATGAGCAACGTGGAGACTTCCGATACGTCTCTCGAGGCCGTGGTCGCGAGCTGGGGCCAGGGGATCGTGTACGTCCTCGACCACTCCACCTCTGCCCTGACGGGGGCATGCGTGAGCCCCGGGCCCGTCCTCCGCGCCCAGAGCGCCTCCTACTGGAGCGATGCCACGAATCCCCAGAACTACTCGTATGGCAGCGTGCCGGCGGTGGGCGATCTCGACAACAATGGAAACCCGGACATCATCGCGGCGTTTCACAATGACGCCGGCACGGGCATGGTGGTGCGGCTCGAGGTGACGAACCTCGGGACCTGCGCCACGACCCAGAAGTGTCTTTCTCTGACGGAGCGGTGGCGCTTCGTCAGCGCCGGCGCCACGTACTACTGGACGAGCCCGATCGTCGGCGACTTCGATGGCGACGGAGTCTGGGATGTGGCGGTGCAGTCCTCGAACGACGCCATGCTGCACGTCCTCTCGGCGGCACCCAGCGTCACGGGCTGCACGCCCCCAGCATGCGTCCCGACGGAGCTCTGGAAGGTGCAGATCGGCCCGAGCGGCCAGAGCCAGGGCGCGGCCTCGCCGATCGCCATCGACGCCAACGGGGACGGCGTCCTCGACGTCGTCGCGGCCTCGTACCGGGACATCGCGTCGTTTCCAACGCCACCCTATGGCGAGCTCGACGTCCTCGACGTCAAGAACAAGCGGATGCTGGGCCAGTTCACGACGTCCGACAATGACACCGCGCCCACGCCGGACGTCAGCGCCTGGATCTTCCCGAACATCGTGGCCGATAACCTGCTCGACAACCGGTTCTCCAGCGCCACGCCGCCGTCACTGGCGCTCGACCCGACGCGCTCCGGCGCGCGGGACCTGCTCTTTCCCGACTGGCAGTTCCACAAGCTCTGGAAGGTCAGCCTGTCCCAGCTCAACCAGGCGGCGCAGGTGACGGGCCAGCCCTGGAACGCCTGCTACGGCTGTCGCGGCGGCAGCGGCTGGGCCTTCCCTACTGCGGGCGGCAGCAACACGCGCACCGGGCAGCCCTGCTGCACCACGCCCGGCGCCTACGTCGCGCTGTGCGGCACCCGGGCCCTTCCCGTCTGTTATCCCTGATCCGATGCGACCCGTACCAACGCTCGCGCTTCTGGCGTTGACCTCGCTGGCTTCGCCACCAGCCGCACAGGCGGCCGATGGCGGCGCGCCGGTGGACGCCCCGGTGGACGGCAAGCGCGACGATGCCGGGCCGACCGACGACGTGCCGGGCCCCGGCGCGTGCGCCGAGGGGGCTGCCGTTTCGGAGGGCGACCTCATCACCGCTTCAAGCCCCCAGGCGGGCGCGGGCTTCGGCGTAGAGCTCGCCCCGGCCGGGGACGTCAATCGCGACGGCTACCGCGATCTCCTGGTCGGCGAGTGGCGGCGTTCGGTCGGCGGCGCGCAGCGCAGCGGGGCGGTACACCTCTACCTCGGCGCGGCCAGCGGCCTCGCCGGGACACCGGTGCTGCTCGCGTCGCCCGACCCCGCGTCGAATGATGAGCTCGGCGCCGCCCTCGCGTCCGGGGACGTCAACGGAGACGGGTTTGTCGACGTGGTCCTCGGCGCAGCGGGCGCGACCACTGGCGGGGTGGCGGGGGGCAAGGTCCATCTGTTCCTCGGCGGTCCCGGCGGCCTCGCGGCGAGCGCCTCCTGGTCGGCCTCCTTCGAGCCGGAGTCGGGCGCTTCGTTCGGGATCTCCGTGCTCGTGGCCGACGTCGACGGAGACGGAGTCGGCGATCTCGTCGTGGGCGCCGATCGCGCGACGGCAGCGGGCGTCTTACGAGCCGGACGCGTGGTCGTGTTCCGGGGCTCAGCCGGGGGGCCTCTCTCGGCGCCGATCGAGGTGCGATGTCCCGAGCCCGAGGAGGATGCTGGCTTCGGCGCCTCGCTAGCGCTGCTGCGGGGACGCGACGGTGGCCGCTGGCTGGCCGTTGGCGCTCCCCAGGCGACCGACGAGGCGACGCGCGCGGGCCGGGTGTACGTGTTTCGGGCGTCGGCCCTCGATGGCGCACCCGTTGCGCTCCGGCCACGGGTCAGAGAGCTCGACGGGAGCTTCGGGTTCCGGCTGGCGACCGGGGACGTCAACGGGGACGGCGACGACGACCTCCTCGTGGGCGCCGATCGCGCCGCCTCCGGGCGCGGCGCCGCCTATCTGTTCCTGGGTCGCGCCGTGGGTCCGGCCGCGTCGCCTGGCTGGCAGGTGACCGGGGACACCGCCGGCGCCGCACTCGGAAGCGCTGTGGCGGCCGGCGATCTCGACGGCGACGGTGTTGCGGAGATCCTCGTGGGCGCGCCGGGCTCGACGCGGCCCAGACCGGAGGGGCCGGTCCTGACCGGGCGGGTGCAAGCCTATCGAGGGGCGGCGACGATCGCGGCTCGACCTTACCTTGCGATCGACGGACCGGCGCCCTATGGCTCGTTCTTCGGCGGTTCCCTGGCGCTCGTGACCGCGACCGCCACGGCACCTGCCTGGCTGGCCGTGGGGGCAGACCAGCGGGCCGGAATCGGTGGCGCCGTGGGGGGCGTCTTCACGTTCAAGAGCTGCGGCGTCTTCCATGCGCCTGACGGGGGCACGGATACAGGCGCCGACGGTGGCTCGAGGGACGGTCCGGCCCGCGACGGCGCCCCCGGCCGCCCACCCGCGCAGGAGGGCTGCGGATGTCAGGTGGGTGCGGCAACGCGCCCGCCCCCGCTTTCGCCTCCCCTCCTCGTGCTCGCGATCTGGCGGCGTGCGCGCCGCAGATCATCTGCCGCCGGGGTGTCGCGGAGGAACGCGATCGCGTCGTCCGCCTCCCGGTAGCGCAGGAGCTGGCCCGGGCAGCGCCGAGCGAGCGCGCCGAGTGTTGCGACGACGCGGGCGTGGGGAGCGCGCGTCGTGAACGCCTGCTCGAGCAGCCGTTGCGCGGTGGCCAGACCGCCCAGCCCCACATTCTCGGCGACCTTGTCCCGGCCCCGCGCGAGGAAGACCAGCGTCCCCGCGAGCGACGCGCGCGTTCGACCCGTGCTGGGTGGCTGGTAGCGGGTCCCCGCCGCGCCCTTGATGAGCTGCGCACGCGGCAGCCCGCTCACGCGTCCGTGTGCGTCGACCAAGACGATGTCATCCGCGAGCACCTCGGCGCCAGCTCTTGCCGCAGCGCGCGCGAGCGTTGTCTTGCCAGCGCCGTGCCGGCCCACCGCCACGAACAGCCGCCGATCGAGCACGAAGGCCGCTGCGTGCAGCGCGACCTGGCGCAGCGACTCCACGGCGAGCACCACGAGGGCGTGCTCGACGTGCGGAAAGGTGGGCTCGTCGAAGGAGAGCGCCCGGCCCCCGAGCAGGATCGCCGAGCGCCCGACCTGTGCCCGCATTCGCGGCTTGCCCTGGCAATGGCAGCGGCCATAGACGCGGCCCAGCGCCCGCACGACGCGGGCACCCTCGGCCGCGGTGACGTGGATGCCGCAGACACACGCTATTTCGCCGGGCGCCATCACGCAACCGGAGCATCCGGCTCGAGCAGCTCGCGCGTTCGCAGATCGAGCAGGGTCGACCGCACGTCCCTTTGCGCTTGCTCGGCGGGAAGCGCTTCGCCGAGGGCCTGCCTGAGCTCGAGCACGATGCTGTCCTCGTCGTGCTCGCCGTCACAGCAGGCGAAGATGAAGCTCGCGGTGGCATTCAGTAGGTGCGTGGCCTCGGATCTGGGATCGAAGAAGACGACGCCATCCGGCAGCGGGTGCATGAACAGGTCGAGCCGGGCGCGCGGGCGAGCGCTCATGAGGTCATCCTAACGCACCGACGACGATTCGCGATTGGCCGGGAGACGAGCCGCCTCACGGACCTGCGAGGCTCGTGGTCGTGTGCCCCATCGCCAGAGAGCCTCCCGGGGGCCATTCCGGTAGCCGAAGGCTGGGCTGCGGCCGGGCGCGTCGGGCCGGCGCCAGCGCGGCATTGCGGTCCGAGATGCGTTCCTGCCAGTGGACCATCTGCAGGCGGAGGATGGCGAAGCCGGCGAGGACGAGGACGAGGTGCCCGAGCAGCTTCCGCCTGCCGGTGGACGGTGTCCGTGCCCCGGCGCGCGCGGCCATCGTGGGCACGAGCGCGAGCGCCGCGATCTGCCGCATCGCTCGGGCGGCGACGAGCCCATGCACCGGATCCTCGAGCAGCGGGCGATAGCAGGCCGCGGCCGCCGCCAGCCGGCCATGCTCGAAGCTGCTGCGCACGAAGGCGTCGTGCGCGTCCGGTCGACCGGAGGCGAGCAGCCGCGCGAAGCCCTCCGCCTGCACCCTGGGTGCCGGCCGAGGGGGCGACGCCTGCGCGTCGACCCTGGCCGTCGCGCATTGCCGGGACGGCGGCGCACCCAGGCGTACCAGCAGCTCGGCGCCACACCCGGAGCAGGCGATGACGCCCACCACGCCGCGCAGCTCGCGCAAGAGCGGCATGCCTGGCGACGGGCAGCCACAGCTCACCGTGAGGTTCGGGGCCATGCACTCTTCCCTCGCAAGTTCCGGACCACTCTCTCTTGCTCAACCTTGCCGAGTTGGAGGTTTCTCTCGATCATTTGGCCGTATTCAAGTTTTCGATCGGCCTGCTATCCTCGTAGCTGGTGACCCGCGTCCCGACGTCCGAAATCCCGATCGGCCAGATGCTCGACCGGGTGTTCTGCGTCGTCATCGTCGGAGATACCAGCCGGGCGGTGGAGCTGCCACTCGAGGCCAGCGTGCGCTTCGGCCGCGGGAAGGACGCCGACGTCGCGATCGAGGACGTCAACGTCTCGAGGTTGCACGCCCGGCTCGATATCGAGGTCGAGGGCATGTTCCTCGAAGATCTCGGGAGCCGGAACGGCACCGCGGTCAACGGAACCCGGATCGGCGACCGCGTCCGCGTGTCTCCCGGCGATGTACTGCAGATGGGCAGCGCCACCTTGCTGCTGACGCGGGTCGCTACCACCGAGGCGCATGGCGGCACCGTGCACGGGCACGACGAGTGGCGCCTGCGCCTGCTCGACGACCTCGAGCGCGCGCGACGACATGGTCGGCCGCTCTCCGTGATCACGGTCCAGGTGCAGACGAAGCCGCAGGCAATCCGGGGGCTGCAGCTCGTGATCGCGAACGTGCGCAACATCGACGTGGTCGGATACTTCACGTCGGTCGATTTCGAAGTGTGCCTTCCCGACACGGGGCGCACGGGCGCCGAGCAGTGCGCCCGGCGCATCCGGGAGCGCTACCAGTCCGAGGGAATCGAGGCTCGGATCGGCGTTGCGTCGTTTCCCGAGGACGGCGTCGAGGCCGCGCGTCTGCTCGGCAAGGCCCGCGAGGCCCTGCGCGGGACGGAGGAAGGGAGCCTGCCGCCGATCGTGCTCGACGAGACGATGGTGCGCCTGGCGGAGCTCGCGTGCCGCGTGGCGACATCGAACCTGCCGGTCCTGCTGCTCGGCGAGACGGGGGTCGGCAAGGAGGTCTTCGCCCAGCTCGTGCACGCCCACTCGCCGCGGGCCGGCCATCGCCTCGTGAGCGTCAACTGCGCCACGCTCTCGGGGACCCTGCTCGAGAGCGAGCTATTCGGCTACGAGAAGGGGGCCTTCACGGGCGCCGCCAGCCGCAAGGTGGGCCTCATCGAGCACGCCTCGGGGGGCACGCTGTTCCTCGACGAGGTGGGTGAGCTGCCCCAGGAGACGCAGGCCAAGCTCTTGCGGGTGCTCGAGGACAAGCGGGTCGTGCGGCTCGGTGGTGTCACGCCGACCGAGGTCGATGTGCGCGTCGTGGCGGCGACCAATCGCAACCTGCTCGACCTCGTGGCGCGTGGCGCCTTCCGCTCCGATCTGCTGTACCGGTTCAACGCGGTCACGCTCATCATCCCGCCGCTGCGCGACCGGCCGGCGGAGATCATTCCACTATGCGAGCGGTTCCTGCAGATCCACGCGGCCGAGGAGGGCCGTGTCCCGCCAACGATCGACGAGGAGGCGCGGGCGTTTCTGATCTCGCATGCGTGGCCCGGCAACATCCGCCAGCTGCGCAACGTGGTCGAGCGCGCGCTGCTGCTCGCAGGGTACGAGTCGAAGATCCGGCTCGAGCACTGCCTCGAGCCATTGCTGCCGTCCGGCCTCCAGGCGGAGCGGCCGCCGGACCGACCTCGCTCGTTCTCACCGCCGCAGCACGGAGACTTCGCCGAGGGCCACGACACGGGCACCTTTCCGCTGATGTCCGAGCCCGAGGATGAGCCGCCGGCACGCGCTGGGCGGGCGTCCGCTGGACCGCTCTCGGAGGACGACGACAAGAAGCGCCTCGTCGAGGCGCTCGAGCAAACCGGCGGCAACCAGACCCGTGCCGCGGCGCTCCTCGGCATCCCGCGCCGCACCTTCGTCTGGAAGCTGAGGCGCTACGGGCTCCGCGGCTCGCGCAGCCCCTGAGCCCGTTGCTCAGTCCGTTGCTCAGTCCGTTGCTCAGTCCGTTGCTCAGTCCGTTGCTCAGTCCCACCTTCAGCTGGCTGGCGCATCATGTGCGAGGATGGCCACCGCGGTACCGAGCGCCACCAGTGTCGCAAGGGACAGGAGGATCGCCCCGAGCCAGCGCTCCGGCGGCTTGGGCGCAGCAATCTGCAGCTTTGCCTGCTCGGCCGCTTCCCGGCGGCACAGCGCGCACAGGCCGTCCTCGGTCATGGCGAGATCGTGCTTGATGCACTTTGGGCGCTCTCCCCGTGCGGTCACATCCAGCCTGCGGCTGTCCATTGTCAAACCCATTGCCTGACCATTCTGTGCACGATGCGGGCCGAACAGGCGCGGGGGCCGCCGGAGGGCAGCGACCGGCTGGCACACCGCGTGCTGACTTGGCAGGTCATGCACGATCACCCGGCGAACATCGGCAGGCGGGCGCTCCGGTCCACACTGGAGCACGGCAACGCACGGCGAGGGCTCACGCTCATCGAGCTCATGGTGACGATCGCGATCATCGCCTCCGTCGCCACATTCGCGGTCGCGAGCTCGCGACCCTACCGCAGCCAGGCCACCAGCTACTACCAGGTCCTGTCTTCGGAGGTGACCCGCGTGCGCTCCGCCGCGCTGTCCACGCAGCGTTGCTACCGCCTCGAGCTTTCGGCCAGCCAGCTCGTGACCAAGTGGGCCGACAATGACACGTGCCAGGCCAACTGCACCGCGTGCACCGGCACCTACACCATCGAACGCACCTACGCCGCGCCGCCCGCCGTGGCCATCTACGAGGCCAGCGCCACCATCGACTGCTCGAGCGATTCGAACACCACCTATCCGACGACGCCCTTTGGCGCCACCACCACGGTGGACTTCGCCAACGACGGGAGCACGAGCCAGACGGTGTGCGTGTTCGTGGGCACGCGCACGCCGCCAACGCGAGTCATCGAGGGCAAGTCGGCGTTCCAGATCGTCGCCGGAACGGGCAAGGTCAACGGGTCGCTGTGGCCATGAGGCCGAGGACCAGAGCCCGCAGGCCGAGGGCTTTCACCATGCCCGAGGTGCTGGTCTCGACCGTGATGCTGGGCGCCCTGGCCGTAGCGATGGCGCCGCTCACCATGCGCCTGCATCGCGCGGTGCAGGACGCGGGCGACAACGGTGACGGCCAGCGCTTGATGATGCAGGTGCTGGAGCAGCTGCGCTACTTCCAGCCGTCCGAGATCGCCAGTCAGGTTGTGTCCTGGGGCTGCATTCCCGCGCAGTGGAACCCGACGATCAAGCGTTGCGACTTCCCGACGCCCTTTGACGCCGATCTGACGCGCCCGAACACCCGGGAGCTGTCCGATCCGCTTTCACCGGATCGCAAGTACGCCCGCCAGTGCATCCTGTGCAGCGTCAACGACAGCGGGTTCTCCGGCTTCATCGTGCGCGTGCGCCTGCGCTGGTACGACGGCATTCCGCCACGGCCCAGCAGCTCGATGAGCGCCAGCAGTGCCACCTGGCCCTGGGGCGGTCCGGTCTGGGAGGCGGCCAAGGCGGCCGGCCGCACCCACGAGCGGATGGTCCAGCTGTTCAGAAAGCCGAGCTGAGGGGTGCTGCTCCTGAGGGATCGACCGCGCGATCGTGAGCGAGGCGTCACCCTGGTCGAGGTGATGATCTCGATGGGCCTGACCGGGATCGTGACGATGGCGGCGCTCAGCCTCCAGGGCGTCTTCGCGGGGGCGGTCACCAATCAGATCTCGGCGGGCGATATGAACGAAAACGGCTGGGCGGCGGGCGAGATCGTCGCGCGCCAGTTGCGCCGCGCGGGTCAGGGCTTCGGCATGTGCCCCGAGGGGCGCTGGCAGCAATGGAAGGCCGGCATGACCTACAGCACCAACCCCTCGTACGCGATGCAGCCCGTCGTGGCCACGAACGGCAAGTACTGCCTCGCGGGCTCGCCCTGCACGAACCCCGCGGATCCGAGCCAGTTCGCCACCGTCGCGAGCGGCGACGCACCCGACATGCTCGACATCTACTACGGCGATGGCAAGATGATCGACGGCTCGATGCCGCGCCTGAGCCTGGGCGGCGACTTCGGCCTGGCCTCCGACTACGCGCCCGGCCAGTCGCCGCGCACGTTCACCGTCGGCAGCTCCCCGGCCGCGGCCGGTTTCGCGAGCGGAGGCGGCGACTTCTTCGTCCTGTGGTCGCCGGCCGACACCACGATGCGGTGCGCGCTCTTCCGCTCGACCGGCGTCACCGGCAACACCATCGCGGCCAGCGCCAGCGACACGAACAACCCCTCCGCGGGGGGAGAGAGCGCGTTCCTGGCCGGGGCCATCTACAAGGTCAACAACAACGCGACCATCACGCGTGTGGGCCAGCTCCGTCACGTGCGCCTCTTCATCAAGGACCCGCTCGGGCCAAACCCCAAGCTCATGATGGACCGCTTCGACCGGGACGCGAACAACGATGGCGTGCCGGACGTCGATGCGAGCGGCGATCCGCTGCCGAACCCGCAGGTCGTGGCCACCGACATCGAGGACTTTCAGGTCGCCGTCGCGTGCGACCGCAGCGCCAAGATCAGCGGCAACTCCTCGTCGAGCTCGATCGAGGACGGCGCCGGTGACGAGCCGGCCAACCTCCTGAGTGGCCCCGTGGCCAAGCGGAGCGATGACTACTACCCCAACGTGCCCAGCGACCGCGGCGGCGACGCCTGCTACGACGCATTCGGCACGAGCGCCACGCGCCCGGCGATCGTCGCCGTTCGATTCACCCTGGTGGCGCGCACGAAGTTCGAGCGTCTGGGCATGATCACCGCGCGACCTCCGCTGGAAGACCGGCCCGCGCCAGCCAGCGGTGCGAACAGCCAGGGCGGCACCCTCGGCGGGTATTCCCGCCGCATCCAGACCACCGTCGTGACCATGCGCAACCTCTTCTGAAATGGAGCCTCGGATGCTCGCCACGCAACGCACCCCACGAAGCCGGCAGCGCGGCGTGTCGATGGTCGTGACCATGATGGTCTCGGTGGGCGTCACGGGCATGGTCCTGACCGCAGCGCACCTCGCGACCACGAACCTCCACATCGCCCACCGCGTCGCGTCGCGGCAGAAGGCGCTCTTCGTGGCGGAGGCTGGGCTCGAGCGCGCCCAGATGATGATCGGCGCCATCGCGGCGAGCGACTGGAGCTACTTCCTCGGCGGCGCGAACCGCAGCAGCACGCTGCTCGCGCCCGTCCTCCCGGTCTCCGGGTTCCCCGCCGAGCAACGACCGACCACGAGCTCGCCCAACCTGCGCGGGCGCCTGCTGCGTGACGGGATACCGGGCATGCGGTGGGTGTACAAGATCTGCTACCCGTCGGAGATCCAGGCCACCGGCACGACGGGCTGCAACGACACCGACGAGGGCTACTACACCGTCTTCGTGCGGGACAATGGCCGGGACCTCAAGAGCAGCGCCACGCTTCTACCCACCGACTCGGACCAGATCCTCGTCCTGCGTATCGACGGCACCAGCACCGACGGTGCCGTCACGGTCTCGCTCGAGGCCGGCGTTCAGGTCGGCGCCGCGTCGTTCGCCGACCCGTCCTACAGCGGCATCAACGAGAACTCGTCGAACTCGAACACGCTGTTCTCGAACATCAACTACGCGGCGGCCGGCGCCGTGGTCCATTCGGGCACCTGAGAGGAGCGGGCGATGAAATCGCGCATCCGTGGGATCCTCACCTGTGCGAGCCTGGCCGGCGCGCTCCTCGCCGCGCCGTGCGCGCGCGCGCAGACGCCGCTGCCCAGGATCCAGCCCGTTCGCGCGATCACCCAGCAGACATACTCCAAGCCGAACGTCATGGTAGTGGTCGACAATTCGGGGTCGATGCAATGGGTGCCGTGGAGCGGTGCCTACGTCGGAAACGACTGCTTCAATGGCACGAGCTGCTCGATCTCGAGCTCGACGTCGTGTCCACCCCCGGACGTGCTCTCCGGCGGCCTGTGCTACGGCTGTCCAGACCCCGACACGCAGGTCCTCTCGGGCACCACGTGCAAGTCCTGCAACATCGGCTACGTGATGAGCGGCACGACCTGCTACCAGTGCGGGACGGGCTTCTCCCTCTACTTTTCGAGCGGCGTAGCGAGCTGCCGGAAGTGTCTGGCCGGCGAGACCTTCAATGCCTCGACCGGCAAGTGTGTCCGCCCGAGCGGCACGACCTACACGCCCTCGGGGAGCCAGCTCGGGGCCGTCACCAGCCTGGCCGCGAACAGCGTGCCCGCGACCACCTACGGCCCAGGGACGAAGACCTCGAGCCGCATGGGCATCGTCAAGGACGCGCTCCGGCACGTCTTGCCGCAGATCAACACCACCGTCAACCTCGGGCTCTTCAGCTACCAGCAGACGGGCTACTCGTACTGGCACACGAACGGCTGGACGGGCTGGGTGCAGCAGGCGCCCTCGGGGACGGACCCCTGCCCGGCCAATCACTACATCGACTACACTCTCGCCAACCTCGACTCGAACAGCGACAACAAGGAATACGCGATCACCCTCTGCAAGACGGGATCGACCGGAAATGCGATCACGGCCACGACCTCCGGCAACACCCCGGACAGCGTGATCCGGCTCTACGACCAATCGAACACCTACCTCGGGGTCGAGAACGACAACACGAGCACCCCCTACGGCCTGTACACGAACTGCAGCGCCCAGGGGGGCTCGGCGCTCGCGGCGTCGACCCTGTACTACGATCCCGTCGCCAACTTGAACGCCCGGATCTGCATGGGCGGCAAGGCCGCGACCAACGACGGCTCAGGGACGCTGTCCGTGCTCGCGAAGAAGCGCAACCAGTTCACGTCGAGCAGCTTCTACGACGCGCTGCGCGCTCAAAGCCCGGCCAAGTACCCGCCGGGCTGCACGGCGTCCTCGGGGTTGACCTGCACCGACAGCGAGATTACTGGGGGCCTCTACAACGTGCCCGCCAGCCTGGCCTTCTCCGGCCTCGGCGCGTGCGGCCTTACCACCGTCGGGGGCGCGACCGGAACCCAGGCTACGTGGACCAAGGTGGGCAGCACGACCACGCTCAAGCAGAGCTTCGGCCTCATGACGGCCTGCGCGTGGGCGCGCGTGGCGACGAGCGGCTCCTACCAGTACGCCCTGCGCTGCAAGTCCGGCACGACCTCGTACAACCTCAAGAACGCCAACTACGCGTGCTGGCAGGCCGAGGCCACGTTCACGACGGGCATCCCGGCGCAGGACCGGCAGTTTGCGGCCAGCGGCGAGGGCACACCGTATTCGGAGAAGGGGGCCACGTTCACCGACCCGAGCGGCACCGACTGGGCCTTCCCGCCCCTTTCCACGGAGGACAACTACATGTCCTCGAGCTACGACGCGGGCGCGGTGCGCGTGCGCTCCTCCGTGACCGACGACCCCGCCGTGCAGGCTGCCAAGCTGTCGAGCATCCAGTCGTGGCTCGACGACGGCGCCAAGGGTGGGCTCATCGGCACGCGCAACACGCCCATCGGGCCGACGCTCTACTACCGCGGCACGAGCCCCGCGGCCGGGCCGACCAACAGCATCTACCACTATTACCAATGCCTCGAAGCCCCCAATTGCGCGAGCCTGCCGTCGTATTGCAGCGGCAGCGGGATCACGTGCGACAACGACGCGCATTGCCGAGACAACTACGTCCTCTTCATGACCGACGGCGAGCCCACCGCCCCGTACTCGGACGCCAGCAACTGCTCGTCCACGACCTGCCGGACCAACCCGGCGGCCTGCAGCTGCACGGCCACGGCGGCGGCGTACGATCTGCTCAACGGTGACCCCTCGGTCAAGACGTTCATGGTCGGATTTGGCGGCGACCTGCAGAGCGTCAGCGCGCAGAACACGCTGCGCAACATCGCCAAGGCCGGCGGCACCTGCCGCGACGGCGCGGACGACTTCGCGAGCTGCGTCTACGCGGCGAGCGACACGCCCACGCTCGTGGCCGCGCTCAAGGACGCGTTCAAGCGCATCTCGGGCCAGTACTCGACGAGCCCCGTGTCCACGGCGACCGGCGCGCAGGCGACGACCTCGTCGAATTATGCCCTCCTGACCTACACCTCATTTCCCGCCTGGGAGGGAAACCTGGTCTCGTACGACCTGCTCTCACCCAACCTCGACAGCGAGGGGCGCTCCCCGCAGTACTTCAGCGCGGGGGATGTGCTCAAGAACCGCTCCTGGTGCTCGCGCCAGGTCTTCACCTGGAACGTCACGAGCACCACGATCCACGACACTCTGGGAAGGCACCCGGACTACCCACCCAACACCGCCATCCCCTTCTCGACCTGGTCGAGCGGCACCTGCTCGCCGAGCCACGCCAACGCGGCGGCGCTCCTCAACCTCGTCAGCCAGCTCAAGAGCGACGGCATCGTCTCGCCGTCCTTCAACTTCCCCGCCCCTGATCAGGAGACGCAGGCCCGCGACCTGATCCGCTTCATGCTCGGGGATCCGACGAGCTTCGGCAAGGCGGTCGACGCCCCGCAATGGAAGCTCGGACCCATCCTGCACAGCACCCCCGTCGCGATCGGCAAGTCTCCCGAGGACACAGGGCGGTTCGTCGATCGCCCGGGCGTGGCGTACGTGGGGACCACCCATGGCCTCTTGCACGCCTTCTGGCTCGAGAACGACGCCGCCAGGAACCGTACGGCGGGCGATGAGCTGTTCGCCTTTGCTCCGCCGGCGCAGCTGTCGAAGCTCTACGCCATCTTCGCCGCCGGCGGCGAGCCTCCCAAGGAGGTCGACCACATCTTCGGCGTGGCCACGTCGGGGCACGTCTCCGACGTCTGCACGGCCAATTGCTCTACCGACCCGACCTGGCGAACGCTGTTCTTCTTCGGCGTCGGCGTCGGCGGCAGGGAGTACTACGCGCTCGACATCTCGCACGTGACGGCTGCGGACGGCACCACGCCGTCCCGGTTCTATTGCACGAGCACCAGCAACACCCGTTGCGTCGGCCTGCGCTGGAGCACGGACGACAAGGTGGACTACGGGGACCTGCGCGCACCGGCGCAGGACAACCTGCAGGCCGCGTACGATCCCCTGCTCGGAGAGACCTGGTCGGTGCCGGCGATCTCGAACCTCGGCTCGGAGCGGGTCGTGATCACGGGGTCCGGCTACGGCGCGAGCGGCGAGCAGGGCGAGCACCTGGTGGTCATGAAGGCGAGCACGGGCGAATTGCTCGAGAAGCGGCGCATCGGTGGCGGCGCTCCGCTCCTGCCGACGGTCGCCTACGGCCTCGTGCCCGACATCCCGCTCGTCAAGGTCGATCCGACCGCCATCGGCGAGACGCCGAGCAACGCGGTGATCGCCGACCCGGGTGGCCGCATCCACTTCTGGGCGCCGCAGCTCGACTCATCGAGCGACAATGCGCCGACGTTGATCCAGGACTTCGGGACGAGCCGGCCGTTTCTGTACGGCCCGGCGGCGTTCTACAAGCAGAGCACGAGCGAGACGATCATCGCGGCGGCCACGAGCTCGTACGACCTCGACGAGGGGGCGCCCGAGACCTACCTCTACGTCCTGCAAAAGCGTGGCGCCAACCCGGCGACGGTCATCACCTCGCGCAAGATCAGCGACCTGTGCAAGTCCGGCTTCAAGCGCGACATGGACAGCGCCAGCTACTGCACGGGCACGAAGTTCCGCAATACGACGCGCATCATCTCGTCGCCGAAGATCCTCATCAACAGCAACGTCACCGGACAGAACTGCACGAGCGACGCGGCGCAGAACAGCGGCAACTGCGTCCTGCAGGCAGCCTTCCCGGTGTACGAGCCGCCCGTGGCGGGTTGCGACGCCGGAAACTCCTACCTCGTGGTGCTCGAGGCGGTGCTGTTCCCGTCGCTGTCCGCCCAGCACGCGATGACGATCGACCTTGGCGACCGGCTGCGCAGCTCCGGCTTCACCGTGGGCGCGGGCGGGCAGGCGCTCATCGTCGGCGGCACCGGCGGGGTCACCCCGGCCATTCGCGGCAGCGGCGGCGTCTCGAGCTTCCGGGGGACGCGGAAGATCGGCTGGCGCGAGCTCTGATGGCGCGCTGCGACGAACACGGGCTTTCGTACGACCCGGCAGCCCACTCCGGCTGCGTCCTTTGCCGCCGCTCCCAACGCGTGAAGGGGCCTGCTGCCCGGCGCTCTCGCGCCTGGCTCACCGCCATCGCCGGCGGCGTGACCGTGGCTTGCGTCGTCGTCTCGTGGATCCGCGTGCAAAAGCTCCAGGAGCTGGCGGCGCCGCTGGCCAAGGAGGTTTCGGCAGGCCAGGAAGAGGCGACGGCGCGTGGCCCCGGCGAACAGCGGCCCAGCCCGACGACCCAGGCAGCGAAAGGGCCCATCCTCGGTCGCTGGACCTGGATCCCGACGTCGCACCCGACGCTGCGCGGGGAAATCGAGTTCTTGGCCGACGGCTCGGTGCGGCTGCAAAAGGGCCAGCAGGTCGTCAGCGGCCAGTTCGGCGTGACCGAAGCGCGCCACGTCCACATCACCCTCGCGTTTCCGGGGCGCGTCTCGCACGAGGAGTTCCTGTTCCAGGCCAGCGCGGGCGAGCTCGTCTTGCAGTCGGCGCTCGGTGGGCGTGGGCGCTACCGGCGGATCGTCCAGAAAGGACTGTGAGGGATGCGCAAGGCGCGCGGTTTCACCCTGATCGAGCTCATGATCACGATCATCATCGTGGCCGTGCTGGCGACGGTGGCAGGCACGTCCTACGTACGCGCGAGCCGGCGCACGCGCATGGCGACCGAGGTCAACACGGTATTCGCATCCTTCAAGTCCAAGATCGAGAGCTACAAGCTGGAGAAAGGCTCGTACACGAGCGGCGTGACCGTGCCCGCCGACGACAACAGCTTCTGGCCCGGCGCGGATCCCGACAGCACCGCCGACGACTGGACGAGCGGCACGCGGCCGGCCTATTGGACCGACATCGGCCTTTCCCCCGGACTGGTGACGCTCTATTGCCGTTACGCGATCTTCATGGGCAGCGCCGCCAATGACGCCACCACGACGTGGCCCGGCGGCGCGACCAAGGCGTCCGTGATCTTCGGCACCGACTACATGAAGCAGGAGGTCTGGTACTACCAGCGCGCGCAGTGCAACCTGCAGGATCAGGGGCTCTCCCCGCAGGATTCCACGAAATGGCAGGAGTGGAACACGCGCTTCGACAATGCGCAGGTGTGGCTGGTCGAATGACAGGGGCAAAGGGTTCCCTTGGCGCGCTCGGGCTCGTCCTCGCGCTGTTCGCCTGCGAGCGCAGGCCCGAGCCGGTCAGGCGCCTCGCGGTCCTCGGGTTCTCGACGGTGGGCGGCGAGCGCACCGACTGCGTACGCGATCCCACCTGGGTCCTGCATGCGCTCGAGGGCGCCGGTGCCATCGAGGCGATCCGGCCGCCCCATGTGCCCCAGCTGCGGCAGGGCCAGCGGCACCAGGACGAGAATCGCTGGGCCCAGGTCATCGGCGCCGATGCCGTGCTGCGCGGTGACATCCGCAAGGACGGAACCGGCGTGCACATCCGGCTGTACCGGGACCGGCCCGACGGCGTGCGCGTCCGCGAGGTCTCGGCCGAAGGCGCGGACGAGCGCGAGGCCATCGGGCGGGTGGCGCCGCTGCTCGGCGAGCTACTGGGCGTGCGGCTGCCCGCCTTCGAACCGGGTGCCACGAGCCCCCGCGCTTTCTGTGCGCTCGGGGAGGCCCACGCGTGGCTCGACCTCGAGAACCCAGAGAAAGCGGCGCTGCGACTCGAGGAGGCTGTGCGGAGCGAGCCCCAGGCATGGACGGCCTGGCTCGAGCTCGGCCACGCCTGGCTCGACCTCGGCCGCGTCGACGACGCGCACCGGGCGCACAGGCGCCTGCTCGGTGCGGCTCCGGGCCTGCCGGAGGTCGAGCAGTCGTCGCTCCAGCTCCTGTCAGCACGCCTGCTCCAAGATCGCGACGGAATCGAGCGCGCGGCCCGCGCCGTGCTCGGCCAGCGGCCGTGGCACCTGCGCGCGCTCCTGGCCCTCGGCGAAACCGCGAGCGATCGGATCGATCTCGACGAGGCGCGACGCGCGCTCGAGCGCCTGCATCGCGTGCGGCCCGACCACAGACGGGGCGCCCTGGCGCTGGCGGAGGTCGCGCTGGCCGAGGGACACGCAGCCGACGCCGCGCGTATTCTCGATGAGGTGCCTGGCGTGCTGGCCAGCGTGGAGCCCGACGTCATCGACGCACGCGCAGTGGCAGCGGCCGCGAACGGCGATCTGGTCCGCGCCGACGCGCTGGCCGTTCAGGCGGCCGACGTGGGGCTCGAGTCGAGCCGCCTTGTGCGCGCCTGGTTGGCGCTGATCCGAGGCGATCTGGACGCCGCGCTAGCGGAGGTGCAGGAGATCCAGCGCAGCCCCGACCGCGAGATCGCGCGCGCTCTGCTGTGGGCAGCCACGGGCCAGTGCGCGGGCGCGCTCGAGCAAGCGCGTGCCTACGCCGCGCTCTCGGGCAAGTTGCCGGCATCGGACACCCGGATCGCGGGACGCACCTTGCTCGCGCGGATCACCGGCGTCTGCGAGGGCCGTGCCGCGGCGCTGGCGGTGCTCTCCGTCGATGCGCAGGCCGTGCCCACGGGGCGCGCGAGCCTGCGGGCCGTGACACTGCGCGGCATCCTGGCTGCGCAGCTCGGCCGTTTCGACGAGGTCGACCGGGCGCTCTCGCTCCTCCGAGCGAGCGAGCGCGAGCACGGCGTGCGCGCGCGGCCGCTCCTGGCGCTGATCGAGGGCGAGCGTGCGCTGCAGACCGGCGCGATCGCGCGGGCTCTCGCCGAATCCGAGGTGGCCGGAGCGCTGGTGTCCGAGGCCCAGGCTAGCCTGCGCGCCCGGGCGCTGGAGCGTGCGGGCCAGCACGAGGCTTGCGCGCGCGCGGCCACGCAGCTCGTGCCCGACCTCCAGTGGCCTGGAGAGATCGTTGGCCTCGAGGGGTTGCCCTCGCGCTCGCTAACCGGCGTGCGCTGTCTGGAAGCGCTCGGGGAGCAACGCCAGGCCCTGGCCTTGAGAAGGCGCCTGCCGGCGATGCTCGCCGGTCAAGGCCGCTGATCGCAGCCGAACACGCGCGGCCAATCCGCCGAGAAGACGATACCCTGGCGCCGGCCGGCCGCGAGCGCGCGGCAGACGCACGTGCAATCGCGTTCCCTTGCGTGGACGGTGAACGCCGTCGCCATCCGATCGGCCACCTTCTCGACGCCATAGAGCATGGCGATCCGGTAGTGCCCGATGGCGTCCTCTGGCAGGTGATCGTCGAGGTCGGACACCGCGAGGTTGATCTGCGCCACGTAGGCGCGAGGATCGACGCGCGCAGCGTGGCTCCACATCGCGTGCGTGCTCTCGAACGTGGACACGTAGATGAGCGTGACGACATAGAGGATCGCGCCCAGGCAGGCCGCCGTGGTCAGGCTAGCGGTGCGCAGAATCGCAGAGCGCGACCGCGCGAGCGCAGCCACGGTCCACGCGGCGAGGAGCGAAGGGACGACGCGCGGCAGGTAGAGAAATCGGTCCGCCCACAGCGCGTTGTTGGGCAGGAGGTTCAAGACCGGCAGGAGGGGGAGCACGAAGCACGCGTACAGTGCGAGGCCGGCGCGGTGGCGTCGGACTGCCAGCGCCACGCCGAGGGCGCAGAGCGCCACGGTCGGCAGGCTCCACAGGACGGAATGGCCCGCCGTCAGCAAGTCTCCGCGCGAGGGGTGCACCACCGCGAGCCCGCTCGGCCAGAAGAGCGCCAGCGCATACTGCACAAGCGCGTACCCCACCACCCAGGGCGACGGCTCGAGCCCGCTGGCGCGCTGCGCGGCGAAGGCCTCGGTCGGGATCGCCCGCGCGACGAAGAGCGCCGGCAAGGCGGACAGCGCAACCGGTGCGTATAGGCCGATCGCCCGCGCCAGACGGTGCGCCGGACGAAGACCGGGACGCGCCCACGCGATCGCGAGGACGAGGATGGGCCAGACGACGAACGTGGGCTTGGCGAGCACTCCGGACAGCCAGAGCGCGACGGACGCGACCGCCCACCCGACGGCGCGAGCCGGGCTGGCCCGCGCCGCGCGCAGGAGCAACGCGAGCGAGCAGAGGCAGCAAAGCAGCCCCAGGGAGTCCTTGCGCCCGCTGACCCAGGCGACGACCTCGACGGCCACCGGGTGAATCGCGAAGAGCACGCCGGTCACGAACGCCACGATGAGCTCGATCTCGAGCGCAAGCAGGATCAAGAGCAGCACGACCGTGCAGCCGACGTGCAGGAGCACGTTCGTGAGGTGGTAGAGAAGGGGCCGCGCCCCCGCGACCTGGTATTCGAGCCGGAACAGCGAATCTCGCACCGGTGCGTATTGCCCGAGGTGCCGGCCCTCCGGGTGGCGCGGATCCCAGAGCCTTTGCCAGGTGCCCGGCTGGGTCGACGTGACGAGCGGGTTGTCGAGCACGTAACCCGGATCGTCGTAGACGACGAAGGGATGCTGCAGCGTGCGCGCATAGACGGCGAGCGCGAGCAGGCCCAGTATCATCGACGCCAGCGCCCGCAGGCGGGCGTCCGGACGAGCGGGCATCCTGGCGCTCCTGTGCGGGTTGTTCGTCCGCCCGACTCCGCTGGTCTCGCCTGGGTCCACCGGATCAGCAACACTACCAAACCACGAGGTGCTCGAGGCGGAGCCGGGGTCAGCGCAGGCGCATGGCGCGCAGGACCTTGTCGAAGTTCGCGCGGCGCTCGTCGCCGCCGTCGAGGGGGCCGGTGCCGCAGGGCGGGTTGTGGCAGCCGCGGTTCACGATGCCGGAGACGGCGTCGATGAAGCGGTCGTCGCGCAGGCCCGCGTCGACGAACTCGCGCAGTTTCGGCAGATAGGACCAGCCCGCCCGGTCATAGGCCTGGACCGAGCTCATCCAGTAGAAGAGGCCCGCGATCCACTTGAGCTCGGGGTGCGCTGTGTTCGCGCAGATGGCCTCGGGATCCTGGCAGAAGTCGAGGTCGGGGTAGAGCGGCGCGCCAGCCGGCGGAAAGGCGGCCGGATCGAGGTGCGAGCGACCGAGGTAGTGATTGAGCGTCCCGAAATTGCAGCGGCCGGTGGTCTGGATGACGCCGCGACCCCACCAGGCGCAACCCTCGACGGAGCCCCCCGAGGCGTCCCACACGTATTTCCCGGCCTTCTGGCCCGCGTAGACCTGGCAATCGGGGCGCGAATAGGCCGGCGCGTCGCTGGGCGTGAAATTCGGGTCGGTCGCGGGATATGGGAAGCAATCGCTGGAATAGTCCCAGTGGCCCGTGCGTCCATCGGCCGTCTTTCCGGCGGCAATGAGCGTGGCATTGGGCGCGCAGAAGAGAGGGCCCGGGGCGCCGTACCATTTCGCGTGCGTCACGGCCGTGATGGCCAGCGTGGGATTGCGCGGGCAGGCCATGGCACAGTCGTAGCTGGCGTAGTCCTGGCCGAGCTGGCCGCACGCATTGGCCATTTTGTAGCCGTTCGTGCTGTCCCAGTTGTTCTCGTCGCAGGCGTCATACTTGCTGGTCTCCTTCATGCTCTGGCCGAGGAAGGCGGCCAGGTTGACCAGGCCATAGCGCGCGCGTGCGGCGCCCGCGTCGGCAGGCTCGCCGAGCCAGAGGTGAAAGGTGCCGACGCCGCGCACGTGCATCGACTGCACGGCCTGCACGAAGTCTCGCCAGTGGTAGATGGTGGACGCTCGCCAGCTCAGGTCGGGCTGCTGCGAGATCAGGACCTCGGTGTCAAAGCGCGTGGAGTCGCCGAGCAGCACCGCGTCGAGCTCGGGGATGCCGGTGCCCGCGCCGGCCGTGCCGCCCGTGCCGCCCGCGCCGCCCGA
>JAHFDS010000416.1 GCA_023248855.1 Myxococcales bacterium
ACGTCCTTGGCGCAGCCGCGCGGGGCCGGGGGGGGCGGCGCGGGGGGTGCCGTGCACGCGCTGACATATGCGCATAGCAGGATGAGATGCGCCCTCAACGGTAGCGGTCCTCCAGCACGGGGACCAGCGCACGCAGATCTTCGGGCGTCTTGACTGGCAGGAAGCGGCCGGCCTCGAGGTCGCGCGAGACCTGCAGGAAGTGGCAGTCGAGATCCTCGGACAGCTCGCCGAGGATTCGCTCGAACTGCACGGCCTTGCGGCCGGAGACCTGCTTGGCGACCGGATGGAAGGCCGCCGGGCGTGACGGATCGAGCGCCTCGACCGCGAGGTAGAAGGTGTTCGTGTTGAAGCCGAGCAGGGTCTGGGGATCGACGCCGGCGGGAAGGCGGAAGCCCTCGACGAGCTGGTTGCGACCGTTGATACACGCGGTGCCCCCTCCGACGTCGCTGGGGAGGCGGGCCACGGTCTCGGCGGACATCTGCGCGCCGAGCGCGAGGTGCGCGCCGAGGACCGCGGGATCGACGGAGGCGCCCATGTTGTCGACGTTGCAGACGAACAGGGTGCGGACCCCGCGGGCGCGCAGGGTCTCGGTGACGCCGGCCCGCGCCATCGCCCAGGGGAGATCGCCGTGGCCGGGTGCGTAGAGCGACGGTGAGCCGTCGTCCTCGACAAAGGGCTCACCCTCGGGAGTCAGGCGCACAGAGACGCCCTGGCCGAAGGAGAGGACGTCGCGCTCGGGCAGGCCGAAGCGGGCGTGCTGGGCGAGGTGCGCCGCGATCGCCTCCTCGGTGGCGAACGAGGTCATGAGGGCCACCGGAACCTCGACGCCCAGCTGTGCGCGCTGGCGGGCGAGCTGGCCGAGGCGCAGCGCGAGGAAGCTCCGCTCCGGCAGGCACGGCGAGCACGCCTTGGCGACGCCGCCGAAGCGCGTCGCCATCCCGCCGGCGAGCATCACGAGCGCCACCTGGCCGCGTCGCAGCGCCTCGAGACCGCGCGCCTCGTGCTCCGCGCGCACGCCGGGCGTGGGTGACGGGCACTCGACGAGGGCGCCCGGGGAGACGGAGGTCACCTGCCCCTTGACGAGCGCGAGGGTGGGATCGAAGCCGCGTGCGAGCTGCGCACGCTGCGACGCGAAACGCGCCTCGTCGAAGCCGTGGCGCGCGAGCAGCGCGGACGTGGAAGCCGGAAAGTGCATGGCGCAAACGTACCCGGCCGGCCAGGCGCGCTCAACCGCGGGCTTGCCCCTTGCCCCGCGAGGAAGGCTTTGGTTCACTGCCGCGCATGCGTTGGATCGTCACCGGCGGAGCCGGGTACATCGGAGCCCACGTGGTCGCTCTCTTGCGGGCCCGCGGCGACGCGGTGACCGTGCTCGACGACCTGTCCACCGGCCAGGCGCACCGGGTGGGAGACGCGCAGCTCGTGCGCTGCGACCTCAAGGAACGCGACGCCACGCGCGCCGCGTTCCTGGCGGCCCGGCCCGAGGCGGTCATCCACTTCGCGGCCAAGAAGCAGGTCGGCGAGTCCGTCGCGGAGCCGCTGCTCTACTACCACGAGAACGTCGGAGGGCTGGTCTCGGTGCTCGAAGCGATGCGCGCCAGCGAGTGCAGGCGCATCGTGTTCTCGTCGAGCGCGGCCACCTACGGGGTGCCGCCGGTCGAGGTGGTCGACGAGGACACGCCGTGCGCGCCGATCAACCCGTACGGCGCGACCAAGCTCATCGGCGAATGGCTGCTGGCGGACGCCGCCAGGGCGTATGGCCTGTCGACGGTCGCGCTGCGCTACTTCAACGTCGCCGGCGCCGACGAGGGGAGAAAGCTCGCCGATCCGTTCGCGCTCAACCTCGTGCCCATCGTCCTCGCGGCGCACGCGGCGGGCAGGCCCGTGCGCGTGTTCGGCACCGACTGGGAGACCCGCGACGGGACGTGCGTGCGCGACTACATCCACGTGGTCGACCTCGCCGAGGCGCATCTCGCGGCCGCGGAGAAGATCGACGGCGTCGCCAAAGGACGCGTCTACAACGTGGGCTGCGGGCGGGGCTTCACCGTGCTCGAGGTGATCGCGGCGGCAGAGCGCGTGATCGGACAGCCGATCCGGCGCGAGCACGCCCCGCGCCGAGCGGGCGATCCGCCCGCCCTGGTGGCACGCGCGGAGCGCATCGAGCGTGAGCTGGGCTGGCGGGCGCAGCGCGTCTCGATCGACGACATCGTGGGCTCGGCGTTCCGCGCCCGCTGAGCTCGATCGAGGCCAGGTCAGCCAGATCGCCGGGCGCGTAGCCAGGTCACGAAGCGCGCCAGGCCTTCCTCGAGCGTCACGCGCGGGCGCCAGCCGAGGACCGCCTCGGCGTGCCGTGTGTCGGCCGCGGTCAACGGAACGTCCCCCAGCTGCTCGGGTTGGCGATCGAGGATCGCGCGCGCCCCGAGCGCCTCCTCGAGCGCTCGCAGAAGCTCTGCCAGGCGCACTGGCCTCGAGCCTCCGAGATTGAACGTGTCGATCCCACCGGGCCGGGCATGGTCGATCGCCGCCACGATGCCGGCCACGATGTCGCTCACAAAGGTGTAGTCGCGCGCCGACGATCCGTCGCCGTAGAAGGGAATGGGCTGACCGCCGAGGATGCGCTCGGCGAACTTGCGAATCGCGAGATCCGGGCGCTGTCTGGGGCCATAGACGGTGAAAAGGCGAAGCGCGACCAGGCCAGTCCCGTAGAGACGCGCGTGCGTCTCGGCCACCAGCTCCGCGGCGCGCTTCGAGGCCGCGTAGGGCGAGACCGGCGCGACCGCCGGATCGCTCTCGCGAAACGGAGGATCGGAGCGCGCCCCGTAGACCGACGAGGACGAGGCGAGGACGAAGCGCGAGACGCCTGCAGCACGGCAGGCCTCGAGGAGCGTGCTCGTGCCCTCCACGTTGACGCGCAGATAGCGCGAGGGCTCTTGGAGCGAGGGACGGACCCCGGCGAGGGCAGCGAGATGAGCCACCGCGTCCGGAGCCGGATCCAGTGCCAGCCGCACCGCGCTCGGATCGCAGACGTCTCCGACGACCAGGCGAGGTGCCGGGGCCATCGCCGCCAGGTGCCCGCGCTTGTCGGCGGCCGGATAGAGGGTCTCATCGAAGGCGTCGAGCACGACGACCTCGTCGCCGCGCGACAGCAGTACCTCACACAGGTGCGAGCCGATGAAGCCGGCACCACCGGTGACGACGATCCGCATGGCGGTTCTACTGGAGCGGCCAGGCTTCTTCAGAGCTGAACGGCTGCGCGCTCGACCAGCCGTCGCCGACGACGAGCGGCGCAACGCCGGAGCCACCGGCGCCGCCGCCGCCCAGCCCACCCAGGCCGCCCCCACCCGCCATGCCACCGGCCCCCATGCCACCCGCCCCCATGCCACCCGCCCCAGCGCTTCCCGAGCAGATCCCCCCCATGCACATGCCGGTCATGCAGGGATGCGCCGGGTCGCACTGCTTCTGACAGGTGGTGGTCGGTGGGAAACAGGCGAGGCCACGCGCGCAATCCGAGGAGCGCCCGGTCGCGCACCGCTCTCCCTCGTTGTTCGTCCCCACGGCCACACAGGCCACCTTGCCGAGCCCGCCGAGCACCTTGCAGTCTCCGGAATCGGGACACATCGTCGTGAACGGCGTGCAGGGGTCGAGGCAGAGGCGATACGTCACGGTGCCTGGCACGGCGACATCGCAGAAGTTGGGCATCCCGCAATCCCGGGCGTCCTGGCCGGACTCGCAGAACTTGCGGCAGGTGCAGGGGGGCGTGGCGCCCGTGCCCAGGCAGCCACACAAGGTCCCCGGGCTGCACTCGGTGTCGAGCCCGCAGTGCTCGCCGCGCATCTTGGCGCCGGCCGATCCGCACCGGAACTCGTACACCGGGGGCATGGTCATCGTGGCAGCCGTCTTGATCGTGTAGATGCACTTCTGACCGTTCGAACCCGTGGTCGCGAGCGGATCGCACATCAAGTTGGCCGGCAGGGGTGGGACCGGCAGCTGGACCCGCTTGATGACCTGCTGGGTTCCGCTCACCGTCACCATGTCGTGGATCTGCGTGATCGGCTTGTCGGCCTTGAGCCCGTCGACGACCAGCGTGAGCGTCTTGGCGCTGGAATTCGCCACGGCCATGACCTGGTTGGTGACCCCCGGCTCCTGGAAGAACGTCGCGACCCCGGCCGTGATCTGCTTCGAGACATCGACCATGCCGTCGTTCTGCAACACGCGCACGGTCACCGAGTCGATGGGGTCCGGGGGCCCACAGTCGGACGCCTTGCCCGGGGGGCTGATCTCCCAGATCACCGAGAACCCCTTGTCGCCGCCGCACGAGAGCAGCAGTCCGACCGCCAGCCACCGCGCGCGCGCCACGGAGCGGCCCAGCTGAAGCTTCGCAGCCGGCATTCGGCCGGCGCCACCTGCGTGTTCCGGCCTGCGGCCGGGGGCATTCCTTGTCATGATCGAGCCTTCCTAGAACCGGAGGATGTTGCCGGGGGGCAGTGGGAGGTTCGATGGCGGCTGGGTGAAGTCCTTGCCGGAGCTGCTCGCGACCACCCCGATCGCGACTCCACCGCCCACCACGACGGCGACGCCCGTCCAGAACCACCATTTGGTGAGGATTCCGCCCTCCTCGGGAGGAGGAGGCGGCGGCGGTGGCAGCGGCTTGTCCTTGGGCTCCTTCTTCACCGACAGGTCCGGGGGCGGGTTGTTCCTCGCCTCCTTGGCCTTGGCCTCCTCCTCGGCCTTGCGTTGCGCTTCGACGCGCTTGGCCTCGAGCACCGAGATGTACTCGAGCACGGCCGCCCGTTGCGGGGCGTTGTCGTCGATGCCGACCAGGTAGCGCTTGTAGTAGAAGATGGCCTTGTCGAAGTTCCCCATCTCGCGGTGGGCATGCCCGAGATTGATGAGGAACGCCTTGTCCTCCTTGGCCGCGTAGCCCTTCTCCCACTCGGCGATCGCCTCGGGGAACTTACCGAGATCGAACAGCTTCTTGCCCTCCTTGTAGTGGGCGGCGGCTTTCTCCTTGTCTTCCTTGTCGCCGCGCCGGTGCGCGTAGGCCACGCTGCCGAGCTGCGTGCCGGCGAAGATCAGCGCGACCGCCCCTGCAAGAGCACGCACCGCCGCCGGAAAGCCACGCTTCCGCCTTGGTCCAGTCCTAGTCTTCATCGTTCCCCACTCTTGACCCCGTTGGGCCTGTGACCTCGCGCATGCAGGGGTTGCCAGCATGCGGAGGACGGTAGTCTAGCCCGACTCCGTCACCGAAGTCGAACACCGGCGGGCCAGCGGGGGCTCGGAGTCGCGGTCAGTCGACGAACGAGGGCTTCTCGATCTCGTCCTTGATCCTGGGCTTGTCCGGCTTCTTCTCGGGCTTGCTCTCGACCTCGGGCTTGCCGACCGGGACCTTGCCCCTCGGGCGCTTGCCCTTCGGCTGCACCGGCGGGGGCGGCAGCTCGGCCGGCGGCAGCTTGATCAGCGTGGCCTGCACCACGTCCAGCATGTCGGAGTCGAGCACCTTCTCGAGCGGTGCGTAGCCGTCCTTCTCCAGGCGCACCGCCACCTTGTCGCCCTGCCGGACCGCCACCTTGGTCGGAGAGATGCCGATGGGCTTGCCCGATGCGACGTCCACGACCCGCGCCTGGGTGGGAACTGTGGTCACGACCACGTCGACGAACTTCGGGGCCACCGGGGGTGGCGGCAGCGGCTTTTCGACGACCGGGAGCGGAGGCGGCGGTGCCGGCTGACGCGTGAGCGTGAATCCCACGGCGCCACCGACGATGCCGAGCGCGAGGATCGAGCCGACCACGAGCCCAGCCCGTGACTTGGGCGGCGTCGAGACCTGAAAGCCGGTCAGCCCGGGCGCCGAGGCGGCACCGACACCGGCGCTCGAGGGCGCTCCCGGACCCGTCGCCACCTCGAGCGACGACGACGACGGCGAGGCGCTCGTCGAGATCTGCGACGGCGTCAGCATGCTGGTCGAGTCGAGCGCCATCTTCGAGAGATCGTGCTGGCCGGTGGTGCCCGTGACGCCACCGACCGGGCCCGCGTTGGCCATCCAGTGATCGAGCGCGGTGCCGAGCTCGTCCATGCTGGCGTAGCGGTTCGCTGGCGATTTCTCGAGGCAGCGCAGCACGATGGCCTCGAGGCCCGGCGCGAGCCCGGCGCGCAGCTGGGACGGGGGCTGCGGCGGCTGCGTCGAGTGCGCGATCAGGATCTCGCCGAAGCTCTGACCCATGAAGGGCGGCCGCCCCGTGAGGATCTCGTACATGATCGCGCCGAGCGCGTAGACGTCCGTGCGGTGATCGATGTCGGCCCGCCCCTGGCACTGCTCGGGCGACATGTAGAAGGGCGTGCCGATGAGCGTGCCGGCCATCGTCTTGTGCGTGGCCGAGGTCGCGCTGTCGCTGGTCAGCTTGGCGACGCCGAAGTCGAGGATCTTGATCTTCTCGCCGGTGCCGGTGTCCGAGCCGGGGACGAGGAAGATGTTGTCGGGCTTGAGGTCACGGTGGATGATGCCGTGGGCGTGCGCGGCCGCCAGCGCGCGCGCGCAATCCGCGGCGATGCGGGCGACGCGCTGCGGGTTGAACACGCCCGACTCCTGCAGCACGCTCGACATGGGCTTGCCGTCGAGCAGCTCCATGACGATGTAGGGCACGCCGCTCTCGAGGTGCCCGAGGTCGAGCACGTCCACGATGTTCGGGTGGTGGATCTCGTGGGCGGCGCGCGCCTCGGTGAAGAAGCGAGACACGACCTCCTTGTGCTGGCAGAACTCCTGGAGCAGGACCTTGACGGCGACCTTGCGTCCCATCACGGGGTGTATGGCCTCATACACCCTTCCCATGCCCCCTTCGCCGATCACCCGGGTGACGCGATAGTTCCCCACCGCGCGGCCGATGAGCTGGTCGTCGCCGTACGGGCCCTGCGCGGCCTGCGCCTGTGGTTCCGCCACGGTAGTACGAGGGTATCCCCCGACCGGGACGATGGCAAGCACGGGTCGAGTA
>JAHFDS010000059.1:0-19160 GCA_023248855.1 Myxococcales bacterium
CGCGAGCAGCCGAGCGGCCCGAGCGGTCGCCGCGACCAGTCGCCGCCGCGAGCGCGCCTCGATCCGCCCTCCCGGCCGCCGTCGAACCCCCCGGCCTCGGAGCGCCGCAGCTCGCGGCCGCCGCCGCCGCCGGTCGAACCGTCGGTGATCGCCGAGGGCGCCGAGACCATCGCGCGGCCGCTGCCCCCGGCGGTGCTTTCGCCCCCGCCTGCACAGGAGACCCGCGCCAGGCGGCCCGCGCGTGCGAGCGGCGTGCTCACCTTCGTCATCCTGTCCGCCGCGATCGTGGCAGGCGCCTTCGCTGGCGCCAACGTGGGTGCCGAGCCGGACGAGCTCGTGCGGCCCGGCCTGGACGAGGCGGCGGTCGCGAGGCCAGCGGCCGACAAGCCTGAGCGCAGCGAGCAGGCGATCCGGCCAGGCCCCGAGCCGGTGGCGAAGGAGCCGGGCAAGGAAGCGCCGCGGGTCAAGGTCGAGACGCTGCCCAAGCCGGCGGCCGGGGAGCCCGGCGCCAAGGCCAGGCTCGAGCCAAGCGAGGACGGAAAGCCGCGGGTCGAAGAGCAGAAGCCGCGCGGGGACGATCGGCGGGCGGAGGAGCCCACGAGCGAGCTGCCGACGACCGCCGCGCTCGGCGCCAAGAAGGGGGCCCGCCTGGTGGTCGAGTCGTCGCCCAGCGAGGCCCTCGTGCGCGTCGGCGGGCGCACGGTCTGCAAGACCCCGTGCGAGCTCAAGCAGGTTCCACGCGACGCCGTGCAGCGCGTGCGCGTGGAGAAACCGGGCTACCAGGCGTGGACGGCGCTGTTCGATCTCAAGGGCAAATCGAACGACCAGCTGACGGCCTTCCTCAAGCCCGAGGCGGCCGGCCGCGACTGGGGCTTCGTGACCGTGACGGGAGGCGCCACCGGCGCGGTGTACCTGGACGGCCGCGAGACCGGGGCCATCTCGTCCGACCCGCGCATCCCGGTCCGGCCCGGCGCCCACAGCCTCTCGGTGGTGCGGCCCGGCGCTGCGAACCGCCCGAGCGTGAAGATTCACGTTCGCGCGGGAGAAGAGGTTAAAGTGTCGGTGCCGGGTCGCCGCTAGCCTCCGCGCTGCGTCCCGATAGGAAGGCATGCGGAACCTGCGCGACACGAACGTCACGAGCCTGCTCGACGAAGCACCGGCATTCACCAGGCAGACCGGGGGCGGCATCTTCCTCGTCATCAAGGGTCCCGACCGTGGTGAGCAGGTGCCCCTTGGCGAGAAGCCGATCTACTTCGGCTCCGCGCCGACGTGCGATCTCGTGCTGTCGGACAAGACCGTCTCGAGAAAGCACGTCTCCGCGCAGCGCGAGGGCGACGACGTGATCGTGCGCGACATGGGCTCGACGAACGGCACGTTCATCGGCGGCTCGCGCTTCAAGGAGATCACGATCGGCTACGGCGCCGAGATCAAGCTCGGCCGCACCGTGCTCAAGTTCCTGCCGCAGGAGGACGCGGTCGAGCCCAAGGTCTCCGAGCGCGACAACCTCGGCCAGCTGGTCGGCCGCGACGTGCGCATGAAGCGCATGTTCGCGCTGCTCGAGGACATCGCGCCCAACGACGCGACCGTGCTCATCGAGGGCGAGACCGGCACCGGCAAGGAGCTCATCGCCGAGGAGGTGCACAACCACTCGCGGCGCAAGGACGGTCCGTTCGTCGTCTTCGACTGCGGCGCCATCCCACGTGAGCTGGTCGAGTCGGCGCTGTTCGGCCACGTCAAGGGCTCGTTCACGGGCGCCATCACCGATCGCAAGGGCGTCTTCGCCGAGGCGCACGGCGGCACCATCTTCCTCGACGAGATCGGCGAGATGCCGATCGAGATGCAGCCGTCGCTCCTGCGCGCGCTCGACAAGCGCACCGTGCGCCGCGTCGGCGCCAACACCTACGACAAGGTCGACGTGCGCGTGGTCGCCGCGACCAACCGCGATCTGCGCGAGGAGATCGCCAAGAAGGCGTTCCGCGAGGACCTCTACTACCGCCTCGCCGTCATCCGCGTCTCGGTGCCGCCCTTGCGCGAGCGCGGCAGCGACATCCCGCTCTTGGTGGACCACTTCGTTCGAACCTTCTCGCAGCTCCGGCCGGGCGGCCGCCCGCTGCTCGTCACGCCCGAGGACATGCTGCGCCTGCAGCGCCACACCTGGCCGGGCAACGTGCGCGAGATGCGCAACGTCATCGAGCGCGCGTGCGTGCTCGCGCACGGCGAGTCGATCAACCTCGACGACGCCTTCGCGACCGACGAGACCAGCGGTGCCCAGCTCGGTGTGCGCACCGACCTGCCGTTCAAGGAGGCCAAGGGTCAGCTCGTCGAGCACTTCGAGCGCGAGTACATCCTCGACCTCATGCGCCGGCACAAAATGAACCTCAGCGCGGCCGCGCGCGAGGCGCAGATCGATCGAAAGCACCTGCGCGAGCTGATCCGGAAGTACAACCTGGATCCGCGTGGCGACCTGATGCCCGAAGGGGAGTAGTTGCCTCCGGTGCCCTGCCCTGCACCGTCCGCATGAAGCGCAAGCCCACCTCCCTCGCTCCGATCAAGGCCGGCGTCGTCGGCCTCGGCCACGGCATCTCGTATCTGCGCCACCTCGCGCGCGGCAACCGCATCCGGCGCCGTCAGTTCTTCGATCGCATCGACGCGGAGCACCCGCCGGTCCTGTTGGTCCACGGGTTCTTGGGCACGCGCGGCTCGATGTTCGTGCTCGAACGCCGCATGCTGGCCGATGGCCTGTGCGTCTTCTCGTTCAACCTCGGCTCGCTCAACACGCGCGACATCCGCGCGAGCGCCTTCCTGATCCACCGCAAGATCGAGGCGATCCTGGCGCAGACGCCGGTGCAGAAGATCGACATCGTCGGTCACTCGATGGGGGGCCTCATCGGCCTCTATTACATCAAGAAGCTCGGCGGCCACGAGAAGGTGCGTCGCCTGGTCATGATGGGGACGCCGCTGCAGGGCACCTGGGCGGCCCTGGGCGGGGTCGCGACGATGGGCCTTCTGTCGCCGAGCTCCTGGCAGCTCCTGCCCCGAAGTGGCTTGCTCCGCGAGCTCGCGCGCGGGGCCATCCCGGACGACGTCGGTGTCTACTCGATCGGCGCCGTGGACGACTGGGTCACGCCGCTCGCCTCGACCGAGATGGAAGGCGTCACCGCCATCCGCGTGCCGCTCGGACACTCGAGCCTGGTGGTCTCCGAGGAAGTCTACCGGCGCATCCTGTGGTGCCTTCGGCGGTAGCGCGCCGCCACAGATCGCCTGACGCGGCGCGTAGTTCGGTTGACTCGCGTGGGGATGCACGGTTAGCCTTTTGCGTCGGAGCGAACGCAACCCGTGTCCCAAAAGTCCTTCGCCTTGCGCTTCATCAGCGGCAAGTATCAGGGCGGTGAGTTCCCGCTCCGCATGGAGCGCGAGATCATCATCGGCCGCTCCGGCGATCTCGACATGGTCCTCGTGGAGGATATGGTGTCGAGAAAGCACGCCAAGATCATGACGACCGGCGGTGACCTCGTCATCAGCGACCTCGGCTCCACCAACGGCACCTTCGTCAACGGCGAGAAGATCAAGTCCGGGCGCCTCAAGGAAGGCGATCGCATCCTGATCGGCACGTCGATCATCAAGGTCATCACCGTCGACGGCCACTCGCAGCTGGTCTCGGACGTCGAGGCGCGCGCCCGCCTCGAGGCGCAATCGCAAAGGCGGCAGTCCACGCAGGGCCGACCGATGTCGGGCGCGATCGACGAGATCCCGCTGCCCGACTTGCTCCAGCTGCTCACCACGAGCAGGAAGAGCGGCGTGCTCTCGATCCGAGGCGACCGAGGCGTCGGCCGAATCTACCTGCGCAAGGGCCAGATCTACTACGCATCCATCGACGAAAACTTCGACACGCCGCCACGCAAGGCGCTGTTCCGCCTGCTCGCCTGGGAGTCTGGGACGTTCGAGCTCGAGCCGCCGGACGAGCGCGACGTGCTCGAGGAGATCAAGGAGAGCGCCGAGGCCCTGCTGATGGAGGGCATGCGGCAGCTCGACGAGTTCAACAACCTCAAGATCAAGTTGCCCAGGGACAACGCCCCGCTCGAGCTACCGAAGCCGCTGCAGGCGCCGCTCTCGAGCCTCGCCCCGGCCGAGCTCGACACGCTGCAGAGCGCGTGGAACGCGGGGTCGCTGCGCGCGTTGCTCGACCGCTCGAGACTGTCGGACCTCGAGACCGCCACCGCGCTCCTCAAGCTGATCCAGGAAGGCTACCTGACGGCCCGCTAGGCGGCCGCCAGCGCCCGGCCGCCAGCGCCCGCTACAGCTCCAGCTCTTCGCCTTCGCGGGCGGCCACGAGCTCGATGCGCTCACCGCCATTTTCGTCCAGGCGCCGGCGGCAGGCGGACACCATCCCGTCGACCTGGGCGTCGGCGTAATCTTGGTCGTAGTGGAACATGACGAGGCGCGCTACGCGTGCCCGGATGGCGACGTCGGCGGCCTGCACCACCGACGAGAAGCCGCGGGCCCGGCGCGCCGGCCAGTCCTCCTCGGTGTACGTGCAGTCGTGCAAGAGGGCGTCTGCGTCGGCGTACAGCTCGAGCATCTCGGGCGTGGGCCCCTCATCGGGATAGCCAGCGTCACTCGCGTAGACGAACGTGCGCCCCTGCGCCTCGATGCGATACGCGAGCGCGCTCGTGGTGCCGTGGGGATTGAGCCGACCGGTCACCTTGAACGAGCCCGACCGAAACGCCTGCCCGTCGCCGACGGCGTGGATCTCGAGCTGTGCACCCATGTTCTTGAGCGTGTAGATCGGCGAGAAGTGCGGGTTCATCTGACCCTCGAGGATGCCCTCGAGCATGCCGCTCGAGCGAGATGGGCCGTAGATCGTGAAGCGGTTGCCGGGGATGAACACCGGCGCGAAGAACGGGAATCCCTGGATGTGGTCCCAGTGCGCGTGCGACAGCAGCACGGTCCCGCGTCCCTCCCCCTTGCCGAACGGCCCCTGCACCAGCTGCCGGCCGAGCCCGTAGAGCCCCGTGCCCGCGTCGATGATGACGAGCTCCTCGGGCTTGCCGGCGCGCACCGTCACGCAGGACGTGTTGCCGCCGTAGGCCGCGGTCTCCGGGCCGGGCGCCGGGATCGAGCCACGCACGCCCCAGAACTGGATCTTCACCCGCCGGCACCCTTTCCGCCGATCGGTCCCGTGCGCGATCCTGGAACGCCCGCTCGCCGACCGAGCTCGAGCGACATGCCCTCGTAGGCCGCGACGATGGAGATCGAGCCAGCCTCCCGCGCGACCTCGCGCGCGATCTGATCGAGCTGGTCGTCCGTGCGCTCGGGTGCGTGGTGATAGAGCGCGAGCTGCTGGGCGCCCGCCTCTCGTGCGATCTCGAGCGCGTCCCACGGCGTCGAATGCCCGTAGTGCGGTCGCTCGGCGTACTCCTCCGGCGTGAAGTGGGTGTCGTAAATGACGAGGTCGGCGCCCTCGCACAGCCGCACGAGCGCATCGCGCATGGTCTTGAGCTTGGCCACGGCGTCGGGACGGAGCTGCTCGCCCGGCTGGGGCGGCGCATTGATGTACTCGTTCTCGAACAGGATGTCGCGGAAGGGCGCCGTGTCGGTCACGTACACCATGATGTGGCCCTGGTGCTCGAGCCGGTAGGCCATGGCGATCCACGGATGATTGAGCCGCGTACACGAGATCTTGACCGGGCCGATCTCGAAGCGCGCCCCCTCGAGCAGCTCGCGGAACGACACGTCGGCCTGCCCGGCGTCGAACGGCACGGGGAAGTAGGGATCCTCGGTCTGCGACTGGAAGACGGCCCGTAGGTGCGTGTCGTCGCGCTGGCGGGCGTAGACGTAGAGCCGGGTGCCCTTTTGGTACAGCGGGGAGAAGAAGGGCAGCCCCTGGATGTGGTCCCAGTGGGTGTGACTGATCAGCAGATGCACCTTGCCGCGGCCGGTCAGGAACTCCTCGGCGTTCGACAAGTCCTTGCCGAGCTTGCGGATTCCGGTGCCGGCGTCGAGGATGATGGGCGCGCAACCGTCCGGACGCACCTCGACGCACGAGGTGTTGCCCCCGTAGCGAACGGTCTGGGCGCCAGGAACCGGGATCGATCCGCGAACCCCCCAGAAGCGGACCGTCATGCTCACGAGCAACCCGCCGCCTGGGACATCGACTCCCCTGCGCCCATGCCGATCGCCTTGCTCGGAGCCGCCAGCGGACGCGGCATTCGTTCCATGTTAGCAGAATCCGCGGCATCACTCCAGGAAGCGGTTTCGAACGCGTGTCATGGGCCGAGCGTCGCCACGGCGATCCCGAAGCGGCCGGCTGACAGGGCCTCGTAGAAGAGGACGGTACCGGGGCCCGAGCCGACCACCGCCGGGGCGGCGACCGGTCCGAGCGTCTGCAGCGCCGGCGGGCCGCTCGAGGTCGTGAAATGGACGCCATCGTCCGAGCCGGCGAAGCAGATCGCCTGCTGCTTGGGGGTGGTGCAGACGTAGAAGAGGTCGTGGAGCAAGCGCCCGGTCGCCTGCGGAGAGGGCCGAACCGAGGGGGAGCGCCCTTTCGCCAGCGCCACCTCGGCGGTGCCATCGGGAGCGAGGCGAACCAGGCCGCCGTCGCGCTCCACCAGGAGCGCTTCGCCGATCCAGGCCGGCGTCCGTCCCGGACCGAGCGGGCCGGCTTTCTGCCAGGAGACGCCCTCGGCGCTGGTCGCCGTGGCGACGACCGGCGCGTCCGCCGGTCCGGCCTCGTACGCGAGGACGAAGGTGCCGAGCACGACCTTGACGTCCGGGGCCGCCACGCGACCGGCCTCCCACGGCTGATCGGGTGCCAGGACGTCGCTCGGCACGCCCGCGGGCGCGAAGGCCGGCGGGAGCTCCACGCGGCGAATCGTGCTGCCCTGGCCGTCGCGCATCGGCGACGGATCGCGCGCAAGGTAGAGGATCCACCCACCGCTCGCGCGCGGCAATGCCGTCGGCTCGGAGAGGTCGCTTCCGGTCTCGGTGAGCACGAACGGGGCGTTTGGCGGGCCGACGCCCCCATCCCGTGCGGCAAGGGGCGCAAAGGGCCCCGCCCCGCGCGTGGGGCGATCTCCCCCGAGCGGCGTCTCCTCCGCCCCGAGCGCACAGCTCGAGCCCGCGAGCGCGCACCCAAGGACGCACAGGACGCGAGCGCTGACCATTACGTCCACGCCGGACCTCACGCTAGTGCGGCCCGCCAATCCACAACTCTACTCCGGTCGAACTTCTGACGAGCGGCACTAGAACCCCACCCGCAAGGTGACGCTGCTCGACCAGAGGTGACCATCGGCGACCCAGTCGCCGACGTCGTTCGCGGGATCGAGCTTCCGAGCCTGCACGCGCGAGACCCAGATGCGCGTGAGGCTGACATCCAGCGTGACGTGGCGCGGGGCGGCCTCGTGGACGGCCTCGAGCTCGGCTCCGAGCCCGAACGAAGCCTGGTGCTTGTCACCGTCGGCGAGGTTGGTCTCGCCGCGCTGCTCGGGCACCGGCGTGGGCTCGAACGCGTAGCCCGCGCGGAAGAACATCGCGTGTGCGCCAAGGCCCAGGCGCTTCTCGACGCCCACACGGGGCGACAGGACGTCCCGGAAGCCGGCCGGGCCGAGCGGTTGCGCCGTCGGCAGCATCACGAGCGAGTTGAAGTCCTTGAGGTCGTAGTCGAGCCTGACCATGGAGCCCGGCGTCCGGAAGCGCGACCAGCGGGCCCATTGCAGATCGAGCGTGGCGAGCAGGCCCGCGGGCAGCTCGGCGGAGGCGCCGAGCGTCACCTGCGCGGGCTGGAAGAGATCGGTCGAGATCGAGCGCACCGCCAGGTAGCCGTCGGTCAGGACGGGATCGTCGTGCTTCGGCCCCACGTTGCCGCGCACCACGAAGCCCTGATCCAGCTCGAGCTGGAACTCGTGCCGGTACGAGAGGCCGAGTCGCAGCCAGTCGCGCGGCTGCCAGAGCACGCCGGCCTGCGGATAGCGTACGGCCACGAGATCCACGTCGAGGCCGAGTCGCAGCTCGGTGTCCTCGGCGTCGGGAAAGCCGACGCGCCCGCGCAGGATCACGTCGCCCTTGGTGCGCGACATGAAGGCCATTCCGCCGCCGACGAAGAGGCCTGGCAGGACGCGCACCGCGAGGTTCGTGCCCAGGAAGATGCGCTGCGGCCGGTTGTCGTAGTAGATGAAGCGCGGGGCCTGGGCGGGCAGCGAGCGCACGCGCGTGACGCGCTCGTCGGGCAGGAAGAGCGCCACCCCGAAGGCGAAGTGCAGCCGGCCCAGGTCTCCCGGCGCGACCAGGCCGGTCGCGATGCCGGCCGTCGCGTCCACGTGCTGATCCTTGCCGCCCAGCGCGAGGGAGGGCGTGGCGACCTGGTAACCCACGTCGATCTGCAGCTTCTCGGGCACCGCGGCCAGCGCTGCCGGGTTGTAGTAGTTGGCTGAGGAGTCCGTGGTCGCGGCGGTATGGGCCCCGGCCAGGCCTTGCGCCCGTGCGCCGAGGCCGAACACATCGAGCGGGTTGGCGAAAGCGGCGCCGCCTGAGGCGAGCACGAGGGCCACGATCGGAACGGCGCGCCTCACAGGTCCACTCCGATGGTCAGGCCCGCGACGTGGAGCGAGCCGCCGCTGCGTGTACGCGGCACGAGCACGTGGAGCTGGTAGAAGACATCGAGCTGGAACGGTGGCGCGCGCAGGCCCGCGCCGACGGTCCCGGCGACGCGATGGTTGTCGAGGTAGGGGGTGCCCTCGGGCGCGGGGGTCGGCTCGAACCACAGCCCGCCCCGGAGCGAGAGCTCGCCGAGCGTCGTGGGCAGGCCGTGCTCGAGCGCGGCGCGAGGCACCACCGTGTCCGAGAAGCCCGGCGCCGGCGGCTCGGGGGAGGCCTGGTTCGGCTTCTCAGTGGGCCGAGGGAAGGCGCTCCAGTGCTTCCACGTAACCCCGCCGACGATCATCGTGCGCCCGATGTGCGCCGCGGCCTCCGCCCCCGCCTGCATGGGATCGAGCTGGGCGACGCCGGTGACGTGCAGCACCGGCAGCCCGAGGGGTAGCTTGTCGCCGAGCTGGTTGTCCACCGCCACGTCGAAGCCTGCGCGGCTCTCGCCCCGGAACACCGCCCCCAGCTCGAGCGTGTCGGTGACGCGCACGAGCGCCCCGGCGAGCGGGGCGTAGTCGGCCACGAGCTGCTGGTTCGAGAGCGCCCCGATGCGCCCGGCCGCGTCGGCCGAGAGCTGGATGCGACCCTTGAGCGCGGCCAGCGCGAGCACGCCACCGCCCACCGAGACCCGATCGTGCACACGGATCGACGCGGCCACGTCGATGCCGACGACCTGCGTGCGGGTGTCGAGCAGCGCCAGGCGCGCCTCGTCATCGGTCGGCACGCGCGCACGGGTGATGACGCCTGCCGGCAGCACGAAGCCGAGGCCCAGCACCATGCGGTCCTTCATGAAGCCGCCGAGCGGCAGCGGCAGCGTCGCGCCGATGACGGCCGCGTGCGTGTCCTCGGGCACGTGCGAAGCGCCGTCGATCGAGGTGCCGAAGTGGCCGAACACGTAGCCGAGCGTCAGGCGCCGGCCGGCCTCGGCCGAAAGCGCCCCCGGGTTGCCGTAAGCCGCCTCCCAGCCGTTCGACCCGGCGATGCCGGTCCCGGCCATGCCTGGCGTCCGCGCACCGAGACCGAACAGGTCCGGCACGGACGCGACGGCCCGCGACGCCATCAGCGCGCACAACAGAGTGGCCACCCGGATGCCAAGCCGCATCCGCGGCACTAGTGCTGCCCGGCAGAATTGCGACCGGTCACTTAGAACGTCTTCCGCGAGTCGATGAGCAGCGTAACCGGGCCGTCGTTGACGAGATCCACGTCCATCATGGCGCCGAATTCACCGGTCTCGACCGGGATGCCGCGCGCGGTGAGCGCCTCGGCACAGCGCAGGTAGTAGGCACGCGCCGCCCCGGGCTCGAGCGCGTGCACGAAGGAAGGCCGACGCCCCTTGCGGCAGTCGCCATAGAGCGTGAACTGCGAGATGAGGAGCACAGCGCCGCCCACGTCGGTCAGGGCGAGGTTCATCTTGCCCTCGGCGTCGGCGAACACGCGCAGGGTCGCGATCTTCTCGACCACGTACGCGAGGTCGTCGTCCGAGTCCCCCTCGCCCGCGCCGAGCAGCACGACGAAGCCCACGGCGATACGCCCGAGGACGTGCCCGGCCACCCGGACCTCCGCCCGGCTGCAGCGCTGGACCACGGCCCTCACGGCGCCGTCTCCCCTTCCGTGCCCCCTCGCCTCACCGGATCACCGGCCTGCCATCTCCTTGAGGCGCGCGAAGTACTCCTTGCGCGAGCACGGCACGTTGAAGATGTGGAACTCCTGGCCGGACAGCCCCACGCAGCCGAAGCAGTAGGTGCACTCGATGCAGGCAAAGCAGCGCACGAGGTAGGCTGACCGTTCGCAGCTCCGGCACAGCTGGCACTGCGTACAGCCGCGACAGGCGATGCACTCCGCGCAGTTGGTGCACTCGACGCAGCCCTCGCAGGTGCTGCAGCGGGTGCATCGGGTGCAATCGCTGCAGCGCTCGCAGAACTGGCAGGACACGCTGCCCTCGCACCCACTGGAGCCGTACCCGGCGCCCGATCTGGCAAAGGACGCCTCGAGCCGGGCGATTTCCGCGTCGATCTCACGCTTCTGCATGGGCCAGAGAGGTTAAGGGGAAAACCCTGGGAACGGCACTAGCCGGTGGCGCTCAGGAACGCGAAGTAGCGCTCCGGCAGCTCGTCGAAGACCAGCTCTCCGGGGCAGGACCCGCAGGAGAAGCGCGGAGGCTCGACGCGCACGCCCCGGCCGGCCGGGAAGACGACGTTGGCACCGACGGGCGCGGCCTCGGCGGGCTCCGCGTCGATGGGCTGGAGCAGCGCCGCGACCTGGAGCAGGCGCTCCTCGCTCTGGTTGCAGGCGTCGCAGTGGTACGGCGCCCACAGCGACACCACCTGCGCGCCACCGAGCACCTCGGGCGCCATGCCCGCCTGCGAGATGAAGCCCACCGAGCAGCGCACGAACCCGATGGGCGAGCCCTTGCGCTGGCCCTCGAGCCGGCGGAGAAAGGTGATCCAGTTGCGAACGCCGGAGGAATTCATGTAGCGGACCGCCGACAGGTCGATCTCGACCGGCCCCGTGCCGCTGGCGAGGTTCGAAAGCAGCGAGCCGAAGTCGGTGCGCTCCGTGAAATCGCCTTGCAGGAGCACCTGCTGGCCGAGATCGGTGTCGACCACGTCCCACAGGGCGAGATCGTCCACGATCGCCCGGACCTCTGGCGAGAGCTCCGAGAAGGCAAGGCCCAGGGCCACGCCGATGCCGAACGGGTCGGCGCGGACGACGCGGGCCCGGACGAACGCGGCTCGCTCGTGGTCCGATCGCGACAGGCGCATGCGCAGCTCACGTGCGGTGAACGGCTGGTCGAGCTCGACCCGGGCGCCTTCCCGGGACAGGTTGACGACGCGCCCGTGGATCGGGGTCGCGCCGCTCTCGAGCTCCGCGCGCAGCTCGAGGGCGATGCGGCGGCTGGCTCGAGCCGGCAGACCACACAGCCGGGCCACGTGCTGGTAGAGCTCGCCGAACGGCGCCGGCAAGGAGAACAGGTCGTCGCACGACGCGCGTTGCAGCCGCAAAAGCCGCGGCCGGTCGAGCACACCCTCGAACACCAGCATGATGCGGGTACGGCGGAGCTCCGGGTCCTCCTTCATACGGCGACAGAGGTCAAAGCCATCGAGGTCAGGCCGGTCCGCGTCGAGGACGGCGATCCGTGGGTGGTGCTTGCGCGCCAGGTCGAGCGCCTGCTCGGCGCTCTCTGCCACGATGGGCGTGACCCCGGCGCGCTCGAAGCTCGCGTTGGCGATCTGCCGGAGCAGGGCCGAGTTGTTGGTGGTCAGGAGCGTCAACATCGCCGACCGTTGGGATTGTAGCAGGTTCGGCGGTGTGCTCTATTCGCGCCGTGCGCGTCGTCGGAACATTCCGGATCTCCATGCTGGCGCTCGCCGTCACGGCGTTTTCGCCCGCGTGCGGGCGCAGCATCGGCGACGAGTGCGCGGTCAACGTGGACTGCGCCACCGACGGGACGCGCCAATGCATCGACGCGACGAGCGGCAAGAACGGCTACTGCACGATCGAGGGCTGCGACGCCAGGACCTGTCCCGAGGATTCGACCTGCGTCCGCTTCTTCCCCGTCGAGTTCGCGACCCGCAGCTGCAACCCGTCCGAGGAGTCCGCCGGCAGGGACAGCGGCTGCCAAGCCAACGAGCACTGCACGAGCGACGCGCTGTGCGTGCCGCGGGCGAACGAGCGTCGCTTCTGCATGCGCACCTGCGGCAGCGGGCAGGACTGCCGCCAGGGGCTCGAATGCCGAAAGACTGGGTTCGGTGGCGCGGAGCGCGTACCGACCGAGCAGGATCCCCATCCGGGCTCGATCCGCTTCTGTTTTTTCGCCGGCTAGGACGACCAGCCTACTGGAGCTTCTTCGAGACCGTGACGGCGCCGGCAGGCAGTCGCTTGAGGGCCTCCTGGTAGACCTTCTTCGCCCGCGCCGCCTTCTCCTTGGCCACGGCGGCGTCGCTCATCTTGCCCATCGAGAGCTCGGCGAAGGCGCGCCCCTGCTGCGCGCCGATGCGCTCGTGCACGTCGCGGGCGCCGACGGTGTCCCACTCCTTGCGTGAGCCGACCTTGATGCGGATGACCTCGCCGTCCTTGTACATGCCGACGAAGGTGAGCTTCTCGAGCGCGGGCACCTTCTCGTACAGACGATCTGCGTAGTCGAGGAAGTCGGTCACCGCCGCAACGTAGTTGAGGCTCGCGCGCCACTCGTCCTTGCCGGGCTCCACGAACGGGAGCGTCAAGACGAGCGCCTTGGCCGCCTCGTCGATCTCGGTCTTCGGCTTCTTGTTGCCGGCGAAGGTGTCGCCGTTCAGGACCGCGGCCACCTGCTTGCCGAAGGACAGCTCGACCTTGTTGTCGAACGTCGGACCGAAGTCCCCGCGCTTCTTGGTGACGCTCGCGATCCAGCCCTTGTCCGGGCTCTTCTGTGCGACCTCGGGTGAGGGAAACACGAAGGCGGCCACCTGCAGCGGCTCGCCCGCCCGGGTCATCATCTGGCGATAGAGGTGCTGCAGGAGCTTGTCGAGCTCCTCTCGCTCGGGCACCGAGGTGACGGCGACGCGCACCTCGACGGTGTCGCGATCGGCCGACACCCGGTCCTCGACCACGGTGAACGCCGGTGTTCCTGCGGGCGCCGCGGCGATGGGCGGTGGCGGTGGCGGCGCCTCCGGAGTGCTCGAACCCGAGCAGCCGACGAGCGCGAACAAGAGACCTGCGCAGAGCCGCATGAAACCCCCGGGGGAGAGAAGCGCGTACACTAGCACACACGGGGCGCCTGCGAACACGGGGTCGGCACCGGCCGTCAGGTCTGTCAGGCTCGGGCCTTGGTGAAGGCGATAAGGAGCGGCGCACCATGGGCGCGCAGCCACTCACGCGTCTGCTCGGTCAGGCCGAGCTCCTCGAGCAGCGTGCCGAGCGGCACCTCGGCGATGGCTGTCACCTGCGCACGCACCTCCGCCTCGACCGCCTTTCGGACCTCCGCGCGCGCCCAGTTGTGGGCCACCAGCGCGGGCGCGAACAGGTCGAAGAGCTGCCACGGCACCGCGCCGAGGGCTTCGCCGACCACGCGCTCGGGCTTGTCCGCGAATTCGAGGAACGCGCGCCGCCGGCGCTTGCCGAGCATGGCCGACGTGGCGTCGCTGGTCAGGCGCTCGCCCATGCGCCGCGTGACCAGGGTCGTGCCCGTGTCCACGAACTCGCGCACGCGCTCCTCGAGCCGCGCACCGAGCTCCTCGCCGAGGCCCCCGAACAGGCTCTTGCCGGCCGCGCCGGCCATGCGCGCGCCGAAGCCGAGGACGCCCTTGCCGCCGCTCGTGGCCTTGCGCACGACCGCGGTCAGCGACTCGAGCAGCATCGCGCGCACTGCCTCCTTGACCTCGGGCGAGGACTCGAGCTCGGCGACGACGGCTCTCGGCACCTTCGCCGGCGCGCCGAGCAGGCTCGCGAGCGCGTCCCGCATCGGCCCCGGAAGCCAGGCCCCGAGCGGCACCGCGCTCGCCCTCGCGACGGCCAGCAGGCGCCCCCGCGCCGGCAGCAGGAATCGGCGCTGCAGGACGCCCACCGCGGCCGGCGTGGCGAGCGTGTCGATGGCCCCGAGGATCTCGTCCGGGTCGAGGAAGTCCCCGAGCGGGCGGGTGCACGCGAAGTCGAAGGCCTCGTCACAAAGCGCGCGGGCGGCCTTGGGGGTCACTGCACGTCCTCGAAGCGCAGGATCTGGCCGAACACGTCGCCGGTCGTCGGGTCGATCTCGGGATCGAGGAACACGCGCGTGACGAGCAGCGACCGCAGCGCGGCCACGCCGTCGGTGCTCACGAGCTCCTTCGAGGCGACGCCGATCGGCACGAGCGGGAACGTGCTGTCCATCGCCAGGGCGAAGCGGCTCGCCGCCTCGGGCGACGAGAAGAAGAACGCGTAGGGCCGCCGGCACCACATGTCCTGTCCGTCGACGGTGAGGTACCAGACGCGATCGGGCAGGAACGAGACGAAGTCCGGGGATCCGGGCGGGAAGGCTTGGGGCGCGACCATCCGCGGAACGTAGCCGATCTCCCCTCCGGTGGCCGTCCTTTACAGGCCAAGGCCCCGCGGGCGACGATGGACGGATGGGCGCCCCGACGATCCTGTGCATCTCCAGCTACTACAAGGGCAACCAGTTCCTCGAGACCTGCAAGGCGGCCGGTTGGAGGGTCATCCTCGTGACGCGCGAGTCGCTGCTCGGCGAGCCGTGGAACCGGCAGGCCTGCGACGAGGTGTTCGCGTTGCCCACCCTGTTCGAGCGCGACATGGTGATCCGCGGCGTCACGTACCTCGCGCGCTCGCGCCAGATCGATCGCATCGCGCCGCTCGATGACTACGACGTGGAGATGGCGGCCACCCTGCGCGAGCACATGCGCATCCCGGGCATGGGTGAGACCACGAGCCACTACTTTCGCGACAAGCTCGCGATGCGCGAGCGCTGCCACGCACGCGGCGTGAAGGTGCCGGACTTCGTGCACGCCCTCAATGACGAGCGAATCAACGAGTACCTGGACCGCATCCCGCCGCCCTGGCTCATCAAGCCGCGCTCGGCGGCCAACTCGTTCGGCATCAAGAAGTTCCACGACCGGGCGGCGCTGTGGAAGCTCATCGAGGAGCTCGGCGACGATCGCTCGAAGTGGCTGATCGAGCGCTTCGTGCCGGGCGACGTCTGCCACGTCGACGCGATCAGCCAGGACGGCCGCGTGCTGTTCGCCCAGGCGCACCAGTACCGGCGGCCGCTGATGGACGTGGCCAAGGGCGGCGGCATCTTCGCGACGGCCACGGTCGAGCGCGGCGGCACCCTGGAGAAGGAGCTCCTGGCCATGCACCGCGAGGTGTGCGGACACTTTGGCCTTCGACACGGCGTCACGCACATGGAGTTCATCTGCGGCCAGGACGGGCACCTGTACTTCCTCGAGACCGCGGCGCGCGTCGGCGGCGCGCACATCTACGACCTCGTCGAGGCGACGACCGGCGTCTGCCTGTGGGCGGAGTGGGCCAAGCTCGAGATGAGCCAGGGAGAGACCGACTACCAGGTGCCGCCGGCACGCAAGGACCATGGCGGCCTCGTGCTCGCGCTTTGCCGGCAGACCCACCCGGACACCGCGCAGTTCGACGACCCCGAGATCAGAAAGCGCATCGACCTCAAGGACCACGTGGGCCTGGTGGTGGTCTCGCCCTCGCGCGAGCGCGTGGACGCCCTGCTCGCGTCCTACGAGCCGCGCATCCAGAAGGACTACCTCGCGTTCATGCCCGAGGCGCCCCCCTCGCGCTAGGGCTACCGCAGTCGCTCGAGCAGGAAGCAGCCGACCGGGACGCGGGCGGGGCCGAGCGCGAGGTAGGCCTTGCCGCATAGGAGCAGATCGCTGCCCGGATCGACGCGGACGAGGTAGTCGCGCAGCGTCCGGCTCGGGTCGAGCGCGGGGTTCGGGCCCTTGCCGTAGTCGAGCAGGACCGCGTTCAGGTACACGTTGTCACGGCTGCGCGCGTCCACAGGCAGGGCTGCATAGAAGCCGAAGCGGCGTGCACGCGCGTCGTCGGGCTTGCCGTGCCACTCGGCCGACGGCTCGTTCTGCTGCGTCGGCAGGTTGTAGCCGCTGTAGCTCGGCCCGGCGGGGCCGTCCTGGCGGACGAAGCCCTTGATGAACTTCCGGATGCCAAGGAGCGGCGCGATCGGCGTGTAGTTGAAGCCGCGGTACTCGTGCTCCGCGAGCGCCTCGAGATCCGGGCGCTCGCCGCGCAGCATCATCTTCTCCTGGTCCTCGAGGCAGGCCTGCTGGAGCAGGAGATAGCGCGCCGAGGGCCCGGCGCCCGCCGGCGAACCGACCGGCTCACCCGGGCAAGACATCTGCCGAGGCGTATGCGTTGGGGTCGGCGTGATCATGAAAGGTACCTCCCGGGGTTCTCGAGCACGTGCAGGGCGTTTCGCGTGGCCACCGCGAGGATGGATTCCATGGGATTGACGCCGATCGGACCCGGCAACATGCTGGCGTCGGAGATCATCAGGCCCGTCGCGTCGCGGAACTGGCCCCACTCGTCGCACACGCTGCGCACCGGATCGCCGCTCATGCGGCACGTGCTCATGAGGTGCACGGTAAAGATCTCCATCTCGCGCTTGGGGATCGGCACCTCGAAGATGCGGCGCACCTGATCGGGGCTCTGCAGCTCGCCGAGGTGCGAAAATGGCAAGAGGACCTTCTTCGCGCCCGCCTCGAACAGCACCTCGCACACGAGCGAGAGGCCGCGCTTGATGCGCGCGACGTCGATGTCGGTGACGTCGTAGAACAGAAACGGCCGGCCGCCCGGGGCGACCTTGACGTGGCCGGTCGTGGTGTCCTCGACCAGGATGCCCGCGACGACCATCTGGTTGTACTGCCGCATCACGTCGCCGAGCACGCGCCCGTGGTACGGCGTCGTCATCGCGATCACCGACGGCGGCACGTTGACCGCCGTCATGAGGAACCCCTCGTCGATGAACTCGCGCACCTGGTGGCCCTGGTGGACGCCGGTCCAGCCGCGCACCTCCTCGTCGAAGATGCCGATGACCTTGCCGTTCGGGTGCAGCGTGAGGTTCTTGCCGAGCTGGTCGGACGGCGAGCGGAAGCCGCTCCGCCAGAGCAGGGCCGGCGTCTGCGCCGAGCCGCCGGCGACCACCGTGAGCCTGGCGCGCACGGTGAGCTTGTGCGAAGGGCGGCCATTTTCGTGGAGGAAGCGGCCCTCCACGCCGAGCGCCTGCTTGCCCTTCTTGAGGATCTTGTGGACGCGGCAATCCGAGAAGATGCGGGCGCCGCGCGACACCGCGCGCGGCACGTAGGTGAGCAGCATCGAGCGCTTGGCCCCGGTGGGGCAGCCCCACGCGCAGTTGTTCGAGCCGGCGCAGTGGACCTGGTTCCGGATGTTGTCGAGGGTCTTGTAGCCGAGGCGCTTGGCCGCGCCCGAGAAGAGCAACGTGTCGCGCCCGAGCGACTCGGGGTCCTGGTGGTGCGCCTGGATCCGCTTCTCGACGCGCTCGAAGAAGGGCTCCATGTCCTTGGGCGACATGTGCGGCAGACCATCCTCGAGCACCCACTTGCGCAGGACCTTCTCGGGGGTGCGCCACGACATGCCCCCGTTGATGACGGTGGAGCCGCCGACGCAGCGCCCCTCCTGGAACATCACCGGGACGTTGCCGATGGTCATCGACGCGCCGGCGTCGCGGTACATGCGGCGGATGGCCTGCCCGGGCCGAAACGAGAAGTCCTCCGTCTTCCAGTGGTGGCCTTCCTCGATGACCACGACGGACAGGCCCGCCTCGGACAGCTCCGCGGCCGCCACGGCGCCGCCGGCGCCCGAGCCCACGACGACCACGTCGCAGTCGACCTCGATGTCGCGGTCGATCTGTGCGCGGCCGAGGATCTCGCCGCCCACCAGCGCGCGTGCGGCCGAGCCGTTCCTGGTCACTGGGTCACCTCCGCGTCGGCGCGACGGACGTCCTCGGCGTACTTGGCGAGCCGGTCCTTGGCCACCTTGGCGATCCACTGGTCGCCGTGCACGTCGAGCGCGGCCAGGACGCGCGGGTGCTCGTAGTAGGAGAAGCAGACCAGGCCCTTGATGGCCTTGGCGAACTGGAACTGCACGGCGAGGGCGCTATGGTGCCAGCTCTCGTAGTAGTGCTCGGCCACGGCGAGGTCGCTGGCGTCGGCGAAGCGCTTGCCGTGGGCGCCGGGGTAGAGGCGAAATCCCTGGTCGAAGGCGGTCAGGCCTGCGATCAGCCCGGTGCGCAGGTACGCGGGCAGCGCGCGCACCATGAGCTCGGTCTCCTCGAGCACGTCCTCGAGGACGCCGAGCGTCGCCAGCTCGGGCGGGCACACCACCCGGGCGAGCGTGGCCAGCGCCTTGCGCTGGCCGGAGCGGAAGCGGAAATCAGACAGCATGGGGCACCTTTTTCGGCTTCGAGGGGGAAAGGCCGAGCGCGCCGAGGAGGTTTTCGTCGTGCGCGGTGAGGTAGTCGCCGAGGCGCCGGGCGCCGCGCTCGACGTCGCCGGCCTCGAGCGCGGAGAACGCGGCCTCGTGGGCGGGGATGTAGTCCTCGGGGACCACGGTGCGGGCGGTGACGAGCTCGCCGATCTCGACGTAGATGCGCTGGATCGAGTTGAGCAGCCACTGGCCGGGCAGGAAGTCGGCGGCCGAGAAGACCTGGCGCATGACCTCGAGGTCGGCCGCCACGAAGCCGCGCTGGCCGCGCAGCGTCGCCGAGGCGTGCAGCGCCCGCCGCGCCCCGTCGAGCGAGCCCGGGCCCAGGCGGTCGCCGAGCGTGCGCACCGTCTCCACCACCAGCCCCCGGCGCAGCCGGAGCACGTCCTCGACCACGCGCCCGAGGCGCTCGGGCCCGAGCGCGGCCGCGCCGAAGCGCAGGTACGCGGGCAAGACGTCGAGCGTCGCGTCCTTGCGCAGATCGCGCACCGTGGCGCCCGAGCCGCGCCGCGTGGACAGGAGGTTCCATTGCTCGAGGCGCTTGAGCGCCTCCCGCAACGTGGGGCGGCTGG
>JAHFDS010000059.1:19170-20966 GCA_023248855.1 Myxococcales bacterium
CACGATGCTGGCGAGGATCTGGTCGAAGACGGAGGGGGGCATGGCGGTAAGACCAACTGGTATGACCAATTGGTATACCAGTGGCGGGCGTTGTCAAGGGAGAAAGGGAGGCTGCCGGCTGCGGGCTGCCGGCGCAAGGCGGATCAGAGTCGAATCGACCGTACGCCCTCGTGGCCGGCTTCCGAGCCGCCCACTCTGGATGCCGCCGGCCCCGGTGCGCAGACGCACCTGCCAGCTGTCGTCCTCCCCGAAATGATCGTCTGAACGAGGCCTGAAATAGGGAGAGCAACTCGAGCTCCTCCAGCTGCGGGTGAGCCGCAAAGGAGGATCGAGATGAACGACGAAAGAGACACTGCGCTCTGGCGCGAGTGCGTGGAGACGGCGGTGTTCGTAGACCTCGAGGACGCGCGGCAGCGCATCGGCCACTTCATCGACCATTACAACTTCCATCGGCCACACCAGGGCATCGACGGGCTGGTACCGGCGGATCGCTACTTCGGCATGGCGACGGAGGTGCGCCGGGCGCTCGAGGCGCGGGTGGCGAAGAACGCGCTCGAGCTGGCGCGCAATGGCGCACCGAAGGAGCCCTTCTGCCTCACCGGCCAAGCGGGCGGCCGCAGCTTTGCAGTGCATGCGCAGGGGGAGCGCGTCTACCTCACGCGCGACGGCGAGCCGCGGCAGGAGATCGACTTGAACGCTCCACCAACTGCATCGCCTGCGCCGCCGGCGTCGCCCTCGTTGCCCGAGCCTGTTGCGCCCGAGGGCTCGCCGCCGTCTTACCTGGACCACGAGGCCGAGCGCGCGCCGGGAGCATCGCCGCTGGATGAGGGCCTGGCCGAGGTGCTGGCGACAGCTCCCTGGAGACGATCGTGAGCAAGGCCCGCAACGGCGTCAGCAATGGCAGCGACGAGCCGGCCGCGAAGCGAGGGCGTCGTCCGGGCCCGACCGGCCCGAGCGTGACCGGTGGCAGCCCGGAGGCCCGGCGGCTGGCGGCGGTGCTCCTGGAGGTGCTGGCCGGCTTTCGCACGCCGACCGATGCCGCGGCACTGCTAGGAGTGTCATTGCCGCGGTATTACGCGCTCGAGACCCGCGCATTGCAGGGCTTCGTGGGCGCGTGCGAGCCGCGTGCTCGCGGTCCTCGGGCGAGCCCCGAGCGCGAGGCCGCCCGCCTCCGCGCCGAGGTCGAGCGCCTGCAGCGAAGCTGTGCGCGCAACCAGGCGCTGCTTCGTCTGTCTCAGCGGGCGATTGGCGTCACGCCCCCACCGCCGAAGGCGGCCAAGGCGAGCGGCAAGCGCACACGCCGACCGGTCGCCCGCGCCTTGCGGGCGGCGACCAAGCTGCAATCCGAGCCGCCGATTGTGAAGGAAACTGGCGATGCCAAGGCCGGGTGAGGTAGAGGTCTGCTCGGGCCCGGCGTCCTCATCGGAGGCGCTGGGGCCACCCGCGGCGACGAAGGCCCCCGTGGTCACGGTGCGTGGGCCCCTTGTCGGCCCCCGCGCCCTCTGGGTAGAGTCCGCGCTCCGGAGGGACGCATGACCGTGCTGTGGATCGGGACCCGCAAGGGTGCCTTCAAGCTCGTCTCGGATGACCGTCGGCGCTGGCAGCTCGAGGGGCCGCATTTCCTGGGCAACCTCGTCTACCACGTGGTCCGTAATGCGGCGGGTACGCTGCTCATGGCGACCAGCGCGGGGCACCTCGGCCCGGCCTTGCGTCGCTCGACCGACCAGGGCAAGACCTGGAGCGAGGTCACGCACCCGACCTTCACCGCCGGCGAGCCGCGGAAGCGCGCCGTCAAT